>DASUJR010000058.1:0-12629 GCA_036279175.1 Candidatus Acidiferrales bacterium | reverse complement strand
GACTCGCCGATGGTAAACCAAAACCCACAGCCAAAACTAAAACCCACTACAGCCCGCCTCCCGATCACCCTTGGCGCAAGCCCTGGAAGCGGACATTTCTACCTGGCACAAAACCGGACATTTCTACTTTGCGTTGACAGCCGGCTCAACCGATTTTGCCAAGAGAGTTAGGAGTTCGTGCGTTGGGCTTCGGCGGATGGCTCCTGTCTACAGCAGGCAAGCTGAGACCCGCCGCCTACACTCATCAATTTGGTTTTGGGTGGGGTTTCTCCAGCGGTTGCACACCTGCTAGAATGGCTGCCCCCGCCCGATTGCCCAACGCAGGGAGCACTATGAAGAGCAAACCAAAAGTAAAAAAGCACGGCATCGTCGAGAAGGTGATTCCACCGCCTCACCCGAGCCTGCCAGAGAAGGCGCAAATCGCGGTTGAAGATGCGGATCATCTGTACCGCGAAATTCGTATCGACAACACGCTGGAAACCGAAGATGGCAAGAAGGTGAAATTAAGAGAACAGGCCGCAGTCGACGTTGTAATAGAGGCGGATCAAGATTCGACTGAACCGCAAAACAAGAAATAAAGAATGTGTGCTGCTGGCAGCCGAACACCTAACTGATTCTGAACACCAGATTCACCTCGTAGCTCTTGCCCAAAATCGGTCGGGTGGTTCAGTGTGCCTGGATTTGGAACGCTCTCGAGTCAGAGATCGAACGTGAAGAGCGAATCAGACAGGTTCCAGTTGGCTGCCGTGAAGAGTTCAGCATCCGAAGACGAAACGAGGATCCGACGATTTCGCGGGATGCAAAGGAACGTCCGCTTCCGAAGTTCAGCGACTAACAGGTCCTGTTCCTCTCCGTTTCCATAAACCGACCAACGGATACCGATGGCGTGCGATGCGCGGGCATCGCGAATCAGCAGGTCGATTATCGCCGGAATTGATCGGAGCGATGGAACCTGAAACTGGCACACGCGGGAGAAGGCGAATGGAGTGCCTTTGGCGGCGATCACATAGCCTTCGACACCATCGTCAACCACAAAGGGCGTATAGGAGGACTCCGAATAGCGCCAGCGCAGAGATCCGAGTTCGTCAGAAGGAGAAATGCGACGGGGTGTCCGCCGAGAGATAGAACCGAAATGATCTACGATGCGCGAACGCCGGACGCGGCCGCGATTCCGCTGAAATGGAGAAACGCAAGACGCGTATGCCCAATTGGCAGCGCTTGCAGCGAACAATGAAGCTTGCGTGGCAAGCTGAAGGTTGCGCATCGCTCGCCATGCGCGAATTGGGTGAAGGATGAAGAAACAGTCTCGCGCGGCGAAGTCCACGGGCCGGTATCCGAGAGGGTCATGAATCCGTTCAAGTTGGGGTGGAACGCAGGCAAGCACCGATCGCCAGCCTTGCTTCGATGCATGCAGGTGGAGTTGTTCAAGCAAGAGGGCTGCGGCGGACCGCTTGCTTTCAGGTAAATTCTGAACAGGCTGGGAGCGGTACTCTGCCGAAAGGAAGAAGTAATGCTCTTTGGCCACCGTTACGGTCCCTGCGGGGCCCTGCAATGCAAAGGGAATGAGCGCGCAATGACCTGCGATGCGACCATCTTTGGTTTCGATCAGGGCATGAAGCGCCGGGCCCGAAGGGCTCTGTTCCGTCCAGCGGCAGAATTGCTGGACGGAAACACGGGTTCCGGTTAGCCGATTGTATTCGGACAGGATTCTGGTGCGGTCGGCAAGAGACAGTGGACCGGCGATAACGCGAAGATTGAGCGACGAAGGTGCCAGTCCGCGCTTTGCTTGTGAAGCGGGAGTCCGACCAGCGGAGTTGCCGGCGCCGGTGTCTGAGATTTCTGGCGGCGTGAGAGTCGGTGGTGCATTAGGGGTGGCCGGCGAGACGAGTGTGACCGGGGCAAGAGACGGAGCAGCCAAGTTGTCCTTTTCCTCCCGTTCGGCTTTACTTCTGAAGCACGCGCGAACACGGTGGATTGTGCATCGGGGCCGCTGTGATTCCGGCCTGCTGGGTCTATAGAAAATCACCTTGGGTGCGGCAGCTAAATACTGCAGTTCCAGCAACTCAGAAGGGATTTTCGTGTAGCCCTATTTCGGCTCGGCGAGCACACGAGCTTTTATGAGCTGTGCCCGGTTTATTATCGCTGGCAAGCGGTACCAGTTGGATTGGTTGTGCGGGACTCAGAACGAAAAAAGGAATGATCCGTCCTGGCCCCACAGCGCCGAACCGAAGATTTGAGCAAGATTGAGGCGGGACCGTACGGGGCAACCACGGGTTGACGAGCATTTGGTAGAGTTTTTATTGAGGGGCGGTTCGGCGCCCGGAGCAGCAGGATGCGACATAGCGACAGGGGTAGTGAACCATAGGGGCACGAGTAGCCTAAATACCTGCGATTCCGTGACTCGGATTGGGAATTTGCTGTAGCCAAAACGCGCTGTCTAATGGGTACCCTTGAATTTGCCTTAACTTTAGGTGGAGCAATAACTTAGCTAAAGTAATGCCTGTGACTCGGCGGCCGAGACCTGGTTCCCTCTATCTCTCGAGCTCGTCTAAGTTCCGAATAGGACAGTGCGCAGCAGAAGCCGCTCGATCTCCGCTCCGAAGTCAATCAATGGGCAGCTGAGACGGGATTGAAGGATAGAAAGCGGACATGCGGGACCGGTTATGACTACTTACGAGCATAGCGCGGTCGAATACGGTCTCCAGACGGAATGCGGCAACTGTTGAGTCCTGGCAACCCGAGGAGGTAAGACTTCGGCGGAGCACGTCGCCACATCACGAGCTTAGGAGCTATAATTCCCGCGGCTTCAGCTGATGTGGAGGGCCTTATGGGCGCAAAGGCCGGTGCACAGGAGAAATTCAAAACAATCGAGCGGGATCTTCTCGCGTTAAGTCATCGCATTCACGCTCACCCGGAACTTGGGTTTCAGGAAGAGAAAGCGTGTGTCTGGCTGGCCGACGCGCTCGACTGTGCTGGTTTTCACGTGGACCGCGGCGTATGCGGACTTGAAACGTCTTTCATCGCCAAAGCCGGGACAGGCCCCCTGAACATCGGAATTTGCGCCGAGTACGACTGCCTTCCGGAAATCGGCCACGCCTGCGGCCACAACATGATCGCGGCCATGGCGGTCGGGGCGGGAATCGCGGCGGCAAGAGTTGCGGACGAAGTCGGCCTGACGGTTACTGTGCTGGGGACGCCAGCCGAAGAAGTGGGAAACGCGAGCGGGAAGATCGTAATGCTGGAAAAGGGCGCGTTTAAGGGGATTCACGCGGCAATGATGGTTCATCCCACGCCGATCGAGATGCTCGAGGCGCACCTGATCGCTTGCGCTATGTTCGACGTGCACTATACCGGCAAGGAAGCGCACGCGGCGGCTTTTCCGGAGCAGGGAATCAATGCAGCTGACGCGTTGACGGTAGCACAAACGGCGATCGGCCTGCTGCGGCAGCACATCCGGCAGACGGACCGTGTTCACGGAATCACGACTCACGGAGGAGACGCGCCCAACGTCGTTCCGGCGCACACGTCGGCGCGATACATCGTTCGCGCGGAAAATCTCGAGGAGCTGAAGGACGTGCGCTCGAAAGTCTATCGCTGCTTTGAAGCTGGCGCCGTGGCGACGGGCGCGAAGCTGGAAATTCGGGGCGGAGACAGTCCTTATGCTGATGTGAAGCACGACCACGAGATCAGCCTGCTGTACAAGCGAAACGCGGAGAACCTGGGCCGCTCGTTTCCCGAATTGGGTCCGATGGCGCAACGAATCACGGCGTCGACGGACATGGGGAACGTGTCGCACGTGATCCCGTCGATTCATCCGGGCATTGGAATCAATTCGCTGCCGGCCGGGAACCATCAGCCAGAATTTACGGCGCACTGTGTGAAGGCCGACGCGGATAAGGCCGTCCTCGATGGCGCGCTGGCGATGGCGTGGACCGCGATTGACATCGCGGAGACGCCGGCGCTGCGGGAGCGCCTGATGCAGCGCGATTCTGCGTCCGCTTAAGCCTTCCACCTACAATGTCGCGCTTTTCCTGCACTGTCGTTTCCGCAGTGAATTTTGACGGCTTGGGGAGCAGCGACTTCCTTGCTATCATCTATTGCTCGACCCCGTAGCTCAACTGGATAGAGCGCATGCCTACGAAGCATGAGGTTGGAGGTTCAAGCCCTCTCGGGGTCGCCATTCTCGCTCCTGTCCAAAATAGCTGAAGGCCTAGTCCCAGTCGCCGAGACCGCAAGGCCCCGGGTCTAAAGACCTGTCTCGGACGGGCAGGCCTGAGCTACATTACCCCCTTCCACATTCCTCAACCTAGTCCCAGCCGTCGGAGCCGATGGGGTCGCCGGCTGGCGGAGGTGCCGGCGTCGCGAGATGCACGCTCGTTGGATTCTTCTCGAATTGCTCGATCTGCTGGGCTGAAAAGAAGAATTGCGCGCGGCGACTCCCGTCTGTCGTCGTTTTGAGTTGACCTGCGATCCAATCCTTCAGCCCATCCAGTTTTAGAGATGCGGTAGCGCGAGTTTGCGGAGCGGCGTCTTGGTCGGCTGCGACCGACATCAGTTGCGCCAGGACGACGGCATCGACCCGTCGTTGAATTGCGCCATCGTAGCCTTGCTCCGGCTGTGCCTTCCATGTGGATGCGAGCAAATCGTCGAGCAGTTCTGCGAAACCTGGATACCGCGCATCCTGCGCATGGTATTCGACCATGCGCTCGTCGCGATTTGGTTCGAGCAGGAGGCTGGTGACGATGTTCGCCATCGCTTCCGCTCCAGAAAGGGCATCGAAGGCGGGAGCGGTGCGGCGCGCGAAATTTTCCTTCGAGCTAGGGTACTCCGGCGGCCGCGGAGGAATCTGTTTCAACAGCGCGGCCGGGAATTCGAGCTGCTGCGGGGAAAGTGTCGCCAGCACCGCGCGGATTGCCGCGCGCTGCTGGGCAGCGGGAACGATTTCGGGCGGCTTTTCCACACCGCCGCGCACGTTGAACCAGTAATTGAGGCCGCCGATGGACTTCGAGACGGCGCTGACCTGATAGCGATGATAGAGATAAGTCGGGACGAGTACGTCTTCAATGGTTGCAACCGGCTCGTTTTCGCGGATGGCATCGATTGAGAGGCGTTTCAGCGCGGCATTGCGGACAGCGATCACCTGCTTGAGGCCGTCGAGATCGTTCGATCCCATGTCCCAAAGATGCGAGACGGGACTGGCCGAGCCTAGCGGGCGCGCGTCCTGATCAGTGAGGTAAATCTGGCCGTGCTCGAACGCGCTATTCAGAATTTTGTTCAGCGCTTGCCGGTGGTTCGTGCCCGACGGGAAATCCTGATAGCCATAGTCGATGGCGACTTTGTCCCACGAGCCGATGCCGACGGCGTAGGCGTTCGAGACATCTGGAATTCCATTTGCTCCGAGAGTCACCGTCGGCGGCGGATAATCCATGACGGACGCGCGATTGTTGATGCTGGCGGCAAAATTGTGCATGAGGCCAAGCGTGTGCCCGCTCTCGTGCGCCGCAAGCTGGCGGATGCGCGCAAGCGCCATCTCGTTCGCCTTTCGCAGCGCCTCAGGATCGTTGCCGAACGGGTCGAGCAGGCCGCGGGCGATCAGGAAATCCTGACGGATGCGGAGCGCGTCGAGCGTGACGTGTCCTTGAATGATTTCACCGGTTCGTGGATCGGAAATGGCGCTGCCATAGGACCAGCCGCGCGTCAGGCGGGGCGCCCATTCGACGACGCTGTAGCGAATGTCCATCGGATCGGCGTCAGGCGGCAACAGCTTCACCTGAAACGCGTCTTTGTAACCCGCCGCCGTGAACGCCTGATTCCACCAACTGAGGCCCTCCATGATGGCTGAGCGGATGGGCTCTGGAATCGCGGGATCGACGTAATACACAAGCGGCTTCACGGCTTCGCTGACGGCTGCCGTCGGGTCCTGCTTCTGCAAACGCCAGTGAGCGATGTAGCGCTTCTGAATGGATTGGTCGACCGGCGTCGCGAAGTCCATGAACTGGATGGCGAAAAATCCGGAGCGCGGATCGTACTCGCGCATCTGAAAGCCGGGCGGCGGCGCCTGGATGAAAGAGAAATGCTCGTGGACGGTGATGTCCTCCGGTTCCGGCGTTACCTGTTGCACGAAATGGCCGGGATTCTGGCCGACGAACGTGATAATTGATTCGACGTCGGAATTCTGGGGAAAGTTTTTTGTGCGCGGCAAGTAGATGGCGGACCGCGAAACATCGACGTGGTATGCGCCCTGGTGCAGAGTGGCAAGTTTTTCGGGGATGTGATGCACGTCGTGCAGATAAAACGGCGTGGCGTCGACGAGAACGGAATCGCCGTCTTCCGCAGCCGCTTCGAATCCCCAAAGAACGGACTGCGCGAACGCTTGCTTTATGGCCGCGACTTGCTGGAGGTCGTCAGTGACAGCGCGGAAACGTTCGTTCTGCGCGACCAGAAGAACGCGCGGGCCGCTGCGTTCAAATCGTACAACTTGGGTTTCGCCGGGCTGGCCGCGGTCGAGCGAAAGATCGTTGGAGCCGACGCCGTTGGGCAAGGATTCGTGGAACAGAAAATCAGTGTCCCATTTATCGACGACAAGCCAGATTTTGCCCGCGCGCGCATCCCAATAGTAGTTAAGGAAGCCGGGGAATTGCTGCATGCCCGCGGTCTTCTGCTCGATGCTGGGAAGCGCCTTTTCTTCGTTCTTGGATTGCGAATTCCCGGACGCGAGAATGCAGGGAGTAACAAAGGCAAGTGCCAAAAGCGCGGTGAGCCACGATTTCATTCAGTCCTCCGGCGAAAAACTATGAGGTGCGTCAAAGACGGCGGGAAGGATACACCAGAGTGCGGGAACGAGGATAAGGCATTTCCGATTTGGGAGCGCGTGTAGGGACACCGCTGAGGCGCAGAGTCCGCAGAGAAATTTGCTTAATCGTCGTCGCCGAGCAGAATGGCGGCGGCAAGAACGGTGGTCCATAATCCGCGCTTGTCACCAACAGCAGACTGCGTGATGTTCATCGTGCGGACGATTTTATTAGAGATGCGGTAGACCTCTTTTTTTTCGTCCCACGAGAGGTCCGGATCGAATTCCACGTTCAAGGTGGTAGCGAGCATTTCGGCCGCCAACTCTTCGGCGTATTCGCCGGCGACCTCTTCCGTTTCGCCGAAGGAATGGTGCTCCGAAAGGTAGCCGTACATCGACTTGTCTGCTGGCAGGCCGAGGCCAACGCCTGCTGCGATCAAGCGGTGCGCTTCGCGCGTCTGATTTTCGCTGATAACCGTGAACGCGACCTGGCCGGGCTTCAAATGTTTCAGGCCTTCGCTACGTGAAATGAGTTTGCAGTAGGGCGGGAAAATCGATGAGACGCGGACGATGTTGCAAGCCGCAATACCAGCGTTGCGCAACGCCAGTTCGAAGCTCGAAAGGCGCTCGCGGTGTTTTCCGACTCCCTTTGTGAGGAAAATTTTCTTCGCGACGAACGCCATGGATGGTGCCGGGTTGCGGTGCCTCCACTGATCAGAGTCGGAAAATGTTGAGCGTGCGAAAAATAGCAAGCACTCGCTGCGATGTCAATCACTATTCGCGGTCGCCGCGAGAGCAATTAATTTTGTCGTCCGTGTGTGCGTCCGCTGTCCCCTCGACTCGGTATTCCGACTAACGAGTTCGATCGGCCGTATCCTGATCGGCGGCTTTTTCTATGGCGGCGAGGGCGGCTGGAGGAACAATCTTCCAATTTTCATCCGCGGCCGACGGTATCGTTTTAGTACGCGTCAAATAATCGATCATCAGGTCGCGTATTTCGACTGGTGAGCGGTAGACGACAGGCAATCCCCGATAGACAGAGTATCGCCCGCCTCCCGTGTAGCGATAATTGTTGATTGCTACGCGCAGAACTTGTGTTGGGTCGAGCGGTTTGCCATGAAAGGTGAGATTGACGATCCGATTGCCGACAGGTCGTCTCAGATCGATCACATAAGAAACGCCCTCGGCGCAGTCCGCGTTGTATCCCGGCAGACGAATCCGCTCGCCCTGGGCTACGGGCCAGCTGGGAAAAAAACTGGCGGCGTGCTCGAGCGCGTTTTTCAGTTGGGCACCGGTCATTCGCACCACATACAACGTGTTGTCGTATACGTATAAGGCGGCGACCTGCCGGACGGTCACGGGTCCTGCCGGAAGCGTCGCTCCGGGGTAAAACATTGTGGCCATCGACACGTCCGCGCGTCCGGCCTGGAGCTGCACCCGATGGATCAAATCGACGAGCGGATCATCCTGATATCGTGCGTAGCGGCCCGTCAGTTCCTTCGAGACTGTCGCAATCGGCGTATCGAGATACCTCTGCGTCGCTTGCTGGTACGGTTCCGCGAGTTTCATGATTGCCGAATCGGGCGGCACAGCCGGTGTGACCGGAATCGTTTCCGAATGCTTTACAACAACCGACCATCGTCCAGCCACGTTGCGGGACATTTCGACTTCGGCGCGCGCCAGCGATTGTCCCCAATTTCTGGCCTGGGCCATTAGCACGCCATGGACGAGCAATTGCGACATCTCGCGATGCGTGTGGCCGTAGAAAATCACGTCGATTCCAGGAACTTCGTTGGCCAGTTCCCATGCCGCATTCTCGCTTTCAATCTGGTCGGGATAAGTCGCTCCCGTTTCCGGATTGCGATCAAGGCCCGAATGCATGATCACAACAAGCAGGTCGACTTTCTTACGGACCTGCGGAATCACCTGTCGCGCCGACGCCACAATCGGCTCAAACGTGTAGCCCTTGTAGTGCGCAGGGATCTCCCACCGCGGAATTCCCGGAGTTACGAAGCCCACAATGCCAACTCGCACGCCATCGACGTCTTTGATGATGTATGAACCGAAGTGCTGCACGCCCGAGGTATACGTCTGCTTCACATTCGCGGCGAGCCAGGGGAAATGGGACTCGCTCTTTGCCTTCCACATTTCCTTTTCGCCGAAATTGAATTCGTGATTGCCCACGGCCATGGCGTCGTAGCGGAGAAGGTTGAAAGCCGCGATAGTCGGGTTCGGCTTCGAGAGATCCTTCTCGGCGAAATAAAACGCGAGAGGCGTGCCTTGCGTCGTGTCGCCGCAATCGAGCAACAACGCATGCGGAGCTTGCGCTCGCGCCTGCTTGATCAGCGTGGCGATCTTCGCTAGGCCCAGGTCGGCGGGCTTGTTGGCGTAGTAGTCCCAAGGTTCGATGTGGCCGTGAATATCAGTGGTGCTGAGAAGAGTGATCGTGACGCGGCGAGAGGCCTGGGTACCAGCGGCAGGCGAGTTCGCAGAAGCGGATGCGCCTACAAATGCGAGAACGCAAAGAATAAGGACGTTTCGAAAGTGAAATCGCATGGGGACCTTGTACCCTGCACGTGCCGCCTGATGCAAGAATCTCTCGCGTTTGCCTGAATCTGCCAGCATGAACATTTCACAGAACGATACGTACCGGCTAAAACGTGCGAAACGGACTAAGCTACAATACGACCGGGTATCCGTCGCCATCGGGGCCGTGTGTAGCCGCGTTCGATCGATACCCCTATCGTCCCGATTGTCAGGGCGAGAAGAGTCTCCGTTATTTTTAGAAATGGTTGTGCAGTGCCGGGATTCGGCATTCTTGACGAGCGCGGAGGAGCATCCACATTGATGGATCGAGGGCCAAACCTGGACCGCATCGTCCGCGAGCTGAATGAGCAGCACGAAGCGGTTCCTCGGAAGGACTCGGCGACCTTGGTGCTCGACACCTGGCTTGCAGAACTTGTCGCGCGCGGCGCAAGCGATCTGCTGCTGGTGCCGGGAGCACCGCCGTCGATGTTGTTGAATGGAGAGGTGCATAACCTCGAAGCGCAAGTGCTTGCCGGTCCGGAGATCGAGGCGGCAGTGGTTCCCGCGCTGAAGGCGCATGCGCTCGAGACCTATCGTGCGAATCAGATAACGGACGCATCGTACCGAATCGCCGGCGTTGGCCGATTCCGCATTAATCTGCATCGTGAACGCAGCCACCCTGCTGCCGCGGTCCGCGCACTGCCCACGAGAGTCCCATCGCTCAACGAATTGAATTTGCCGCCACCGGTCGAAGCCCTGTCGCACCTAACCCGAGGACTGGTTTTGATCGGCGGACCTGCGGGCTCAGGTAAAACGACGACGCTTGCCGCGCTTGTGAACGAGATCAACCGGCGCGAATCGCGACACATCGTCACGATCGAAGATCCGATTGAATACGAGCACGCGCACATTCGCAGCGTGATCGAGCAGGTGGAGATTGGCACCGACGCGCCCGATTTTCCGACGGCCCTCCGCGCGGCATTGCGGCAAGCGCCGGATGTGCTCGTAGTCGGCGAAATGCGTGACCCGGAGACGATGCGCGTCGCGGTGGCAGCGGCCGAAACGGGACACTTGGTGCTCTCGACGTTGCATACGATTGATGTTGCATCGACGGTCGCACGAATCTCCGATTCGTTCCCGCTCGAGCGTCAAAACACGATTCGGCAGGAGTTAGCAATGGCTCTCGCAGCGGCCTTTACGCAGATTTTATTGCCGGCCACGACGGGTGGGCGCGTACCGGCTGCGGAACTGCTGATGGTGGGTTACGGCGCGCGTCAGCACATTCGTCACAACGCCCTTCAGCATTTGCACCAGGAAATCACGATCACCAAACGCAAGGGTTCGTTTACGTTGGAAGAATCATTGGCGAAGCTTGTCATCGGCGGTCAAATCGAGCGTGAAGAGGCTCTCGCGGCAGCGGTTCATCCGGAGGACTTGATGGTGCTGCTGAAGCTCGATGCGAAAGGCAAATCGGCGTAGCTCACAAAACCATGACCCATACTTCGCATGTCGGCTGTCCTGCTCGACGCAGTGGCGTTGCTGTTGTCCTGATCCTGTTTTTTGCGATGAGTGCGGAAATTGCTTCGGCTCAGCAGGTACACGCGGCACAAGACGAGCTGTCGGATTCGAACATCACGGTTCGCGTATTTGGGCCGGACAACCATCCTCTGGGTGAGCAGGCTTTTGTAGTGCTCTATCAGCAAGGCTCAAACATGCAGCTGGGCACGGTGACGACGAATGTCGGTTCCACCGCAGTGCTTACAGGAATGCCCGGCTACGGTCCCTACACCGTCGAAGTGAGGGCGAACGGTTACAAGAACGCGCACAAAGATTTCGAGTACAACGCCGCATCGGGGCGCGTAGAAGTCGATGTCGTTATGGAGCCGGCTTCCGGCGGGGCTGCGCCAGTTGGACCGCCTCCCCTCAACCCGAAAGCGCAGGAACACGTCGACAAGGGCCTTCGGGCCATGCATGCGGGGAAATTCCAGGAAGCGCAGAAGGAATTCACTGCGGCGCAGAAAGCCGCTCCCGATAACGCGCATGTCTACTATCTGCTTGGAGCGTCGTATCAGAAGAGCAACGATTTGAGCAACGCGCAAAAGTACCTGGCGAGGGCGATTTCGATCGATCCCGATGATGTGGAGGCACTCATCGCCCTCGGGCAGATTCACGACCAGCAGAAGAATTACCGGGCTGCCATTTCATCACTTGAAAGGGGCGTCACAATCGACGCGAAGAATTGGCTGGGCCATTGGGTGCTGGCCGACGCGTATGTTCACGTGGGTGAGTACGAGAAAGCGCGGAAAAATGCTGAGGCGGCCGTCGAGCTGGGAAACGGCTCTGCGAACAAAGCGCTGCTGATCGAAGGGGAAGCGCTGGCGAATCTCGGCCGCCGCGATGACGCAATCAGAGTACTCGATACGTTCATTCACGAAGCTCCAGCCGATCCAGCCATACCCGTCGTCCGCGCATTTATTGCACGCCTGCAGTCGGCACCACGGCAATCATCCGCCAAATCCAACTAGACAGTTGCTTCGGCAAGTCCGCTCGTTCCAGAACTTCCAAATCTCCGCCGCAATCTAAATACAATTCCCGCGGTCCGGCAGTGTGTCGATCAAACCACTGAGAACTCCTCATGCCGGCGCCGTTTGCGCGTCGTCGCGGGAATGACAGGCTTTGTAGCTCAGGAAGAAGACGATGCGCTGCGGAGGATCTGCTCGACGCGAGGGATATCGTCGGGAACGTCGACGCTGACTGCGTCGTATTCGGTCTCAACGACGCGGACGTGGAAGCCGTTTTCCAGCCAGCGCAACTGCTCGAGTTGTTCGGCTCGTTCCAGTTCGCCGGGCGGAAGCGTAGGGAATTCCAGCAGGGCATCGCGGCGGAACGCGTAAAGGCCGATATGCTTCCAGTGCTTCACCACCACGTCCTGATTGCGATCGCGGACCCAGGGAATCGGCGCGTGGGAAAAGTAGAGCGCATTTCCATCGAAATCGCGCACGACCTTGGTGACGTGCGGATCCATGATGTCGTCTTGCCGGCGGATTGCCGAGCACGGCGTCGCGATCTGGATGGAATCGTCTTCGAGCATCTCTGAAACCAGCGAGTCGATTGTTCCCGGATCCAGCAGTGGCTCGTCTCCCTGAACGTTGAGATAGATTTCAGCGGGTACGTGCGCGGCCACTTCGGCTACGCGATCGGTGCCCGTGCGATGGTCGGAGCGCGTCATTATTGCTTCGCCACCGAAACTCTCGACTACCTTCTTGATACGGTCGTCGTCCGTTGCAACGACGACGCGTGTCAGATTTTGCCC
>DASUJR010000057.1:0-5850 GCA_036279175.1 Candidatus Acidiferrales bacterium | reverse complement strand
CGACGTGACGAGCGCCGCATACATCATCAAAGGCGTGCTCGACACCGCCCGTACATATGCGACATCACATAACACTTACACGTGGGTTGGTTTTTACGAAGAGGATGTCTCTCAACCAACGAATCCCGCTGCACCAGGTATCGGTAGAATTGTGGCGTCGGTCGTGGCATCGACGGATGGCACGATGCTCTACACGCTGCCCGTAACCAGTGTTGTGCCGTTGCCTTCTGCCAGTTTGTTTCAAGTTGGCAAGCTAACCAAGATCGACAACATGCACTTGAAGACTTTTTCCGATCCAATCTTGAGTCCTGTCGATAACTTCAACACGCGCCCGACGCCCGGAACTCCTCCCAACGATCTCACTGCTCGAATCGGCAACGACACCACGGATCCGGCCAGTCCTGTTGCTCCTTCAAGTCCTGCTCTCCGGTTCACCTATCCGTTAGGCGGCACGCAGTATACATTTGCGAAGATTATTCAATTCAGTCCTCGTGGCGAAGGCGTCATCGGCAGCAGCAATTACACGGCGAAGACAGTGTGTGAAATAGGCGTGGAGCCGACGCACGGAGCAAGTGTTCCTGCTTCAATTCCTAAAAATGTTGTTGCTGTTCAGTTTACCGGACTCGGAGGCGCCGTGAAGATTTACCAACGATGAGAAAGCAATCACTAGCTTCTTTTTCGCTTGTGGAAGTAACTCTGGCACTGGGTGTCGCTGCATTCTGCCTGATTGCCGTCTTCGGTTTGATGCCCGTGGGCGTCCAGACAAATCGCAACGCGGCATCCCAAACCGCAGCGACGAACATCATGGCGGCGGTCGTCGCTGACCTGCGCGCCACACCAAAAGGAGTTAACACGTCCGTGCAGTTCGCAATTACGTTTGGGACGGCGAAGACATTGTATTTTGACGGCGCAGGCCAGGCTTCTACGTCGTTACAACCCAACTCGCGTTACCAAATCAATGTGACGTGGAATGCGTCACCTCCGGCGGGAATGCAATGGGCTAATGTGAAAGCTACTTGGCCGCCGACGGTTGTGCAAACAAGCCCGACGCCAGTCCCGAGTGGCTCTACGGAAATGTTCGTCGCGTTCGACAGGAACCCATGATTCACAGGAAACAAACCATTGTGAAGTCGGAACGCTGCTTGCAGTGGCGAGCCCCCAGCGCGCGTCTGAATGCCACGCCGAGAAACGCTGCGCTGAGGAATCCCATTGATCGCGAGCACTCAGCGCACAGTTGGACGAAGAAAAGGGCTGCGTTCACGTCGGCGAAGCAACATGAGCGCCCCAGCGCTCACACTCCTGCCGTAGCCTTGTGCGAATGCGGATTTACGCTGGCTGAACTTATAATTAGTGTCGGGGTGCTCGTCTTGTTGGTTCTTCTAAGTACTCAACTGCTCAAGAGTGCCGCTACTATTACCACGCTTGGGCACAAGCAAATGGATGCAGATTCGCAGGCGCGACAGTTGTTGGATCGAATGGCTATCGATTTTGCCAAGATGGTGAGACGATCTGACATCGACTATTATGTGAAGTCATCCGCTCTGTCTCCGCTTCGTAACGTGCGGCAACCCGGAAACGATCAGATAGCTTTCTACGGCAGCGTAGAGGGCTATTTCCCAACATCGAGTTACCAAAGCCCGCTTTCCGTGGTTGCCTATCGAGTCAATTCAAATTCGAGTGGTCGGGCTTACAACACGATGGAGCGGATGGGTGTGGGACTACTTTGGAATGCGGCTCCAGTCGTGGTGCCATCGGCAACACCTACACCGAGTGTCACCCCAACGCCTGCGCCAGTCGTTTTCCTTCCAGTGCCCTTAGCGTCCCCGCTTCCCATAGGGGATCTGACATCGCCCACGCCGAACCCTCTGCCGACGCCAGCTTGGCCACAGGCTGGGTGTACACCGCCTTCCTGTGCTTGGTCGACTTCGGATTCAGAAGTCATCGGGCCGCAGGTGTTTCGCTTTGAATATTACTATCTCCTCAATGATGGAACCTTTTCAGATATCCCTTGGCAGAGTCCACATAGTTCGGTAAGCGGTATGCAGGACGTGGTTGCAATTGTAGTGGCTATTGCAGTCATTGATCCCAAGAGCAAAGTGCTTCTTGATGCAGTTGATCCGACTGGCGCGAAGCTAGCGAGACTTAACGGCGCCGACGGTCAGTTGCCTCTGCTATCCGATTTCTCTCCGAGCTTCGTACCCGGTCAGTTGCTTGCGTGGTGGCAGCAGACTCTTGACGGGAATATTTATCCAAACGGAATTCGCTTACCAGCACCGGTGCGTGCGGGTATTCGCGTGTATGAACGTTTTATTTATCTCTCCTCGCCTGTTCTATGATTACTTCGTCTCTTCGTTCGAGCCGAGTCGGAGAGCGCGCCGCAGAAAATGCGGGCTTGTCATCTCACGCAATTTTTGTTAGTCGCTGCATAAAGTCTATTTGATCTCTCTGAAACCCCTTTAACCGTGAAAGTTCTTACCCCATGAAAAAGTTTCTGTATCTACGTGATCGCTCATCTAAAGGTGCCGCGCTGATAATTGTTCTTGCCCTTGTCGCGGTTGCCATTGTTAACAACACCGAACACTTAATGGCGGTGAGCCCAAATCCCGCATGCGTCTCCATAGGAACTGCAACGATCGTTAATGCCGGCAATTTTTACAAGGTTGATGACATGCTCGATCCGATCACTGGTAACGCAAACTTATGCGCTCCGGCTGACAACTACGGTTTTAGATTGCGGGTCAGGCAAGTTGCCGGCCCTGGGCAGCAAGGATGCGTCAACGGGGGCTGCGTCACAGCTGTGGACGTAGTCACCGGCATCGGCTATTCGAATCCACCTTCTAATCCCATCTCGTTCGCAGGCTCAGCGACCGGAAGCGGCTTCACCGCCAACTGCACTTTCAACTGAATCGTTATTCAATGCCTCCCTGAAAACCTTCTAATTCCAACGAAAGGTTTTTAACCCTATGAACAAATTCCTCCATTCTCGTTACGTTGAATCCAAAGGCGCAGCGCTGATCATTGTCCTCGCGTTTGTCGTGCTCGCCACCGCGTTGAGCCTTACGTACTTCACCCGTGCTACCACGGACCGGCAGCTTGCCCACACGAGCAACAACGATACTTCCGCGGATCTGCTGGCCCGAAGCGCGCTCGACATCACGGTTGGCGATCTTAAGCAGGAAATCGCGAATAACCCCACGGTAACACAGGCGAATATTCAGCCGTCGCGCTATCCGACGATACCTGACGACAATCCCAATCTGGTTCGCTACAGCTCTCGAAATGCCGCAGCGAGCAGAGCTTCGAATGTTAGTTCGACTGCGCCCTCCAATGGGCGTTCGATTAGTCTGGCTCGTTGGAACAGCCATTACCTAATTCCCCCAGCTAGCGCGACTGGCACCGATTCCACGCCTGTAAACAGTTTTGTTCCACCGGATTGGGTTCTAGTGACTGGTCAGGGACCAACCATCGCACCCGCTCTTACTGCGGTAATCGGAAGGTACGCCTTCGCTGTCTATAACGAGGGCGGGCTAATGGATATGAACCTTGGCGGATTTCCGATGTACGCGAGCCTGGATCTACCTGGCCGGCCTACTCGGCCTATTCGAAGGCTGCCTACGAAGGTTCCTGTGGAAGAGAGCGAAATTATGCTAGCGGCATTCACGCCTAACGATCCTGATCCGTGTGAGGGTAATGCGCCAAAGTTTACGCCCACTGTTACAAACGTAACCTTGGCCACGGGAGTTCCGTGCTCTCTTCTGTTTAACACAAACCATAATCCGACGAACTTCAGCGCAAACTTTCTACCCCAGGGTTTATCTATAAATGCAACCAACGGAAACATCACTGGAACACCGACTAGCCCCGCACAGTACATCATCACGTTGACCGCATCGAACACGTGTGGCAGTGGCACAGGAACCTTAAACCTTACGATCAGCGGATTCCCAATCGCTGACTCGACTCCATGGCCGATCAACCTCGCCAGAAAGGGAACAGTAGCGTTCGCCGATCTCACGTCTCTTCCTTCGACCCCGACCACAATAACGCCGACAACGCCAGTCGGCGACATGGGCGGGTTTCCTAGCACTACTTCGATTGATCGGTTAGTCGGCTGGAGAAATTATACCACGACCCAACAGAGTGGCGCCTCTTTCGATACCCCCTCATTTCTTTTGGCTTCGGCAGATAATTATGCGCGATATTTCCTCGGTATTACGCCGCCTTTTACCACACCCTTCACCGGAGTACCACAAATGACTCCTGCCGGCGGCACGCAATCACGGACGGACCAGGCGATGATGACTCGCCAGGAATTGATAAGGCTTCAGAGACAGATTGGGTTCCCACAGAGCTTGCTCCAATACTTCGGGACGTTTTCTCGCGAACGCAACCGACCAGCGCCTGATTGGCCACAGCTTGCTGGGAAATTATCCGGAAGGTGGGACATGAATAACCTGCAAATAATGATACCGCAGCCCTGGTTTTACCCCGGGAATCACGGTCAGGGTCACGCGTACGGGAAGCAGAGGGCGTTGAATAACGACGTAGCGACGCTGTTTGGACTGGTGTGGGTAGCAGGAACCTTTGCGGATGGTACTCGCTACACTGATCCCAACTATTATGGTCATTGGAAATATGTCGGCAAGCTCAAGGACGATAACACCATCCCTTTGCAGGGAGCCTCCCTGGACTTCTTCCAGATCATTGACTACGCCACGAATCAGGCGGTAGGTCTTCCGCCCAACTCTCCTAATCACCTGCGTAACACGTTCGCGATCGGAGCGTCGATAGTCGATCAGTACGATACCGATGATCTGCATGATTCGGGTGTGGGTGGGTCGGAGACCGGCAACACTATTACGATCATCGACCCCTATGGTAACGACCCGAGTCGCGTTGGAAACCCGGCAAACTACGTTTACGGGACAGAACTGATGTCGATGGGAGATCCTACTGTTGTTTTGGACCGGCCGCCGTTCGCACCTTACCCGGCGCCCGTTCCGACGCCTCTCCCTACACAAGCAAACTACGCGCAGCTCAACCGGCGCTTTGAGAACGTCGGCGAGTTCGGTTACGCCAGTAGTCCCGTCTTTAACCTCCCGAACAGAGTACTAGATTTCGCGTCCGCGGGCAGTAGTGAGAGGGCGCTTCTCGATTTTTTTACTTATAGCGCTGCGGGCAATCGCGCAGGCATTGTGAACCTTAATACAAGAAATGGCCCGGTTCTCGCCTCGATCATAAGGGGGGCGTGGTTACGTGATCAAGGCACCGAAAATCCGCCACCAGACGCGACGTATCTCGTTTCCCAAACAGAGGCCCTCGCAGCAGGCCAAGCTATTGTTCAAGAGACAACAAACGCTGTGGCCGGGAGCGGAGGTCCTGTGGTAAACCGGGGCGACGTTGCCCGGCTCGCTGCTGTAGCCACTAACAAGCTTGTTGAGGCCGGATTGTGGACCGCCCCCGTTGCAGACGAAAAAAAGCAGACGATCGCGCGGGCGTTGGCGGAGGTAGGTCAAGCGCGAACTTGGAACCTGATGATCGATGTAATCGCGCAAACGGGCAGATACAGCCCGGACGCTACTGCGATTACTCAGGCAGACAAATTCATCGTCCAAGGTGAGAAACGCTACTGGCTCCATATCGCTCTTGATCGCGACGACGGAAAAGTGCTCGGCAGCCAGTTAGAAGAAGTAGTTGAGTAGGGCCGTAGACGCAGCCGTGCCGGCTCCAATCTGCACGGTCACTCGGGGTTAGCCTAACGACGTAATTGAGCAGCTTGAGTGGGTTAGGAGGTAGCTGATTGCCAACCACGAATTGACACGAATTGGACAACGGATTTTAAACAGAAGG
>DASUJR010000056.1:0-46100 GCA_036279175.1 Candidatus Acidiferrales bacterium | reverse complement strand
CAGAGATACTGCGAATAACCGATACGGTGACGTAGCACGCCATCCAAGCCGAAAAGTTGGTGGACGTGGCCGGGATCGAACCGGCGACCCCCTGCTTGCAAAGCAGGTGCTCTCCCAGCTGAGCTACACGCCCACAGCGGGAACTTTTATTGATAGTAAAGTATTTGCAAGCGTTCGCAAACTCCAAAAACCCACGTTTTACCTCTTACTGTGTCAGAACTGTGTCAAAACCCCTGTCGCCAGAACCTTGCTGTGTCAAAACTCCTGACATTTCGTTGGCCCGGCGATTGATTTTGACCAGCGCTTCCCGCTTCATCTGCAACTTCATTTGCGAATACTTCTTGAACACCTGGGAATCGCCCTGACGAAGCATTTGGATGACCCACTCGTCCGCCACGCCTCCGGCGCTAAGCCGTGTTGCGTAAGTGGATCGCAGGTCATAGAGCCTGAAATACGGAACTCCGGCTCTTTTCAGGGCCTTCCTCCACGCTGTTCGCAGAGACCTCAAGTGTCCGTTCTTGTTTAGGCCGCTGGGAAAGAGGAACTCTCCATTCCCAGAGATTGCGACTTGATCTCGGAACGCGTCCAATGCGAGCTTCGTCAACGGGGTTTCCGCGACACCATTCGGTGTTTTGGAATCTGGAATCCAGAGGACCGCGTTGATGAAGTCGATCTGATTTTTCTTCATCGGAAGCAGTTCTTTCTTCACTCGCAATCCGGTTTCCGCGATGATGCGGATAGCGTTCCGCAGATGCGGCATTGCGTTCTTTTCGATTTGCTGCTGTTCGGACCAAGTGACGTAGTGCGGGCGGAACATCCCTTTTAACGCAACTGGAAACTCCACCATCGCACATGGGTTCGAGGTCAACAGTCTCTTTCGAACCGCAACATTCAACATCCGTCGAAGCACCCGCATCTCCTGGTGAACCGTGGTTGCTTTCAACAAGCCTACTTCACGGTAGCCCTTGCCGAGCCGGATCCTGACTCGTTGACGAAGTCGTTCACGAAGATACAATTCGATCTCGTCAGGTCCCACGTCAATCAAGCGCCGGGTAGCGAAGACCCTCTTCAAGTGTTGAATGCACCGGAGATTCGCTTTATGTGTACCTGGCTGACGGACAGGCGGCTTGGAATAGTTTTCCAAAAAAGAGTCCGCCCATTCGCCGAAACTCAAGCTTTCACCTTTGCGAACCACCTGCAAGACGTTGCCATCCCTGGCCTCAAGCCTCGCACGTAACATCTTGTGAGCTTGCTGCCAGTCTTCCGTGAAGGATGATTCCCTCTGGCGTTTACCGGTTCTATTCCGATAACAGATCCACCAGAATTTCGATCCTACACGGCGATAGACAACGCCGTCGTGCTCTACAGGTCTACTCATTCTCCATCTCCTGTTTGAACGACGCGCGGAACGAGACCAGTTCCGATTTCAAGAACCGGATGTTGCGGCCCATTACGCGGAGATGGGGAATCTGCTTTCGCTCCACCCAAAGATACACAGTCTGCCGGCTGACGCCAAGAAATTTGGATGCTTCGCGGACCGTCATCGGGAATTCATCTTCCGGCGTCGCGGTTCTCGGATCAGGTACATCTATTATTGTGGTGTTCATGGCATTTCCCTTGAACTATTACCGATTTCTGTTGCTTCGGAACTCTGCGTTGGTGCACGGCCCTGTAACTCGGCTTGCGCCTTTGCGACGGTATGGCGAGCGTAGTATTCAGGATCGTGCTTTTCATCGGCACGGTAGTCGGCGATGCGGCGGATGATTTCTTCGGGATTGTCGCCTCGCGCGAGGGCGCGCTTCGCGTAGGCCCAATCGCGTTCGGATTGGGTGAGCGTTTCTCTGCTGCCGCCTAAGCGCGGTGAGTCTTGCTCTCGGTTGCGGTCGTCCTTGGCCGGACCGGATGCGATTTTGAAGTCTCGGAGGTTGTAGGTTTTATCGGAATGCTTTGTGACTTGGACCACGCATTCGTGGCCATACTTCCTGTTAGCGAATCCGGGAAGCCGGAGGACACGGGAAACGTCCGTTGCCGCGATATCCGCTCCGAACTCGTGGGCCATTCGCTGATGTAGGTCTTCCGCTTCTTGAGGCGTGACGCCTTCTACTTTCCATACGACTTGATGTTTGCCCGGCGAAGTATCCAGAACGAAATTCGGTTTCGGTACTTCATCTGAATTGTGGATTGCCTTGAGAGCATCTGGGCCTCGGTAGTCCAAGTCGAGATATACGTGCCTGATTTCGTGGATGTCGCGCTTCGTTCGACTACGCGCACCCTCTTTCAGCGTGTTCATGCCGATGTAGATGTCGAATCCTGCCTGATTCCTGTTCGTGAGCCATTCCTGAAAGTCACGGGCTGCGATCTTTTCCGCCGATGTGACGCGCTGGATGATCTCGCCTCTGGAGCGGTTCCGAAGTAGGACCGCAATCCGGTCAGACGGCTTGAAATTGTCGAGAATGTACTCGGACGCTGAAAGAGAATCCGGCATGGAATCTCCTGGAAAAAAAGAACTAGAGTTGTGCTGTGTAAATCGAAGAAAGGTCGTAACGGTCGGTTTCGGAGTCGTAGCCGCGAATCTCGATCACTTCGGAGACGAATCGCTTCCCTGGCCGGCGTTCCAGTTGAATAAGGACGTTCAGCGAGTCGGCGATGTTGCTCTTGATGGCGCGATACGGCAGCTCGATTCCGCTCTGTAGGACGCAGCTCGTAAACCGCGCGAGGGCTTGCGCGGCAGAGCTTGCGTGGACGGTTGAAAGCGTTCCCGAGTGGCCCGTGTTGAGGAGTTGCAATAGATCGAAAGCTTCGCCGCCGCGAATTTCGCCCAGGATGATGCGGTCGGGGCGGTGGCGCAAGGATGCTTTGAGCAAGTCGCGGATTGTAATGGCCGGCAGATCCGGCTGCGCCTGCCGTGCCTCAAAGCGAACGAGATTCGGCTTTTCCAACTGGATTTCGGACGTGTCTTCGATGAGTAGAATCCGGTCCTGATCGGGAATGAACTTTCCGAGCGCCGCTAAGAGAGTCGTCTTGCCGGAGCCGGTTCCGCCACTGATGAGGATGTTCTGGCGGTTCTGGACGTAGGCTTGGAGCCGGGCTGCAAGCTCTGAATCCAGAGTCCCCATTCGCACGAGGTCTTCAACCGTGAAGTGGCGGGTGTTGAATTTGCGGATTGTCAGGGTGACGCCATGAATGCTGCACGGTGGAATAACGGCGGCAACGCGGCTGCCGTCTGGGAGCCTGGAATCGAGGATTGGCTTTGATTCTGAAATGTCGTCTCCGAGACGACGGGCAATGTTCTTGACCGCAACCATCAAAGACTTCTCGCTTAACGTGAGGTCGGGAACCTGCTCAAGAACACCTGCGCGTTCTATGAAAATGCGGTCTGATCCGTTCACCATGATCTCGCTGATGGAGTCGTCGCGAATCAGGTGCTCGATGGGCCGCAAGAACGGGAGAATGGTTTCGAAGCCGAGCGTCACACTTCACCGTCCGCAATCTGGCGAAAATAGGATTTGTTCACGTCGTTATAGTGGGGCTTGAGATAGCAAAACATCGGCGGCATAGGATTGAGGCCGTCGTAAGCGATGGCAATGGACTGCGCGTTCTTCAGTTCAGTGAAGGTTTTCATGTCGAAGCGAAAGTCGGTTTGTGTGTTGTAACTTTTCGAGGCCGTGACGTTGGCGCGGTGCGCGATGGCCTTGCCGGTCAGCAAGCTGACTCTGGCATCGTGCCCGCTTTCGGAGATGTTGTAGCTGACTTTGAGCTTATCTTCCCGCCCGCAAAGTTCGCTTGCGGTGCGTGCCGAGAAATCATCTGAGAGCGCGAGGAAAATCTTGGTGCGGAAGGTTTGCAAGAGCGTTCGCCAAGTCTCACCGGGCAAGACGGACTTCAGGGAGCTGATACTTTGCGTCGCGACAATCGGGATGCACTTGGGTTGCCGAGAGAGACTAAAAAACTTCTCATCGCCGGTTGGTTCGTTCTCGCCGACAGTGGCAAAGCTTTGGTATTCGTCGCAGACGAAGAAGACTTCGCGGAAATACTTCTCCGCGTTCTTCGCCATATCGGGTACGCGATTGAGTACGGCGCGCTGGAAATCGAGCTTCATCATAACGCCCAGAGCGCGCGCCAGTCCGGGATTCAATCCGATAGGGAAATTCAGGGCACAGACCTTGCCGTTTTCGATGAGCCAGCGGAATGAGGGAAGCGGCTTGCCGAATTTGCCGTCCGCGTTGGCAACGGGATCGTAGTATTTCGCCGTCGGGCAAAACGTGCGCTTTACGACCGGATTATCGTCGAAAAGTGACAGGAAGACGGAGATGCCTTCGACAATGGAGGTGCGGAGCTTCGGCTCGATGCGCCGCCAGTCGTCGTAAAACCAGCGTTTGACCGCTTCAAGCTGCTCGCGTTTGAAAGCATCGGGATCGTCGGGGGAAGACTCAGTGAGAGCCTCGAACTCGATGCCTTTGTTGTGAAGGAAAACCCGAAGGCGTTCTGAATCGTCAGCGCGGTACATTCCCGAATCGGCTACGCCCAAGGTGAATTTGAACGGCGCGAGCTCGTTGACGTGGGTGAAATAGACCTCCGATGAAATGAGGACGTAGCGGCGGCCGCCGATCTTCTGTTCGGCTTCGTGGATTGTCTTCTCCAGCTTATCGGGTGAAATGGCGCATTGATAGACATCGAACAGCGTCACGTAATCGTAGGTGATTTTGTGAAGGAGAATGATGAACTTCAAGAGGTTCGTGTATGCCTGCTGCCAGAAGGGTTCCTTACCCTTGCCGAACAGGTTGTTCAAGAGTGACGCGATGCTGTAGGCCAGCGCGTAGGCGTCCAAATCGTTGTGAAGGGGGTTGTAGCGGTACTCGGAATCGAGACTGATTTCAATGTAGTCCTCAGCCCGGCCATGCCGGGTGAGAATTTCCTTCACCTGATGGCAGAAATCGCCCTTCACTTCGAGGACGAGTCCGCCAATCTTTTTCTCGGGGTCGGAGGCTCTGTACGCGACAAGCTGCTCTACGAACGGATACATGCAACAACTTGTCTTGCCGGTTCCGATGGCCCCAATGAGGGCAATTCCAGTGAAAAGGCCGCGCTGCGGGATGACGAGCCAGCGTGGCGTTTCTGAGGGTACCGGTTTGCGTGGATTGTGAACCTCCCCGACAACGAGAAAGACATCCTGCCGCTGGCGTGGATCGGGATAGCGGGGCAAGCGCCCCGCTCTGAGCTTCCGGTGAGCCTTCAACGCGAAGATGTAAAGGCCGGAGAGAAGGATGGAAAAAACGATGTACGGTGTCGTGAACAGGAACAGGGTGTAGGACCAGTTCACACCCTCGAGAACGAGAGGGGCGCGGATCGCCATGAGTTGTAGGAAGACGTTTTGCGCCGGGAATGGCACGTAGAAGTACAGCGCCATGCCCGTGACTGCGCTTAACAAGAACGCAACGAAGTTCTTGGAGTTTAGGAGACGTTGAATCACGGTTTGTTCACCTCGGAAGGCGGCGCTAATTTGCGTGGTCTCTTTTGCTCTTTCTGGAGCCGGTCAAATTCCTTGTCTTTCCAGAAGACGAATCGAAGGGCAGAGGCTACGACGTGATCGGGCGTGCTGCCGATGAATTTGGAGTAGCTGTCCAGGGTTTGAGCGAGCGGCTCTTCCAACTGGAATTCGCGAGTGACGGTCTCGGGTGGCTTTTTGATGAAGGACACGGTGGTCTCCTTTCGGTGATTTCAGAATTTCTCTCTAGCGCGGACAAAACACCTGGCACTGAATTTGTGCCGTTGGGCGGTAGCGACCCCGGCGACTGTTTTGGGCGGCAAAACCGACCAAAACCGGGGGTCGCTACCGCCCAAGCTGCGTGTTTTGTGCGCGGTCTTTTTTCAGGTCTCGCCGCTCGTATGTCGCTCGTCCGTCAGCGGTTGCCGCGAACGGTGGGGTGAACCGAACGTGTAACGAAGGGGGTGAACACTGCTTGTGTTTCTGTGTTCACCCCTAAGCGGCAATGCGGGAATAAAGGTCTTGGTGTGACGGAACGGTGCATGTGTCGAAGGTGATCTTCCGATTCGCTTCGGGTCCTGGAAACAGCGAAACCAAGTGAGCTTCCGTAAGGGAGCCGGTTCTCCATTCCTTATAAATGGTCTGGATGTGAGGCGCGGCGAATCTTCGAGTGGCCTCGTTGAGGAATTCGATGTCCTGATTTCGCAGAGCCGCGAACTGCCGCGATTCCCACAGTCGGCGGACTTGGAAGTACCTGGTGATTTCCGCCACAGAGGGGAGTTCCAGAGGGCCTTTCACAACCGATGAGAAAATCGCTCGTGCTTTTGGAAACAAAGGCTCACAGGGGGAGATGAACAAGAACTTGAACTGCTTGAGGCTCCGAAACAACGGCAAATAGGTTTGCAAGTGCGTCATGAAAGCGATCAGATTTTCCGCCTCAGGCGCGACGTAGGTGAAGGTGACTACGGGTGAGCCGGTGATCGTGGGCAAGAACATGGGGAACTTGTCTACGAAATAGCGCGGCGTCACGGAAGGGTTCTGCGTGCCCAAATAGAGCTTGGTTGGCAACGCGTGCTTCTC
The DNA here is from genome assembly GCA_036279175.1 of Candidatus Acidiferrales bacterium. Lineage (GTDB taxonomy): Bacteria > Acidobacteriota > Terriglobia > Acidiferrales > UBA7541 > Palsa-295. The sequence goes on along the minus strand of DASUJR010000056.1, from coordinate 39,535 downwards.
AATTCGAAGGCCGCCGCAGAAGTACCGAACCTTGTCGGCCTCGGTTTCGAAGTAGTCATACCCTTGGTTGGCGAGAATGAAATCGAGTGCGAAAAGCCGCGTCTTGATGAACTCAAACTCGTGATCGCGGCGATTGCGGATGTTCTCCTTGCCGATGGGAGCATAAATCTTGCGGGAAAAGATGTGGTATACGCGCGCGTTCTTACGAAGCATTTCGACAGAAGCGTGCCTGTTTGTGACCAACTTATCGGCAAACTTATCGGAGCGTTTGCCACGCCTCGCATCAGCAAAGTCGAGGAACTGCCTGGCAGTAAAGTAGCCTGAGTGCGTTGCGACAATATAGATGAAGCGCGCTTCGATCTCGGTGTAGCCGAGGTCTTTCAGCGAATCGAGGTAGATATCTTTGATGTTCATAGGTTGAGGATCTCCGCAGTGATTTCCCGGTCGTTCAAAACACGTCGCAAACGGTCGGAATCCTGGGCAGGCGCATAGAGCGTGAATCCAGCCTGCGCTTTGGCTTGAAGCTGGCTTGGTCGGTAGTTTTTGGTCGCCAGTTCCAGATTGACGCGGGCGAGTTGACCTTCGGCGTTCTCGTATTCGATTTGAAGATCGGGTACCACGACTTTGCCGTTGATAACCCGCACGCCGTGCGCCTGCGCTATCTCAATTTTCTTATTCGAATCCAGGTGATTCGGGCCTAGCCGCGCGAGTTCTCGGTTGATCCGCTTTTTGAGTTCATAGTCGAGGGCGACGGATCGGACCATGCCGCCGTCGCGTTCGATCTCGCGCGCTGCCTTGTGATAGAGCTGGTAAAGGGCGGCGTCGTGACGCGCTCCTTTCGGCTTCACTAGACCGTGATAAATGGGCTGGCCGTGTGGCATCAATTTGTGCCTGGTGAGAAACCGCCGTCCGGCTTTTGTCAGAGTCAGTATTTCGAGGCGTTTCTTGTCGCGCCTCTCAACCCCGCGCCGGGTGATGAGGGATTGCCGGATAAGATTTCGGAGGTCCTGCTCCATTCGCTCACGCTTACCGTCGTAGGCAATTTCAGCGAGTGCTTCAGAATCGACCGCGCGAAAAGTTCCAAGGTCGCGAAGCGTTTGAATTTCAGAGGCCCTCAATGAATAGGTCCAGTGCTGATCCCGATAGGGTGTCCTGGGTTCAGCGGAACGCCCTTGCGCCGCGCCCGAATCTCGGTGCTGATCTCTCTGGCGCTCTGCCGCTTCTGGATTCGGGCCTCGACCGCTACGGCCCTGCGAGTCAGGGTCAGGCTTTCGCACTGTCCCCGGCAATGGCTGTCGCACGGAGTCGATAGGTTGTTCAAATTCATTTCGCTCGGACCGGCTGGACATGGAGTTTCAGTTCTCGTCAGGAACTTCTGCCGGAACTTCGGATTGGCCGGCGTTGAATTGCTTGTCGAGGTGGGCCAGCTTCCGTCCGGTATCTTTGAGGAAGAATTTCCGGTTCAGCGCGAAAGCCAGTGCGAAGACATTGGCGAACAGGAGACCACAGTAGGTGAGAATGTATGCCGAATACGCGCGCCAGATGACAACCTTGAAGGGGATGAAGAACCTGAGTTCGCCCATGAGATAGAAGGCGACGCCGAGCATCACAGCGATGGTGATGAGAATCGCGTTTGCAATCATGTGAGAAGTGCCTAAATTTGGACGGCGGATGAATCGACTACTGACTGATGCCTGAAACTAACGAGGCATTAAGGCGAGAAACTGGCGTGGCTTGACGATCTGAGTTCCCTGGTGATCTTTGATCTTCAGAAGCGCCGCGTCTCCGCTCACAACGTAATCGGCGCGGGCGGCAAGCGCCGCTTCAAGAAACTTGTCGTCGTCGGGATCACTGCAAACGGGTGCGGGGAAACGGACAGGTGTAACCATCTCCGAATGAAGCTCGATAATTTCGAGAATCGAACCAAGAACAGGAGTCGGACACTGTTTCGTCATCTCGTCCAGAACGCGGCGGTACTCGTCTAAGATGGATGGCGTTATAACGAGGAGAAAGCGCCGTTTTTGCCAAGCTTCCAAAATCTCAAACGGCACGCCCTTCCAGAAAATCCCGGAAATGATGACGTTGGTGTCGAGAACCGCTTTGATTTTCACTTCGCGCGACGTCGGACTCTGGCAATAGCTGATTTCAGGTCGGCTTTCCTGATTCGTGCTTTTCTGCCTTCCGCGCGGGCCTTGGTCAAAAGCTCCTGGAATTCCTCGATCTTGGGCGGCGTGATCGTCTTGAGAATCACTGCATCGCCCTGGCCTATAACGAGGAACTGATCGCCTTCGTTGAGTCCAAGAGTGCGGCGAACCTCTTCCGGTATCACGACTTGCCCTTTGGAGGAAAGCCTTGTCGTCGCATATGCGGCCATAATGGAGAACCTCCCATCTTACTGGTAAGAATAGCATAGAATCCCTCTGCGCGGGCATTCGTTTGTCGGGCTAGTTGAAAGCCTCATCCTCACGGAAGTAGGTGATGGTCAGGCCGAGAGGGTTGATGGGAATGAGGTCGTTCGGGACCTGGCTCCTGAAAAAGAACACGAAATTCGCTGTATAGAGCGTGCGCTTGAGTTCGCTGTGATCGGCTGGTGAGTAATAGACCATGTAAAAGTCAACGCGGGCACGATACGGCGGCTTGTCCAGTTGCTCGATGGCGACGTTCTTCACGTCAATGTCGATTTCGGGCTTCGTTGGATCGGCCAGAAAGTCTTTGATGATGTCGTTTTTCTTGTACGCATCAATGATGTCGCCCGCGAGCTTGCCGTCAAGGAAGTAGAGGGACTTCGAAAAGTCATCGTTGATGGTGTAGCGGTTGCGCCCATAGTAGTGCTGGCAGAACTGGGACAGAAAGTAACGCACTTCGGCATCCTGCGGTTTGTATTGGAAGTTGCTGTAGGCGAGAGCCTCGGCACGGCCTAGCTGGTCAATGCGAATTACGAGTGGACGGAAGTTCTGGAACGTGCGTATCGTGCGCATGTCAATCAGGCCAAGACTCAGCGCCACAAGCGCAAGCAGAATGAGCGCAATCTTCAAATACGTGTTGGTCACCATCGGATCACCGTATTGCTCCAAGTAGAGCCGCTTGGCATCATCGAAAATCGAATCGTTCTTCATCGTGAATCGCTCCTGAGATTCGGGCTATGCCTTCATTCGCGCGGCGAGGAAGCCGAGAATCGCGCCGGAAGAACCGCCGGAAGCGCCGCTGAAGATGTGGTTCGTCAGGACTGGCACTTTCAGAAGTGCGTAAATAGAAGCAAGGAATGTGATGAGAAGCACCGGAAACCAGGCCAAGAGTTGCACGGTGGAGAGCGTGCCGGGCGGCGGGAGGCGAAGCACTCCAACAAGCAGGTTCGCAATGATGTAGACCACCGCCGCCGCGATTACCTGATAGAAGGCATATTGGATGAACGCCTTAAACCACCCCCAGAAGAGCCACTCCATCTCAGGCACGATGAAGAACGGAATGAAAATCGGACCCACTAGTACGCACACGGCGGTAGCGATAAAGCCGAACGCGACAACCACGATGGTCACGGCCTGCGCCGCCGCAAGCAAAATGATGATGAGGACGTAAGCCAGAGTGCCGAGAAAATCTCCCCACATTGGCGAGTCGAGTCGTGCTTCGAAGTCGCTCACGCCGTCAATCACCGTTTGCAGCTGATTCTGTGTGATCTTCGCGGCAAGGAACTGCGATTCATCGGTGATCAGATTATGGAAGCTCGTTCCGATCCCAGGCAGCGGGCGATTGTAGTAGTTAATCATGCCGAAACCGAAGCTGATCGTGAGGATGAGGCTCGCGAGCTTTTCGAAATGCAGGACGTGATGGCCGCTCGCAGCGGCGAGGGCCATCTTGATCCCAAACCAAGCAACCAGAATCGTCGCGAACATGCGAAAAAGGTTTTGACCCATGGCATCGAAGAAGCCGAGATTCTGCGTCAGCATGTTGTTGATCGCCTGATAGATGAACTGCAGAAAGTCCGTCTGCATCGTCTTGGCTCCTTCGACGTGGTGACTTCAGGGTGGAAACTGCTTACGGCATTCGGTACGTCTGAAGCGAGTTGCCGAGAGTGCTGGTCACTTGGGAGAGATTGCCAGCGAGAGTCGCACGGCGCTCGACCTCAGCGTTAATGGAATTCGCGGTCTCTTCGCGCTGCTGCTTGGCGGCAATCACGTTCTGCTCAAGCATGGACAGCAAGAGCTTGTTCGAGTCCTGAAGCGTGCGGAGCATGAGGACGTTGGCTGCGTTGATCTTGTTCAACACACCGATTTCGGTGTTGAGGTTGGGATTGCTCGAAAGTGAATCCTGTTCAAGGTTGTTGATCTGATTCTCGATGTTCTGCGCGTCATCGCGAATCGCACCGATGGTGGCCATCGAGGTGACGTTCGCACCATCGGCGAGTTCGACGGAGGCGTACTGCGATTTCACTCGATCAAGCTCGTCAGGCGTCATGCCGTTTAGTTCCTGGCTGTTGTACTGAAGGAGCGGAACGGTGGCTTGCTGATAGCCTGAATTGACCGCACCTGCATTGCCGGTGTTCATTCCCGTCACCCACGTTCCGGTGTTGCCGTAGGTGTTCGGGGCAACCACATCGCGCCAGTTCGAGAACCGAGCGCGATAGCGAGCGGGCATGTTTTGAAGATTCTGCGCCATTCGGAGGGCGAGGTTGTATCGCACCACGATCTGCGCGTAGGTTTGCCTGAGTTGATTGAGTTGTTGGACAAGCTGGCCGTAACGGAGGACAGCATTGGCATAGTTCGTGGGATCGTAAACGATTCCGAAACCGAACTGCGCGGAAGCGGTTCCGACGCATAGGCCGAAAACAAGCAGAATGGTAAGCAATCGCTTCTTCATTTGAAGTCTCCTCGATTTTCTTGATGAAAATGCTGCCTACAGGTCCGAAGGCATTCTGTGGTTGCTGTAATCGGGGATCGCGAGATCACCCGAGAGATAAATCTTCACGCGGTGTCCTTCACGGATCGTGATCGTCGGCAGGATGTTCAGAAATTTGTCGAGGATGCGTTGGGACGTTTGACCCATGCTTTGGCCTACGCCTGCTTCCATGCTCTGGATGCCCGTCTGATTCAGGAGTCCGCTTGATTGAGCTTCGGAGATGCCGCCGATTGCACCAACTGCGAGCGACGCTCCGAAGATTTTGAAATAGTGATTGTTGACCTGATCGCGTAAGCCGGTATCGCCAATCTGATTCATGCCTTTGAACTGGTCGAGGTTGACGGAGTAGCCGTCCGGCATGATGAGCCGGTGAAACGTGATTGCAAGGCGCGTTTGGCCGAACTCTTCGACGCGCTTCGCTTCTCCGAGGACCTTCGTGCCGGATGGGATCAAAAGGTGCTGACGGTCGTGCGAATAAATGTCTGTGGTGACGAGACATTCGACCGGGCCGTTAAAGTCTCCGCTGAGGCGGTTGAGGAGCACTGTTTCGAGAATCGTGCCTTCGAACAGAACATATGCCTTTCCCGTGGCGGCATTCAGCGCCTGTGGATTCGGCGTGGCCTTGTGGGTGTCAGGTTCGGATTTCTCGACGGCGCTCGGAGCATGCACGTTCGACTGAAGCGGCATGGGCGTCAATGCCTGTGGCAGCGGCGGAGCTTGGGCGAGAAGCTGGGCGAGCGTATTCATGTCAGGCTGCTGATTCTGTTCTGGAGATTCGTTCGAGGTCTGACCGACTGGCGTTGTTTGTTCCGGCTGCGTACGCTCTTTGCGATAGCTCAAGGCCACATTGGAAGAAAAGAGCGAAACGTATGCTCTCCTCTTCTTCTCTTCCTGAACGGGATCGGGCGCTGCGGGTTCGCTCGGTGGTCCCGAAACCTGAGCGGGAGCGGAAGTCGCTGCCGCAGGCAGAAGCGAGCCAAAGAACTTGCTTTGCTGCTTGAGTGCCGTTTGCTGCTCGCGCTGCAACTCCTGAATGCGATTCTGAAGCGCAGCGATCTGCGCTTCATTGATTTCCGGCTGCGCGGCTGGTTGAAATGTTGAGATGCTTGATTTCGGACTGCTCTGCGGCTTCTTCTTTCCGCCTGTGAGCCACATGATTGCAACCATGAGCACAGCGAGGCCAAGCATCACCCATGCCTGAATATTCTTAGGCAGGAGGCCGGGGGGCTTCGGTGCTTTGTCCTGAATGGGTGTGGCGGCGGGCGCGGTGTTTTGTTCAGTCATCGCTGTTCTCTCCTGTCCCTGGATTTGCGCCCGCTTACTGCTGATTGCGGGTGAAAGAGACTTTTTTCTTGCCGATTGCCAGATACCCGGCATCCATGATTGTCGGGACGATGTACATGCCGTTGTCCAAATCGAAGTTGATGAGGTTCGGCTTGCCGTCTTTCACTTCGTAGATGGCCGGCTTTTCTGAAGCTCCGCATTTGATGTACGTGAAATGGTCGTCGTGGAAGATCGCGGAAACGAGGAACGGCTCGCGTGTGGCCTTGCGGTCTAGCTCGTAATCGAATTGAAGTTTCGTCGGATATTCGGAGCGGAATTTCTCGATCTGCTGCTTCGCGTTGGTCTCGGCGGTTTTCACCTGGGCGGCGGTTTGGTCGCGGACGCCCTGAATTTCCCGCTCGTATGTATCTACTTCGCTGGCAGGAACGAAATTGCGCGCGAACGCGTCCATGCCGATCCCGGATTGCTCCTTCGGCTCGATGAAGATCTTCAGGTCCGGCTCGACGTTTGGCTCGTTGCTGACTTCCTCAAGCAGGAACGAATAGACGTGGCCGCTCGCGGTGATGAGATTCAGATTGCTGCGAATGCCCGCCTGCGCGGGGTGGATGTAGCAGAGATTGTGAGCGCCATTGATGATCCAAAAATCCTTGTCACCAGTCGTGAAGTCGAGGATTTCCTCGTTTTCCGGCAACACGATAAGCGTCGAATAGCGCAGCTTCGCATGAACCGTAACGATGTCGTCCTGGCCGTACTTCACAACACGCCCGGTTTCAGTGGACGTGTGAATGGCGGTCTGTGCGAATAGAGCCGGACCGAAGAGGAAAAGCGAGAGAAACACTGCCACACTGCTACGCAAACGTGTTCTCAGTACTTTCATGTTGTTGAAGCTCCTTTTTCGAATTGAAACGCTGCGACAGGAATCCGCACTGCTGAAGGGCTACCGACAATGGCCGAAATGCGAGTCCGGCGTCTATGACGCGGTGTTGCTTTCGGCAAGCTGGGAAGCTAGAACTTCGAGGCCCTTCTCAAATCCATACTTCTCGAACGCTTCGCGTCGCTTGCGATTGTCGAATGGATCGTTCGTGTAGAGCCAATAGCTCTTCGCATCGACTTCGAGATTGGCGACCTTCGCCAGTTCCGGCGTCTTGATGAGAAGCTGCTGCTTGGGGCGCAGTGTCGAGATGAGCTCGATTTCGCTGTCGTTCAGAGTGAACTGCCGGCGGTACAGATCCCGGTCCATGTCGGGATTGGCCAGGAATATTTTCGTCGAGCAACTCTCGACGATGACGTCGAGGATTTCGGACTTGCGAAGCTCGTCGAGCGATTGCGTCGAGAGAATCATCGCGGCATTTTGCTTACGCCAGGTCTTCAGCGCCTCGATGATGTAGCTCTTGATGATCGGGTTCTTCAGGAACAGCCAAGCCTCATCAATGAAGAACGCTTTGAAGATGTGGCTGATCTTCGGATCGCGGATGACGGCGTTCGCGCGATGTAGGATGTAAAAGAGCAGCGGCTCCAGCACTTCCGGGTATTGATTCATCCCCTGAAAATCGAAGCATTGGAAGCGGGAGAAGGTGATGGTGTCCTCGGCATTGTCGAAGACGAAGTCGAACTGCCCGCCTGTGGTCCACTTGGCGAGGCGGTCGGCGAGACAGCGGTCAAGTGTATTCGACAGGACAGTGAGCGTACGAAGACTTAGCTCGATTTCGTAGAGGTTCTCGATCTGCTGGTAGAGGTCGCGCTCCTCGGTGGGCGTTAGCTCTAGGGGCGAAGAGCCTTGAATCAGAACCTTCACGAAGAGCGCAAGGAAATCGAGGTTCTCCTTCGTGGGCGGCAGAGAGAACGGATTGATTTTGAATCCAGGTGAATTGAGGCCGACGCGAACATACGTGCCGCCAAACAGCCGCGTGAGGCTCTCGAAGCTGCCGCCCAAATCGAAGATGAAGGTGTACGGGTCGTACTTCTGCATGTTAGTGATGAGGAAGTTCAACAGGAACGATTTACCTGATCCCGTGCGCCCCAGAATCATCGTGTGCGCTACATCCCGGTGATGGAGGTTCAGAAAGTACGGCGTGTTGTGGTTCGTTTCGAGAACGGCCAAATACTCCTGCCGGAGATGCCGATTCTCAGGCTCGCCACAGTGGAGAGTGAACAGAAATGAGTAGTCGGCATAATTCGCATTGAGCAAATACATGGAGCGGAGATTGAAAGCCGAGCCGCCCGGAACGGTCGCAAAGAAGCCGTTAAGTAGGTTGTATTTTTCTTCGTAAAGCTGCGCGTCATGCGTGCTGAAGACCTTGTAAAATTCCGCGCAAGCCGTTTCGACCTTGGCCGGATCGAGGTCGTAAATCACAACGCTCAGCGAAAAGTGCCCAAAATAGTTCCCCTCAATTTCAAGCTGCTTGATGCTCTCGCCTAGCTCGCGGACCTGGGCTTCTTTCGAATCGTCCACAAGAACGTCGCTCGGCGGAGCATCGGAGACATTCAGATGGCTCATGAGCGACCGCTTGGTGTTATGGAAGTGGCGACGCTTGGATTGGATCGCCTTGCGGGTCTTGCCGGAATCTTCCTTCTGCCACTCGGTGATGATGTGAAAGTTGGCCTGAACTTCGAGGAGGCTTTTGAAAATCAGCGGGAAGCTCTGGGCCGATGGCTCCTTGAGCGTGAGAACTTTGACGTAATAATCGTCGAGCCGCAGATGCCCGCGATGGCATTCGAGGTGCGATTCGCAAAGATAGTAGTCGAGAAACGTGTCGTGTTTGAGTCGGGCAAGCTGGAGTTTCAGCGGCGCAAAATTGAGAGTGCGTTTTAGCACTCGGAATGCTTCCTGTTTCGGTAGCAGGTCAACGCGAACGAAATCGCTCACCTGCAACACGAAACTCTTCACCTTCTGATTGAGTGTCGCCAGAGCTTGCGAGAGTTCCGTGTCGAGCAAGGCTATCTGCTTGCGCGAGGACAGAGCGGCCCGGACTTCACCGAGAGCCTTCGTGGGATTTTTGTGTAGTTGGGCTAGTGAATTCAGAAGAGCCTGCTTGTACCGAAAGCCCTCGAAGAGCACCACGTAATAGACTTGGAGCGAGTATAGGCTGTCGGCTTTTTGCTCGAAATAGCGAATCCGGTTTTCAATCGCGGCGTTGATGACCGGGTTCGCGTACGTCCGGTGCGGGATCGTTTCGTGATTGCGCTTGAATAAGTATTGGTAAACGCGGAAGTTGCTGTCGAAAAGCCGGAACGCGGATTCGAGCCGCTTTGTTAGCGTGTCGAGCGCGTTCCCGTCCAAGCACTCGTAATCAACTCCGTGGACCTGAAGGATCACGCCCACATCGCCGGATTTCGTCAGAAAGGCGTGCGGGTCAATGAAACCGTACAAATTGATTTGCTCGTTGAGAGCGCCCGTTTCCGTGTACGGCTTCAGGATTTGTCGGAGATTAAGCATTCGAAGCTCTGCGAATCGTGATCGGGCTGAATTTCATCGGGTCGTATTGCGTTTTGAATTTGGCTGCTGATAGCAGGAACCGGAGAATCTGCGGGTCAGTGTTCGTAGCCCACCTTCCGTGCGCTCAAACGATGCTGATGAATTTGGTCTATGACCCAAAAGAAACCGTGCACCGCGATTTTGTTCGCCATTGCCAGGCTGCGCAGATAACCATCTCCAGTAAGGAGAATACAGCCCGGATGTGTTTCAGCGAGCGCATAAGCAAAGCCGTCGTGGGCTGACAATTGCGGCGCGCGCTTAACGACTTCTTGAGCCCGAAGCACACGTTCTCCCGGTAGATCAATGACCTTGAGGCCGCCCTTGAGCATTGCCCGTTTTTGTGCCTCACTGAACTTCAGAAGCTCCTCCTCAAATAAAGTGTTTGGAATAAGGATCTCGTAAGGCAGCCTTAGGAAGGCGTCCATCAGGGACACTTTCCTAAGGTCTATGAGACAGCTGCTATCACTGACAATGATCCTCATGTGTCTTTTGCGGCCCTTTCAGACCCAACTCAACCTCGGGCAATGGCAGCCGCAAAAGTTCTGCAGCTTTGTCTGCTGAAATTAATCCCTCCGCCAAGGTGCGGTAACAGAGGCGATCAAAGCGCAGTGCACGTTCTCGTTTCCCGCGTATATCTGGGGTTTCCAGCTCTTCTGGTTCCTGGCTGCGCCAGCCGCGGGCAATCGTCTGAAATGCGTAGGTGAGAGTCGGATCACTGATAATTCCAACTTGGCGCAATCGCATGAGCAAGGCAGCACCACTGACGCGGTAAATCTTCTTAAGCCCGATTAGCTCGGTGTATCCGAGTGCCTGACGATGTTTGCCCGCTTCTCGCAGGAGGTGTTCTTTGGGAATAAGAAAAGCGCCGGCAAAAAGATTTGCGGCTTTCTCCACATCCTTGTCGGACATGCCCTCGCAATCGGTCAGGCGGTGCGCCAATTCATGCGCGAGAGTCAATCTACGGCGTTCCAGAGTCAATTGTTTGTTTATGACGATGACGGGCAAATCGGGCGCATTTGGTCGCTTTACAAGGCAGGTAAAACCCGAAACCCGCTCGGGAAGGGACACGATTAGAACCTTCAGCCCCTTCTCTTCGAGGAGCTCGGTCATGTTCGGAATGGGCTCGAATCCCAACTTCCAAGCCTTACGCACGTCGGCGGCGAGTTGCTCAGCATCGTTTACATCACGGAGTTTTTGACTTTTGGACACAGGAGACTGCCAGTCCGCGCTATCCAATTCGAGGACGGTTTCGACTTGCAGGTACCTCTCTATCCATTCCAGAACTTCGGTTTTCACGAGCGCGCGATCACGCCCGCTGGTATTCGCCTTGGTGCGAAACTCAACTCCCACAAGTTGCAGGCCCTGGGTATCGAGCAGGTAGGACAGGGAAACACCCGTCGCCTTCGCCAGCGCAGTTAATACGCCCGAGCTGGGAACATCCTCGCCGCGTTCGTACTTGCCGATGGCCTGAGCAGTCACGCGGTTTTGCATCGCGTCCGACAAATCACGCAAGGAGAAACCGGCCTTGCGTCTGGCTAGCCTGATACGGTCAGCAATCATGGACGGCCTCCTCCAGTTTACAGTTGTATAAAATACGTATGTATTGTAAACTGCTTCGCAGAATCGGACAAGCGAATTCTGAGCGCCGGTTCCAAGAGGTAAGCATATGAGTTCCAATTATCTGGCTTCGCTGCTAGGAGGGCTGACCCCAACGCGCGAACTTGGGGTGCTATCCTCTCCGCAGGCTTATCCCCACCAATGGATCGCCGTGCGGCCCCGTTTTACACAATTCAATAGCGAGTTGGCTTTGACGCCTCTGCAACGAACAGATGGCTTGACGAAATCCGGGGGCGTTGTCGGCTGCCTTAATCGGCACTATTACCGCTCCGATTCGCGAACTGATCACAGTTTGCTCATCGGCTCGTGGGGAAAGAATACAGCAGGACGGCCCCCGCGTGATGTGGATTTGTATTTCGTGCTGCCGGTTGATGTCTACCACCGGTTCGACGGATACATCTGTAACAAGCAGTCGGCGCTGCTACAGGAAGTAAAGGGCGTGCTGGCAGAGACCTACCCTGACACAGATATGAGCGGCGATGGTCAGGTAGTACTTGTCAATTTCGGGAGTTACAACGTCGAGGTCGTGCCAGCGTTTACTCTAACGAATGGCAACTACTGGATTTGCGACACAGGCAAAGGTGGCCGGTACAAAGAAGCAAACCCCAAGGGCGAGGCAAGCCACATTGAGGCCCTAGATCGGGCAACGAATCGTAACCTCCGGCCGCTGATTCGAATGATTAAAGCGTGGCAGGACTACTGCTCGGTGCCCATAAAATCGTTCCAGCTGGAGCTAGTGGCCGCTGAATTTCTTGCGCAGTGTCCTTGGCGAATCTATGACTACTTCTGGTTCGACTGGATCTCACGCGACTTTTTCGCTTACCTCTACTGGAAGGCCAATACGTGGATCACCGTCCCCGCCACCGGCGAAAGTATCTTCCTAGGCGACGAATGGCAGAGCCGCGCGGAATCTGCGTATAGCCGTGCTGTAAAAGCCTGCGACAACGAGCGGGATAACTATGTTGAATTGGCCGGAGAGGAATGGCAGAAGATTTTCGGACAGCAGATTCCGCGAGTGATATGACGGACGAGCGAACACAAAACACAGTTGATGAATGTAGACGGCAGGAAGAGTCTTCTCTTTACACGTCAACAAGTCTCTTTGAGTGGTTGAAATATCTCCGTGCCTGGAAAGCTGCCTTCATAATCACGCCGATTATTCTGGGCGGTTTATCGACGTGGCCTTTGCTTGCGCATCGTGACGAGTATAAGTGGCTGACCGGGGTTTGCGCGCTGCTTGCGGGGTTCTCCCCGGCCCTATACAAGGCGCTGGAATTCGATGTCAGCCTGAAAGTGATCGCGCAGCACGCGCATGAATTTAAGACTCTGCAGGATCGTTTCCGGCAGGCTTGGCGCATCTCGGCACTCGGCCCTTTGGCAGAATTCGAAAAGCAATTCGATGGGTTAATGGCACGCATGGACAGTGCGCGCGCGGCAAGCTTGACACCGCCAGAGCGATTCTTCAAAAAGGCGCAAGCAAAGATAGCGGCAGGACACTACGAATCCGCCGTTGATAACAATTCGGGCCGATTGCGTGCTGCGGGTATCGATGACGCAGATCGTCTGAGTCGAAACGAGAGAGAGCGGTGAATGGAAACGGGAGCTCCTGCGATCACAGCACTTGGAGAATTCGATGACTCAGGGTCTCGACGAGCTTAAGCGAATCGTAGTACTGATGATGGAGAATCGGTCCTTTGATCACATGTTAGGTGGGCTGCGCGCGACCGATGCCCGAGTCGAGGGTCTGACGGGAGACGAGTCAAACTTAGACGCAAAAGGGAATCCAGTGCAGGTTCAAAAGGTGGCCAAATTCCAAGGGCAACTGAACAAACACGACCCAGACCACCATTTCCCAGGAGTTGATCTACAGATTTTCGACGGCAACAACGCGACCGGACGTGAAGCCACCATGAAGGGCTTCGTGAAGAGCTACTACACTCAAACAAACGACCTGAAATCCTCGCACGCGGTTATGTACTATTTCGATCCTAAGAATCTTCCGGTTCTGACGGCGCTTGCGACGGAATATGTACTGTTCAACGGCTGGTTTTCTTCGATACCAGGTCCAACCATTTGTAACCGTGCTTTCGCACACTACGGAACGTCCTTCGGTCAAGTCGGCATGGGTATGTTGTATATCACCAAGTCGATCAAAGACAAGATTCTCACCGTATACGAACGCATGCTGAATGCCGGTCGCAAGGCGAAGCTCTACTATTACGATCAACCCAGCTCAACGATGGAAGTTCTGAACCTCCTGCAGAGGCAGCCACAATTGTTCGGGACATTCGAGCAGTTTATCGGAGACTGCAAATCCGGGTCGCTTCCTGAGTACAGTTTTGTCGAGCCTTGCTACAGGGATCACTATGGAGATGATGGAGGCGCGATTATTGCATCCGATCAGCATCCAGATCACGATGTCCGCGCGGGTGAGGAATTTATCGCGAAGGTGTACAACGCGATTCGAACGAACCCTGATCTTTGGAGTAGCACCGCACTCCTGATCGTCTATGACGAACACGGAGGATTGTATGATCACGTCGTTCCGCCGCTATGCACTCCAGACGGCTACGTTGCCACTGCTGCTGACACCATGACTGGCGAGCCATTCGCTTTCAACCGGCTCGGTGTTCGTGTGCCCGCCATCTTGGTGTCTCCATGGGTTACGCCAGGTACCGTTGTCGCGGGTTCAGAGGACAAGATCAACGGTCGGATTTTCGAGCACGCGTCGATTCCCGCTACCGTTACGAATCACTTTCTCTTGGGCGATGCTAAACGGACCATTCGGGAACAAAAGGCCCAGACATTTCTGGATTTGTTGACGGATCAGATGCGACCCGAAAAGGACTGCATCACTTTTGACGTGTGAGGAGTATATGACGACCTCAAACAGACGAATCGAGGTGCCCAAAACTCCGAAGGAATCATTTGATCCGAATCGCCCTGCCTCGGACCTAGATCGGACTCAGGCCTTGCATCTTAGGGAGGCTCTCTTCAAGCATCTTCAGGTAGTGGCCGAAGCGCTTGCCATCGATCCTCGAAATCTCGAGACTGAAGCTGAATTCAGCGAATACGCAGGGCGTGTGACAGCGATTTTGCATCCGCATGTCGTTAAGGCTGTAACCAAATGAAGCAACTCCTGAGAGGAATTTGCGTCATTCTTGCCCTAAGCTGCGCATGCGTTTGGCCGCGAGCTAACGCGCAGGATGCTCCTGCCGCGCAGCAAACGAGCGACTCGCCTAACGAATGGGACAGCTTCAAACAAGGTTGCTTTTCTTTCACCTTTCGCGCGCTGGGCGACTGTGCGAGTACCGTTTTCACGGGCCAGCCGGTACACATCGCTGTTGGTAGCATGGCCCCGCAGAACGGGTTCTCTGCCGGACCAGCGTTCGTTGGATCCAAGAACACCGACAATTGGCGTAATACCTGGGACCTCGACGCAGTTGTGTCGAACAATCAGTCATGGCGAGCCGGAATTTACGTCAATTTCATCCATAGCGGGCAACCGTTGATCGGTCATCATAGGGGCACAAGCGAATCAGATCAGAACGTCAAACCTCCCGCGGAACACTCTGTTTTAGGTCTGTACGCCGAAGCGACCTCACTTAACAAGCTCACGTATTTTGGGTTGGGGCCGAATAGCAACGAATCTGCGCGTTCATTCTATGGAATGCGTGAAATCATTGTGGGCGGCGATGGAGTGAAACCTCTAAACGACCGATTGCGAATTACGCTCTACGGCGAGCTCAACGGTCGAATCGTTTCGTTACGCGCCAGCAATGGACAAGCGAGTCCTTCGATCGGGCAGCTATACGACGACAGCACAGCTCCTGGGCTAACTGCACACCCGAGCTACTTGCAGTTCGGGGAAGGCCTTCGGATGACGCCAGTCTTCGATAATGGTCGCATTCGATTGAACAACAAAGTTGCATACCAGCAGTACGTCGCACCCGCGAATTCCACCTTTTCGTTCCAAAGGGTGACGGTCGATCTTGATGTCCAGAGCGCTCTTTACAAGAAGACGAGTTTCTTCATTCCCCGGCCTGGAAATGGCCCGGACAGTTGTTCAGACAATCCCGGTAAAGATCCTTCTTGTCCGTCTGCATTCACGAGAAATCGTGAGGGCACAATCGAGTTACGATTCTTAACAGAACTTTCGATGACGCCCGGAGGTAATATTGTTCCGTTTTACTTTCAGCCCACCTTAGGCGGATCGGACATCAACGGAAATCCGACGCTGCCAAGCTATCAAGATTATAGGTTCCGTGATCCGAACATGATGCTTTTGCACCAGGGTTTCGAGCACTCTATCTTTCGTTTGCCTGTCGGGTTCGTCCTCGCGGCCGACGAAGGCAAGCTTGGTTTCACCCGAGGTGATTTGACATCGAGTCCTTGGCTGCACAGTTTCTCGACTGGCCTAACGTTACGGGCAGGCGGATTCCCGGAGGTCTGGATACTGTTTGCCTGGGGTGGTAATGAAGGGACGCATACAATCGGGAGGGTGAATACATCGCTTCTCGGTGGAGCACCGCGTCCGTCCTTGTTTTGAAGGTTTTTGCCGAAGCCGTCCAAGTCGCTCCCTGCGGGCCGCATCTTGGAACGCCAACGTGGTGCAAGTTCGGTCCATCTGCGGTCCAATTCAAGTGTAAGGTAAACGGTCAGAAAGTCCCGTAAGCGACACCAGAAGCGGTACTTAGAATTTGGCACCGCGTTCTTCGGGACCAGGAGGACGGTGGTTCAAATCCACTCGCCCCGACCAATTCTTTTATCGTCACTAACTATGAAACGCGCGACCTCCTGGTGTTGAGGAGGTTGGTCCTTAATGGATTGAGCGCAACGTGGTCGATTCAGACGGAAAACTCGGTGCCGGTTGGTAGAACACCTCTGGTGAGCACACGTTTCCCGTCGAGTCGCGTTCGCTATGCAGTCGAATGGATGTTCGGTCGGAGCCGTCGGGCAGCTGCAGAATTGTAACCGCGCGTGCTCAGGCGTTCCCGAGAATGGCTTCTTGGTAGGCGGCCAGCATTTGCGGCTCATCTATCGAGTCATGATGGTGGACCTGCCGCCGATTTTTGGTGGCATCGCGTCGAAAGATGCGCGTCGTGCGATCGTTAGGCGTATGGTTTCGTCGTTAACTTGAAGTTGGCCCCGCTCACGTCCGACTGCGTAAAACAGATCAGCCCTCTCATGTAGCGTGTAGTCGTAGAATTCAAATCTATAAGCGCCTTTGCTTCGAAAGAGCTTCTCGTAGGTCGTCCTGATCTCCCTCCATCCGCGCTTTATTCCACCCAAAGGGTTGTCCATTACCGCGTCTGCTGTATCCGACCAATTCTGCTCCAGCAATTTAATGTCGCGCGAGTTCAGGCTCCGGTAAAATTGTGCAAGCGCCTGCGATACCTCTCGTTGATCACCAGCGTATTCGCTGCCCGTGACTGGGGTTAGTATTGGAATCGACCGAGTTCATCGTTACATCTCCGAAGTCTGCATCGGTCGTTCAACACTCGGCTGGGGCGACCACGCCCGAGGTTGCCTTTCGTCCCATCTTTTGACGAGCGTCCGCGCGACGCAAACGAACTAGCCACTACAGGTTGGAACTCGTCTTCGCCGTTTGTCTCCGAGGTCGCCGCACGGCCCTGATCTTTCCAGTTTTCCCTCCGCCGCAATAGAATTCATCGCGACCATTAGATTCGAGTCCAGAAATGTTCACTCCCGGTGGCATTTCGAGTTGTTCAAGAACCTCGCCAGTGCGAGGATCGATTCGTCGCAGATCGCTATCGTCACCTTCCCAGGTGGCGTGCCAAAGTTCTCCATCGACCCATGTAACGCCGGTGACGAATCGGTTGGACTCGATTGTGCGAAGAATCGCCCCGGTTTCGGGATCGAGTTGATGAATCTTCCTATCCCGGTAGCGTCCCACCCAAAGCGTACCCTCAGCCCATGCAAGCCCGGAATTGCTGCCAGCCGGTGCCGGAATGGTAGAAAGCACACGACCAGTTTTCGGATCAATCTTCTGGATGCGGTCCTCGGCGATCTGAAACAAGTGTTGGCCATCGAATGCGGTTCCTGCATGCGCCGCGACATCGATCGTGCGGAGCCTCTCCCCAGTGGAGGGATCGAAGACGTTCAGCTTGTCTCCCGACGCAAACCAAACGTTCTGACCGTCATAGCTGACGCCATGCACGCGCTCGGCATTCGGAAAGGGGCCGTACTCACGAACAATCTCAGGAGTTGATCGAATCATAGTTTTAGCCTAGTCACTCGGAAGCGGACCCGGGAGTAACAATGTTGTCGTGAATCCAGGAAACTGCGCGCTCATCCATCGGCGCGCTCGGGCACGGCCCAAAGATTGCACTTTCCCCTCTAGTGCGAGTGAGTCCAGTGCTCGCTGTACGGTACGTTGACTGATTCCGAGCGCAAGGGCAAGAGCCGAACTTGACCAGAACTCGCCGTCCGCAAGAAAGGCAAGCACTGCGCCACGTTCCCCATCGGCTGGCGGCGCGAGAACTACGACCTCGCGAGCCCGACGAGGTGCGAGTGTAAAACCCCGCTTCGTCGCTCTAAGATCGAGAAGAGTACGGAGTGTTCTGCGAAGCCGCCCGACTTCGACTCGCAAGCGCATGCGATGCGATTCGTCGGTGAGTTTCGCTCCGAAAGCCCGCACAAGCAGTAAATC
Organism: Candidatus Acidiferrales bacterium; assembly: GCA_036279175.1. Taxonomy (GTDB): domain Bacteria; phylum Acidobacteriota; class Terriglobia; order Acidiferrales; family UBA7541; genus Palsa-295. Next base: position 21,593 of record DASUJR010000056.1, on the reverse strand, counting down.
CCTCGGCGCGTCGCCGGGCCACGCCTCAGCCAATGTCCTTACAAGCGCGAACAACACAGGGCGTGTTGCGATAGAGACGATGGTGAGTCCGTCGCGGACGATATGACGGCATGCGTCTACAACGAGTGCTTTCGACGCCAACAGTGATTCGACCTCTTCTAACGTGAGAACTCTTTCCTTGCCACCCGTAACTAGGCGGGCAGCAGGCTTATTCAAAATGACAGATGCGGCGTCAACCTCGGCGATGAGCGCCGGGATGCCTGCTAACTGAGCCGCTGATGCGGCGCGAGCGAGCGCTGCGCGTGCTTCTGTGGCCCGAATACGCCGCATCGCGATTCCTGCGATCACCAGTTCGTGCGCGGTCCTCAGCGCAACCGGAAAGAGTGTCGAATCGGCATCGGCAAGCATGCGTTCTGCCTCGTCCAAGCGCCCGATCAGAACGAGTCGCCGGACTTGAAGGTATCGCGCGTGCGCAGCATTTACCCGGTCGCCGTGCTTTTCGAGTGTCCCCCGCGCAGCGTCCAGTGTTTTCACTGGCCAACCCAAATCGCGCGACGCAAGAGCGATCTCAGCTTCTGCGACGACGCATCTCGCGCGGGCGACAGCTTCTCTCGGACTGAAGGAACGCGCCGCCCGCCGCAGAAGCTCCTTTGCGCGGGGAAAATCGCCGAGCTGCGCCATTGCGATACCACGAAGCGCGAGCGCAGGCGCATCGTCACGCAGGGCGACTCGCTTCAGCGCAGCGAGTGGGTCACCCGCCGCGAGCGCGCGTGCTGCTGCCGTGATCAGCGAGTCCATTACGCTTTGGCCGCCATTTCCTGAGCGAGGTTTGCGAATGCCGCGCTTGCCGATCGAGAGTCGGTCTCTCTAGCCCGAAGAACGTATTCGATCTTTGGGAGTGTCGGCATTTTGTCCTTTTCGGTAAGGATGCGGAGACTTGGTCTGACGGTGTGCAGTGGCAACGGAGTAAGGGCGAATCCCGCCATTGCGGCCGCGCGAACTCCTGCCAGACTGCTGCTTGTGGAGACAATGCGCCACCGCCTTGGACTGCCTGCCAAAGCGCGAAGCGCTGCTTCACGATAGGGGCATGGCTCCGGGAAGAATGCAAGCGGCAAGATACTTGGAACTTCAGTCTCTGCCGAAGATGCCCAGACCAGACGCTCGCTCCACAGTGTCCGGCCCTCGGTTCGTCCGTCGCAGACGCCTCCAACGGCAAGATCAAGTTCTTGCATTTCCACCTTTTTGAATAGCTTCGGTCCGATGCCAATTTCGAGTTCGACTTCAATCTCTGGGTACTGGCGACCGAAACGGCGTAATACTTTCGGAAGCCAGTTGTCGGTAAGATCTTCATTGGCTCCAATCCGGATTTTGCCAGCGTTGTGAACGCCCGAGAGGCGTAGACGCGCATCTTCATTCAACCGGAGGATCGTTCGCGCGTAACCGAGAAGCGTTTCGCCAGCGGAAGTGAGTTGTACCGATCTCGTGCTGCGGACGAATAATGGGCGTTCAACCTGCTCTTCTAGTCGGTGAATCTGGGCACTAACCGTGGACTGAGTGGAATTCAGAAGTTGCGCGGCCTTGGTAAATCCCCCGCTATCCGAAACAGCCACGAAGGTACGAAGCAAGTCGGTATCGAGCATAGTGAGCCCTCGCCTTTTTGTCGCAATTAACACTAATTCATTTCTTTGTTTAATGCCACCGTAACTATTCATTGGACAGGTTAATGGCCGCAATCTATTTTTTGGGTTAAGAGCGCGACGCGTTTCAGAGAGGCGGAACCGAAAAGGCGCTCAGTGGAGGTCGAACGGTGCCGCATATCGTTCGCTGGCGTCCTGATCCAAGAGCCTGGAGCGGAAGAACCCGAGATCACAAATGCAGCGCGCGCTGGGACCATGATCAGCGACTCGATCGGAATCGCGCCACAGTTGTCACTCACACCTCTTCGATTGCCGGCCGTAAATATATCGCATGAACGGCAAACACCAGTTCAGATCAGTTGGAAGTCGGATCAATCGGGGTCAACAACGCAGGGGAACACCGGTGTACCTAATTGCACTCGTGGCAGGAGGGCTGGCAATTTGGGACGGTGCCGACCGCGACAAAACGGCCCATGGACGGGTGCATCGAGGAGGCATACGGCTATGAAGACAGTCCAGGGGTCGAAGACGGTTCAGCCAATCTTCATCGGCAGATGGACACCGAAGATTCTGTTTTCTCTAAGCGAGAGGCCTCACCGTCATGGACAGTTAAAGCGCCGCGTCGGAATGGTTTCTCAGCGCATGCTAACCAGAACTCTTCGCAGACTGGAGTCAACAGGATTGATTATTAGACGCGTGACGAGGTCGAAAATTGTCGCCGTCGAATACTCTTTGACCCCCTCGGGGAAAACAATAATCGGCCCGCTCGGAGGTATGTGCCGATGGGCGAGGCGTCATGGGAGGCGCGTGACTGCTGAAGTGCGCGTTCCAGAAGGGCGGAAGTAGCGCGACCGAGATCGGCAGTTTGAGCTGGCGCATTTTGACAGCGTAGTTGGTTTCCGAACCGCGAACGGCGGAGAAAAAGGAGGAGAAATGGATACAGCAAACAAGACGATCCTGATCACGGGTGCCAATCGCGGGCTTGGAAAGGCACTGGTAGAGGAAGCTCTGAAAAGAGGTGCTAAACGGATCTATGCCGGTGCGCGACAGCCCTTTGTTCACTCGGACGTTCGCGTCACGCCGCTGATTCTAGACGTCACCGATAAGGCGCAAGTTGAGGCGGCTGCAAAGGCAGTCGACACTCTCGATATGCTCGTTAATAATGCGGGCATTTCACTCTTAAACGACCTGAGTGATCGCGCCGCGCTCGAACGGCTTCTTGCCGTTAATCTCTTTGGCACCTATGGCGTGACTCAGGCTTTTCTGCCGATATTAACGCGCGCTGGAAGCAGCATAGTAAATGTTCTATCGTTGGCGTCGCTTGCGGCTGTGCCGTTTGACCCCCTCTACTCGATCTCGAAGGCTGCCGCGTTCTCCCTTTCGCAATCCTTGCGGGCGATTTTAGCCGGACAAGGGGTGAGCGTCCATGTAGTCCTGCCTGGACCCATAGACACTGATATGACCCGAGGCTTGGATATTCCGAAGGCTTCTCCACAATCTGTGGCGCGAGCAATTTTCGACGGAGTGGAAAGAGGAGATGAGGAAATCTTTCCTGATCCGATGTCGGAAGCGGTCGCCGAAGGCTGGCGCACCAGCGCGGTCAAGGCGCTCCAGCGGCAGTTTGCCGGTTACATGACACAAAATGTGACGAAAGGTTCGTGACGCGGGCAGTGTGCCAGAGCTACGAACAAACAATAGACGCGAACGAGAGGAAAACAGAATGACAGGACCGAACTTCACTGCTGCTTTTACGGTAGATCAGTCCCCGGAGGAAGTCTTTGACGCCATCAACAACGTTCGAGGATGGTGGTCAGGAGAGATCACGGGCAAGACAGACAAACTCGGTGGGCAGTTCACATACCGAATGCAAGACGTGCACCAATCGATACAGAAGATCACCGAACTCATCCCGGGAAAGAAGATCGTGTGGCACGTAATAGATGCGAATCTTAACTTCGCAAAGGACAAGCACGAATGGAAGGGCACCGACATCATTTTTGAAATCGCGAAAAGAGGCAATAAGACCGAGGTTCACTTCACACATGCCGGGCTAGTGCCCAACTTCGAATGTTACGACAACTGCTCGAACGCTTGGGGCCTGCTCGTAAATGGCAATCTGCGCAAACTGATCACGACCGGGAAACCGCAGCCAAGCCCGTGGTAACCAGCGTTTCGCAAAGTGCCATGGCGCGTTGATCGTGAAAATGTCCATCTCGACAATCTAGCGAGAAAGAGGAAAGACAGAATGACTAAACGGGAAGCAAACAAGGACAGAGGTGAGCAACACGGGAAAGGACATCTCCCGATAAACACACCAGCGATTGTGTCACAGCGAGAGTGGGAAACCGCGCGCCAACAGCTTGTCGTGAATGAGAAAGAGTTAACTCGGGCGCGCGATGCCTTGTCCGCTCAGCGTCGGCGGATGCCTTGGATGGCCGTCGAAAAGAAATACGAGTTCGAGGGACCCAAGGGTAAGGTAAGCCTCTTCGATCTGTTCGAGGGCCGTCGGCAATTAATCGTATATCGCGCATTCTTCGAGCCGGGCGTGTTCGGCTGGCCTGAGCACGCCTGTCGCGGCTGTTCCTTGGGTGCTGATCAAGTCGTCCACTTGGCCCATCTGAACGTCCGCGATACAACGCTCGCGTATGCCTCGCGCGCTCCGCAGAAGGACATCGAGCGCCTGAAGGCACGAATGTGCTGGAAGATGCCCTGGTACACGATCACAGACAGCTTCGACAAAGACTTCGGCGTGGACCAATGGCACGGTCATAACGTATTCATCCATGACGGCGAGAAAGTGTTCCGCACCTACCTAGTTAACAATCGTGGCGACGAGGCGATGGGAACAATCTGGAGCTACCTCGATATCACACCACTGGGCCGTCAAGAGAGTTGGGAGGATTCACCCAAGGGCTACCCGCAGACTGCGCCCTACAAATGGTGGAACTGGCACGACAACTACGATGCCGAGGCATCGCCAAACCCAAAGTGGATCGACATCATAAACGACCCTGAAGGAGCTGCTCGACGGCGAGCGGAAGAGGAGAAGGGATGTTGCGGATGAGGAGGGTATTCAGTCCTCTGCCGGGAAGGGAGCGGAAGGGATGAAAAATGGTATGAACAACAATGAAGTCGCAATACCCAAGATAGTTGACCGCAGTACCTTCCAAGCGCAATTGGACGCGCTGCGGACGCGTGAGAAGGCACACACGCATGAGGGCGACGCTATCGCAGCCACTCGCCGACGGCTGCCGATGGTAGAGGTCGATCCAACCACAGCGGTAATTGGTCCGCGCGGGCCAATGGCGCTTCTCGATGCGTTCGAGGGGCGTCGGCAGCTGATCGTTTACTACTTCATGTGGCACACGGGCCATACTGCGCCGGAGCAGTGCGAAGGGTGCACGTGGGTCACGACTCAGGTCCGAGAGCTGTCGTACCTGCATTCTCGCGATGTCACCTTCGCGGTGTTTTGCCAAGGTCCCTACAAAGAGAGCTCTCGATACCGCAACTTCATGGGCTGGGACGTGCCTTGGTATTCAGCGCAAGGGCGCTCTCTTGAAGTTCTGCTTACAGGGCGTCGCGTGGGCAGAATGCACATCGTTTGCTATTTGCGGCAGGAGTCCAAAGTCTTCGAGACGTACTGGACGACCGCGCGCGGCGTCGAGGTGATGGACAACAGCTATCACTTACTTGACTTGACGGTCTACGGACGACAGGAGAAATGGGAGGACGCGCCGTCCGGCTGGCCGCAACAATGCACGTACACGCGGACTAGCAGTGGCTCGCCTTCGTGGCAACCGGAGTGGCCGGGGGGACGGCCCATTTCTCAATGGCCTCGCATCGACGCGGGGCAGTCGGACGATCTGGGAAGCGGCAAGCGCTGAGGCTTGGCTTAGGAAATTTTTGGCGGCGGATCAAGGTCCACTGAAATCACGCCACACTTGTCACTCCCGACGTTTTCATATGCAGCAGTAAATATGGTTTACAGACAGAGAGGTCATATCAATCGGAGGAACGGAGAGAAGACAATGACGACTCATAAAACAGGAACACGCGGAGAATGGTTGGCAGCACGCCTTGAGCTGCTTAGGGCGGAAAAGGAATTGACTCGGCGCACTGACGAAATCGTACATCAGCGTCAGGAGTTGCCGTGGGTTCGGATCGATAAGGAGTACAGATTCGATACCGATGAGGGGAGCGCTAGCTTGCCGGCGCTGTTTAAGGGCCGCTCACAACTGCTCGTCTACCACTTCATGTTCGGACCCGACTACAAGGCGGGGTGTCCCTCTTGCTCGTCGATTGCGGACGGCTTCAACGGAAACGCTGTCCACCTTGCGAATCATGACGTGATGCTCTGGGCCGTCTCGCGGGCACCGCTGGCGAAGCTTCAGGCGTACAAGCAACGCATGGGGTGGAACTTCCCGTGGGCGTCCTCGCAAGACGCGACGTTCAATTTCGACTTTCAGGTTTCGCACACCGAAAAACAACAGCGTGGGGGTATAGAGTACAACTTCCGTCGCGAACCCGAATACTCTCCGAAGGCCGCGTCGCAATCCGGCTCTTTACAATGGCGCGAAGGGCAGGCGGCCGGCGAAGGGGCCGAGGGTAACCTCGCGGCTATGTGCGGAGTCGACGTGCCCGCGTACCATCGCGAGCGACCGGGCTTGAGCGCATTCGTACTCGAGGACGGAGTCGTCTACCACACCTATTCCACCTATGCGCGCGGAGTGGACGCGATTTGGGGTATGTACTCGTGGCTCGACCGCGCTCCGAAGGGCCGCAACGAAACGGGTGTCTGGTGGCGCCGCCATGATGAATACAGCAAGGGTGGCGCGGCGTCATGATCGCTGCCGCACAACTGCGGAGCGGGAGATCACTCAGCCTGGTCTCCCAGCCACAGCAGCAACTCTTCATGGCCATTTTGGCGTTGCTCTTCGCTGCGAGCGCAACCCTCACGATGTTCTGGTGGGGGTCTATGTCGTCGATGGGCGTCATGCCAATGCCTGGCGGCTGGTCAATGTCGATGATGTGGATGCGAATGCCGGGACGGACATGGCTCAGCGCCGGAGCATCATTCGTCGAAATGTGGCTCGTGATGATGGTGGCGATGATGTTGCCATCGTTGCTGCCCATGCTGCTGGGTTTCCGACAGGCTGTTAGTGGAGCCGCGATGCGCGTTAACCACCTAACCGCAATCATGGGCGCGGGATACTTCTTGGTGTGGACGCTGCTCGGGATCGTCCTCTTTCCGCTTGGTGTAATGCTCGCGAGTATTGAGATGCATCACGTGGCATTAGCGCGCGCGATTCCGGCTACGACCGGCGCGATTATTGTAATTGCTGGCGCGCTTCAATTCACACCATGGAAGGCGCATCGCCTCGCTGGCTGTCGGGAAGCCACCGGCTGCCACAGACTGCAGGCGTATTCTGGCGGTGCCCTTCGACATGGTCTAGATCTGGGTCTACAGTGCGCCTATTGCTGTGTCGGCTTGACAGTGATCCTTGTCGTAGGTGGCGTTATGAACCTTCGGTTGATGATTATCGTCGCAGGGGCGATTACGGCCGAACGCCTCGCACCAAATGGTGAGCGCGTCGCGCGAGCCATCGGTGTGATTGCGATAGTCGCCGGTGTGCTTCTGACCGCACGAGCAATCGCCATATCCTGAACACCCACCCGACAGTTTCCGGGAACAGGGGTTTGCTCGTTGAGCGCGGGATGAATTCGACTGTGCACGAAAGGAACGGATTCGTGCGCTTTGCAATCAGCGTCGCACTTTCGATAGAGTGCCTGCCTGCTGAGGAGGTGGTCTCGCATTTGCTGAATTTGATGGGAATAGTTAGCGCCAAGGCCCGCCCGGTTCCCAGCGTTTAGTGAATGGACCGCCGTCGAGCAAGGCGGTGGCGACGGGCGTCAAGAATTGCTTTACGTTTTCGACGACTTCCTTCAGTTCGGTCTTCGTAACGTATTCGCGTTTCTCGTACCGAATGCGGCCCATTGCTTCTTCTTATCCGTATCGTTGTAGAACTGGGGTGTGAAAGCCAGTGGGGTGCCGCCGGTTGGCAGCTCAGTTCCGCGTCGCTCGAATGTTTTGCGGATCGCTTCGCCAAGTGTTTTCCCGTCGAAATCGAGGTCCTGCGAAAGAGCTTCAAGATCATAGAAGTCTTTCATTCGGCTGTTGGCGATCCCGAGCTTGACCATGGCCTCGAATTTCTCGGCGACAACCGTTTCTTTGGAATAGGTGAGAAGGCGAGGATTGGGTGCCGGTAGTAGCGTGGGGTATTGAGTTTCGAGGGGCGCGGGAGTGATAGCATCTCCGAATCCGATATCGATCTGAATCGGAATACGCGCGCGCTCAAGGTGCGCCGTAGACGTTACGCGCACGCCTTCGTAATCGGCATCCTCGGTAATGCGCTCGGCTTTAACAGAATCAGCGTCGAAGGTTAAGCCGTCGGGTTCAACTTCAATGGCGCAGAGTTCTTTGAAGATCGCCACGAAACGTTCGGGGGAATTGTCGCCGCGTGCGAGGAAATCCGCGTCTCTTGTGGCGCGGTAGGTCTGTTTTGTCCATAGTTCGAAAAGCAACGCGCCTTTTAGGACGAGCGTATCGCGGTGCTTTGAGCGGCTGAGGGGATACAGGATTCTCTCAAGGCCGTACTTCACGAGAATCAACCCGAAGTCTTCGTTCCGTGAACGAGCCAAGTCGAGCAGTTTCTGGCGCACAGAGGCCGCGAGGTTTTTGGGTTCATGCGGCACTAGAGCGACTCCAGGTAGGGGCGGATCACTTTCGCAACGCGGCAGACTTTCGCTGCGGCCCAGAGTTCGTCAATGGAAGCCTTCTTGAGCCGTCGAGATTCTTTCAGAGCCTCGATGGCGACGTCGAGTCCGATCTTGTAGCGGAACTTAAAACAGTCAGCAACGGTCTTGGCGGCCGTAAAAACGCGGATGACCCTGCCAGATATGTGATGTTCGGACGCTCCGAACTGAAGCGCCGGGCCGGACATGCGAACGAATCGAACTGGCGGAGACGAAATTTTGGGGGCCCAGGCCTTGTGGCCGATGGCTATCCATACTTCGCGCGGAGATTGGGTAGTGAGGTTGTGAAAGCGGAGTGCGGAGAGCAGGCAAATAACGCCTTTGGGAACCTGATAGGACGCCTCAACGAGCGATGCGTGTTCGCTGGGAGAAAATGCCGGTGACGTGTATAGGCCACGTGCGATTTTTTCGAGTTGCCCCTGGCGAGCCAGCCGGGACAGATAGGTCCGCGGGGCGCCGAGCTGCGCGGCATCGGCGGCAGTAATGATCTGACGTTTGGTGGCCAGAGTACGAAGTTCGTCGGCTTTGGATTTCGGCATACAGACGCCTCGATACTAGTGTACCAAGACCTCGGCACATGTAAATAAGTGCCTAGCAATTGTAGCATGCCTCTCACTCATCCTGACCCCGACAGACGTGCTATCAACCATTAACAGAACCACAACATTTGGGTTGACACGACACGCACAGTCCCTTATCTTGTGTATCGCTTGCTGGTGGCGTTTCCATTGGAAACGTCCAAAGGGAATCCGGTGAAAGACCGGAACTGCCCCGCAGCGGTAAGCAGGAACGAACACCCAAACACCACTGGTTTTCTCCAAAACCGGGAAGATGGGTCAGTAGGGACGCCACTCTACCGAGTGGCCAAGCCTGCAAGTCCGAAGACCTGCCAGTAGCCGCGCCAAACCCGGCGTGCAAATCGAGCAAGCCTCCGAGGGGAGGTTGGCGATGAAGTGGTGTCTTAGAACAATTCCCATTTCATTGACCTTTCCTCTTGTGTCGGGCGGAAAAGGCGCAAATGGCAACACAACCGCGTGTAGTTGCGAACGACCCCGTAGTGACATTTCCATCCACGACCAGCTCGACGCAGATGCACGTTCGCAAGCGCAATGGGAATCTCGAACCTGCCGATGTGAACAAGATTGTCCGCGCTGTAGAACGATGCTGCGATGGGTTGCAATCAATAGATCCGATTCGCATTGCGAGCAAGACCATCGGCGGGTTGTATAACGGTGCGACGACGAAAGAGCTCGACCTCCTTTCCATCCAGACTGCCGCTTCGCTCGTCGCAGAGGAGCCGGAGTATTCGCGGCTTGCTGCGCGCCTTCTTTACGGCTTCATCGATAAGGAGGTCGCGAATCAAAATATTCACTCTTTCTCGCAATCCGTTGCCGCAGGAAAGCACCACGGTTTGGTCTCTAAGGAACTGGCGCTCTTTGTTTCGGAGAATGCCCGCAAGCTGAACGATGCGGTCAATGAAAACCGTGCGGACCTTTTCGAGTACTTTGGCCTGCGAACGGTTTATGACCGCTATCTACTGCGCCATCCAGAAACCCGTGAGGTGATTGAAACGCCGCAGCAATTCTTTCTCCGCGTGAGCTGCGGCTTATCGCGCGCGGTTCAGGAAGCAGTCGAATTCTACCGCGTGATTTCCGCGCACGATTACATGCCCAGTTCGCCGACGCTTTTCAATTCAGGAACAAAGCACTCGCAGATGTCCTCTTGCTACCTCCTCGATTCACCGCTGGACAACCTGGAAGCGATCTACGAAAAGTACAAAGACGTCGCGCTGCTCTCGAAATTTGCAGGCGGGATTGGTCTTGCGTATCACCGCGTCCGTTCTCGCGGTTCTCTTATCCGGGCAACAAACGGACACAGCAAGGGAATTGTGCCGTGGCTCAAAACCCTAGACTCCTCCGTCGCCGCGGTAAATCAAGGGGGAAAGCGAAAGGGGGCTTGCTGCGTTTATCTCGAAACATGGCACGCGGACATCGAGGAGTTTCTAGAGCTGCGCGAAAACACAGGAGACAATGCACAACGCACGTACAACCTGAATCTCGCAAACTGGGTGCCCGACCTTTTCATGAAGCGGGTCGAGGCGGACGAAATGTGGTCCCTCTTTGATCCGAAAGTCGTCCCACACCTTCCCGACCTTGTAGGCGAAGCCTTTGAAAAGGCATACATCAAAGCCGAACAGGGCAAACTATTTGTGCGACAGCTGAAGGCTCGCGATCTCTACGCGCGGATGATGAAAGTGCTTGCAGAGACGGGCAATGGTTGGATGACGTTCAAAGACTCTTCTAACCTGAGATCGAACCAGACAGCGAAGCCTATAAACGTCATTCACCTATCAAACCTGTGCACGGAAATCATGGAGGTTAGCTCCAAGCAGGAGACTGCCGTCTGCAACCTCGGTTCAATCAACCTCGCTAAGCATGTCACTGTGAAGGGCTTCAATTTCGAGAAGCTCGCTAAGACCGTTCGAACCGCAGTGAAGTTTTTGGATCGCGTCATCGACATCAATTTTTATCCCATTACGGAGGCAGGAGACTCGAATCGGCGATGGCGTCCGGTCGGCCTGGGCGTCATGGGTCTACAGGACGTGTTCTTTGCCCTCCGGTTGCCGTTTGATGCACCGGAAGCGCGCGCGCTTTCGATGCGCATTCAAGAAGAGGTTTACTTTCACGCGTTGAGCGCCTCCTGCAGCCTGGCGGCAGAGTTTGGCCCTCACCCTGCGTTTGCGGAAACGCGAGCTGCTGAAGGAAGTTTGCAATTCGATGCATGGGGTGTAACTCCACAAAACGCACTGCGATGGGAAGATTTGCGTGAAAGGATCAAGGCCAAGGGCTTGCGGAACTCGCTGCTGATCGCAATCGCGCCGACGGCGACCATTGCGTCGATCGTCGGATGCTATGAATGCATTGAACCGCAGGTCTCGAATCTTTTCAAACGCGAAACACTTTCGGGTGATTTTCTTCAGATCAATCGCTATCTGGTTGCCGAATTGAAAAAGCTGAACTTGTGGACTGAAGAGATGCGCAACCGGCTCAAGTTGTCCGACGGATCGGTTCAGAATATGACGGAGATTCCCGACGATGTACGCGCGATATACCGCACGGCGTGGGAAATTCCAATGCGTTCGCTGATCGATATGGCTGCCGACCGTGGTGCATTCATCGACCAAAGCCAATCGCTGAATCTCTTCGTGCTGAGCCCGAATATCGGAAAGCTTTCGTCGATGTACATGTATGCGTGGAAGAAAGGGCTGAAGACGACATATTACCTCCGGTCGCGTCCCGCGACAGAGATCGCCAAAACGACCGTATCCGTTGCTACGGCTCAGTCCATAGCTTGCTCTCTCGAAAATCCACAATCCTGTGAAGCGTGCCAGTAAAAGCTTGTTGAAAAAGGAGACGACTATGATTCTCGATCCCGGATTCGATTTGACGTTGCGCCCGATGAAATATCCGGCTTTCTACGAGCAATACAAAGCGGCCATCAAGAACACGTGGACCGTCGAAGAGGTAGATTTTTCGACAGATGTAAGCGATTTGCGCCAGCGCATGACTCCAGCCGAACAGCACTTGATTAGTCGGCTCGTTGCTTTTTTCGCTACGGGCGACTCGATTGTCGGGAACAATCTTGTGCTGAATCTTTACAAGCACATCAATTCACCTGAAGCGCGTATGTACCTATCGCGGCAACTCTTCGAGGAAGCGCAGCACGTGGAGTTCTACCTCACGCTGCTTGATACCTATATTGCTGACCCGGAAGAACGAAAGCAGGCGTTCGACGCTATCGAGAACATTGCATCGATTCGCAGCAAAGCCGACTTCTGCTTTAAGTGGATTGACTCTATTCAGGCGCTTGACAAGATCCAAACAGCTGATGAACGTCGCAACTTCCTGCTGAACCTGATCTGCTTTGCCTGCTGCATTGAGGGGCTCTTTTTCTTCGCAGCTTTTGCATACGTGTATTTTCTTCGTTCGCGTGGATTGCTTCATGGCCTTGCGACAGGCACGAATTGGGTTTTCCGCGACGAGAGCGCACACATTCAATTTGCGTTCGAGGTCATCCGAACCGTTCGCCGCCAGGAGCCAGAGCTTTTCGACAAAGGGATGGTGGGCCGCGTTGTAGAAATGTTGAAAGAAGCGGTCGATTGTGAAATGGCCTTTGCAGAGGACGTCTTGAGCCTCGGTGTCGGCGGGCTTTCTGCAAGAGACATGCTGGAATATCTCCGTTATGTGGCTGATCAGCGGCTGCAGGCGCTCGGCATTGCGCCCGTCTTTGGCTCGATGAATCCCTTCGGCTTCATGGAACTCCAGGATGTTCAGGAGTTGACCAATTTCTTCGAGCGGCGTGTTTCGGCGTACCAAGTCGCGGTGAAGGGCGAAGTGGCCTTCCATGACGACTTCTGATTCACCTGCTCCTCGTGAAACGCGGATTGTCGAAATGGTGTTTCCGAACCAGGCGAATCATTACGGGACGCTCTTCGGCGGTGATGCATTGCGGCTCATGGATATGGCCGCATTTGTTGCCGCTTCGAGACACGCTCGTAAACCGGTGGTAACGGCGAGTTCGGAACGAATTGATTTTCACGTTCCGGTGCGGCAAGGCCAACTCGCCGAAGTCGTCGGCCGCGTCAGTAGAACTGGCCGAACGTCGATGACGGTCGAAGTGGAACTCTGGGCAGAAGATTTGCTGACGGGCGCGCGCGAACTGTGCACGAAAGGCAGTTTCGTTCTCGTTGCGGTGGACGAGAACGGTCGTCCTATTCCAATTCATTCCTCAGAGTCGGAGTAGCCAAAGGGAAGAGAGGCTCTATGGCGACATCGTCAAATCTCGGCTTTCCCAGAATGGGCGTTCATCGGGAACTGAAAAAGGCGTTAGAAGCCTACTGGCTCGGAAAGTCCGGCGAAACGGAACTGCTTTCCGTCGCCAAGGCGCTGAGAGTGAATCACTGGGTACTGCAAAAGACAGCTGGCATTCAACAAATCCCTTCGAATGATTTCTCGCTCTACGACCATGTCCTCGACACTGTTGCCATGGTCGGCGCTGTTCCCCACCGGTACCAGTGGAAAGAGCCTCAAATTGACTTAGAGACGTATTTCGCCATGGCCCGCGGTGCGGTGACGAAAAAGAGCCACGGCGACCTTCCAGCAATGGAAATGACGAAGTGGTTTGATACCAATTACCACTACATCGTTCCTGAATTCACAAAGGCTCAGGAGTTCTCTCTAGGTTCACTGAAACCCATTGATGAGTTCCTAGAGGCGAAGTCGATCGGCATCGAAACGCGGCCCGTACTGCTCGGGCCCGTTTCGTTTCTGCTCCTCGGAAAAGTGAAGGGCGACGCTTTCGATCCCCTGCTCCTGCTCGAAGAAATTCTTCCAATATATGAAAAGGTCCTGCTCCGCCTGGCAGAAGCGGGAGCGACGTGGATTCAAATCGATGAACCAATGCTCGTGCTTACCGATCGTGCTGAAGCGCAGCGCGCGTTCGTTTCCAGTTTGGAAAGATTGGCTTCTGTTTCGAACTCATTGCGAGTTCTTGTAGCGACCTATTTCGCAGGGCTCGGACCCAACTTGGACTTAGCACTTCGTTTGCCCATTGCAGCGATGCACTTGGACTTGGTGCGAGGACCCGACCAGCTGGAGACAGCTTTGCGAAATGCACCCGCGAATTTGAAGCTCTCGTTGGGTGTCATCGATGGCCGCAACATCTGGAAAACGGACATTGAGCGAGCGTTAAAGATCCTGGAGCGCGCGAGCGATGTGCTCGGACCTCACCGCGTCTTCATTGCCCCGTCCTGTTCTCTTCTTCACAGTCCCGTCGATCTAGGGGAGGAGAAACATCTCGATGGTGAGTTGAGAGGCTGGCTCGCCTTCTCCAAGCAAAAGCTCGAAGAAATCGTTCTTCTAGAACGAACCCTCTCGGGTGGGCGGGATAGCGTCCTGGAACTTCTCGACATAAATCGTCAAGCCGTCCACTCGCGGAATACGTCGCGAAGGATTCACCATCCTGAGGTCAAGGGAAGGACTCAAAGCATTGCACCAGAAATGTCGTGCCGAAGAAATGAGTTTCCGAAGCGCAAAGAACTGCAACAGCGAAAACTACGTCTTCCGCTGTTTCCCACGACTACGATTGGATCGTTCCCTCAAACAAAAGAGATAAGGGAAGCGCGCGCGCAGCACAAGATCGGAAAACTGGATGATCCCTCCTACGACGCCTTTTTGAGGTCCCAGACAGAAAATTGCATCCGTTTTCAAGAAGAGATCAGCCTCGACGTACTTGTTCACGGTGAATTCGAGCGCAACGATATGGTTGAGTACTTCGGCGAGCAGCTTTCGGGCTTTGCCGCTACCGATAACGGATGGGTCCAGAGTTACGGCTCGCGTTGTGTGAAGCCCCCTCTGATCTACGGCGATGTATCGCGAAGACGGCCAATGACTGTGACCTGGTCCAGTTTTGCGCAGTCCCTTACGGCAAAACCGATGAAGGGAATGCTGACAGGTCCAGTCACGATACTGCAATGGTCCTTCGTACGTGACGACCAACCTCGTTCGGAGACGTGCCGGCAGATTGCCCTCGCGATCCGCGACGAAGTATCAGACTTGGAAGATGCCGGGATCGGCGTCATTCAAATTGACGAACCCGCCTTGCGTGAAGGGTTACCCCTGCTACGCTCGGAGTGGCCGGATTATCTCAAATGGGCTGTGGAGTGCTTTCGTCTGGCTTCGTCCTCCGTTCGCGATGAAACGCAAATTCACACTCATATGTGCTACGCCGAGTTTCAGGACATAATCGAGGCCGTCGCAGCGATGGATGCCGATGTGATCTCGATTGAAACCTCACGTTCGCAGATGGAACTACTTGATGCATTCGCTGGGTATCGCTACCCAAACGACATCGGACCTGGTGTGTATGACATTCACTCTCCGCGCGTTCCAAGCCGAGAAGAAATGCTCAATCTGCTTAGGAAAGCGGCGACCGTATTATCTCCACGCCAAATCTGGGTGAACCCGGATTGCGGTTTGAAAACGCGGCGTTGGGAAGAGGTCAAACCATCCCTTGTGTCAATGGTTGAGGCAGCAAAGCTCGCCAGAGCTGACATTGCATGAATTCGAGTCGCGAACCCTTTGGAGACTCCCTTCACAGTTCGAACCGTTGGATCTTCTCACGTGGTCAGTTTCTCGAAGGCCGCTCAGGTGGTGAGTTGGGCTCCGCTGAATGGGGGATTTCGCAACGGGGTGTCGCATCTGCTCATTCACAGAATCGAGCCTTTCGCAAACGCGGAGAACCCGAACAGCCTTCTTCGACAGAAGAGCGGACGTCTAGGTTTGAAGGGCACAGTCGTTGGAATTGCAACCACCCTAGATCTTCATTCTCATTCAGTTGCTAACGTCAGAAATGAATGTTCCTCTGTATCCAGTCTGGCGCTTAGTTCGCAATGCACAGCGGCCGCGAGGCAAGGCGACGACGTATCTCCAATTAGTTTTCATCGATAAGCAGTGACTCACGACGCGATGCTTGAAGCTTTGGGGTTAGCCGCTGAGACGAGAGCGATGGTCGTTTGTCGGGAATCTCTTTCAAAGAGACGGCTCGACAGCATCGTCGTAGCGGCGGGCGGCAGTCAGCAGGCGCGATATCGGGGACAGAGTTCTTTGTTGCGAGAATGGATTCACCGAGCTGTACGAGAGTGTCTCGATCAAATCAACCGCTAGATCACTGTCCCGTTTCACAAAAGCAGGTGCTTTCAGCTGTGTCAGAATTGTGTCAGAACCCTATGTGTTTTAGCCGTTGGGGTTAGCTTTTGAGCGAAAAGCAGATGCCCCAAGTTATTGTAAATAAACGAAAAGTGAAGGAAGCAACGGAGGGTTTAGAGAGGTCTCGGCGGCTTGCAAAGCAGGTGCTCTCCCAGCTGAGCTACACGCCCACGTTAACTCTGTGATTCTAACGATTCTAATACATAAGCATGGATCTTTCACTGCGCGCAGTGCGGGATCCGTGCAGTCCCGAATGAGGAGTGACTACGAAAGTGGCTGCGCGGTACGTTCGCGATGGAAGCCAATCAGATCAGTCGCAACTGGCGTGGCGCCAAGCTGCCGCATCAGCGTAACGATCTGTCCACGATGGTACGTGCTGTGGTTCGCGACGTGAGCCAGCATGGGCTCGATCGGGCCTTCGTAGAGAGTGCCGCGCGTGTTCTTGTATTTGATCACGCGCTGGAGCCTCTCGGGAGTTAACGCGTCGACGTACGCACGCAGGTTTCGGTCGTGCTCCGTCCATCGCGTCCGAAGGGTTTCGAAGTCCGGAAAATCCGTCGCCGACGGCAGCGTCGCTGGAATCCGTTCGTTCCAACGCTCAAGCCAAATCCATTCCGCACCGTAAATGTGCGCCAACGTGTCGCGCACGGAGCGGAAACTCGATCCCATGTCGCGCGTGAACTGCTCAGGCGTAAGCGTCGCGCACGAATCGAGCGTTCGACGGTTGGCCCACGAGTTGTAATCGTACAGCATCCGAAAATCGTCGGCTGTCATTTAAGGCCCCTCCGGCGATCGAATCGCCGCATTCGGTCACTTCGTGCCCTTCACGACCTCGTCGCGAACTTCCGTCGGCGAATGATACGACTCCGCATCCGAGGGAAAGCGTCCCGCGCGCACATCGGCGCAGTAATCCGATGCGGCTCGCGCGATCTCGGACGCAAGATCCGCGTACTGTCGTGCGAATTTCGGCCGATGGCCGACCGTCAATCCCACGAAATCGTGGAACACGAGCACCTGTCCGTCGCAATCCGGGCCCGCGCCGATTCCAATTGTTGGAATCCGCAGCGATTGCGTGATCCGCGCGGTGAGTTCCCGCGGCATCGATTCCAGAACGATCGAAAACGTGCCTGCTGCTTCCACCGCCCGTGCGTCACGCTCCAGTTGCCGGGCTGCATCGGCTGTCTTGCCCTGCACGTGAAACCCTCCCATTGCGTTCACCGACTGCGGTGTCAGCCCAATGTGTCCCATTACCGGAATTTCCGCGTCAATCAAGCGCGAGATCAGCTCCATGCGCCGCTCGCCGCCCTCAATCTTTACCGCTTCCGCACCGCCTTCTTTCACCAGGCGAATTGCGTTGCGCACGGATTCCTCGATCGAAACGTGATAGCTTCCGTATGGCATGTCCGCGACGAGCAAAGCGTGTCGGGTTCCGCGGCGCACGGCGCGCACGTACATCAGCATTTCGTCGATCGTAACGGGTAGCGTGCTGTCATAGCCCAACGCAACCATGGCCAGCGAATCTCCTACAAGCAAAATGTCGACGCCAGCGCCATCAAGCAAAAGCGCCGAAGGATAATCGTACGCCGTCAGACACGTTATCTTCGGTTGGTTCAGTTTGGATGGTCCGGCTCGGAGAGTCTTTCTGGAAAGGATTTCGGGGACGGTCACCTTGGTATCGCCCGAAAGGGGAATCGCGCTCATTTTCGCCTCCGGTGCCGCTCCCTATCGGGATACAGCCCGCCAGCACAATCTATCGTAGCAAACGCGCGGAAAATCGCGCAACAACCCGTTTCGCGGACGACGCTAATCTCGCACCAGAACGACGCCTCTAAAAAGGCTAGATCTCTGCCAACGCCCGATGCACCAGATGAATCGCGATCGCACCTTCGCCCACTGCCGATGCGACGCGCTTCACATTCCCGGCGCGGACATCGCCGACTGCGAAAACGCCCGGCAGGCTCGTCTCGAGCATCAGAGGAGGCCGCTGCAACTCCCAACTATGTCCGTTACTTACAAAGTCCAGATCACGGCCGGTGAGAATAAATCCCTTTTCGTCGAGCGCCAGACAGTTTTGCAGCCAACCCGTGCGTGGCGACGCGCCCGCCATTATGAACACATGTCGAATGTCTTGCGACGACGTCTCCCCCGTCCTTTTGTCGCACCAGGCGACTCGTTCCAGGTGCATGCCTCCATCGAGCGCCGTAATCTCGGTGTGATAATGCAACTCGATCGCGGGATTCTCTTCGATGCGCCGGATCAGGTAGCGCGACATCGTGCCGGAGAGCTCCCCCGAGCGCACCAACATGTGTACTTTGCGCGCTGTTTGCGACATATAAACGGCCGCTTGGCCCGCCGAGTTCCCGCCGCCGATGACGATGATGTCTTCCGCCTCGCACAACTGGGCTTCCATGTACGTCGCGCCGTAATAGACGCCTTGCCCTTCGAACTTTGCCAGATTGGGCAGGCCCAGTTTGTTGTACTGCGCGCCCGTCGCGATCACAATCGCGCGCGCGGCCAGCGCGTTGCCATTTTCCAACACAACTTTGTACGGGCGCTTCGCGCAATCGAGCTTCACAACGTCATGCGCCACCATCATCCTCGCTCCGAACTTTTCCGCCTGCGTCGCCGCACGCGACGCCAGTTCCTGCCCAGAGATCCCAGTGGGAAAACCGAGATAGTTTTCGATTTTCGAGCTCGATCCCGCTTGGCCTCCCGGCGAAATCGTTTCAATCACCAGCGCGTCCAAGCCTTCCGACGCGGCGTACACGGCGGCGGCCAGTCCTGACGGTCCCGCGCCCACGATAATCAAGTCACGGACTTGCGTCTCATCGATGTTGAGGTTGAATCCGATGCAGTCCGCAAGTTTCTGAATCGATGGGTTGCGCATCACGGCGCCGCTGTTGCCGCAGATCACCACCGGCACTTCATCCAGCTTCACCTGAAAGCGATCCAGAAGCTCCTGTGCGCCCTTGTCCGAGTCGAGGTCCAGGTAGGTGTAAGGCTGGCCGTTGCGCGTGAGAAACTCGCGCAGGCGCAGCGTGTCGGCGCAATGCCGCGAGCCCATCAGAATGATGCTGCCTTGATTGCGCTTAATCAGTTCCACGCGGCGGAGGATGAACGCGCGCATGAATGTCTCGCTCAGCTCAGCGTCCTTCGCAATCAATGTCCGCAGCCCGTCATTGCTCAACTCCAGAAATTCACCCGATGCAGTGACGCGCCCGCGCACCAGGTTACGGCGCCCGGAGATCATGGTCATTTCGCCGGTAAACTCTCCCGCGTCGTGCTTCGCGATCGGTTGCTCGCCTGAAAGGCCCGGCTGGACGACCTCCATGCTGCCGGAAAGCAGCACGAAAAACGGCATGCCGGTCTCCCCCGGTTCAAACAGAATTTCGCCCGTGGCGACGCGCCGCGGTCTTGCGACCTGGCGCACTCGGTTGATTTGTGACTCGGATAAAACCGGGAAAGCCTGCGTACGAGCGTCAAGAGCGCTCGGGACGGGAATCGAAGCCATCACTCCTCCAAATCTTGGGCAGGGTTACGCGTGTCTAAATGCAATTTAGATGATGCTGCGAAGCGGAAGATTCCGCAACTGCGGTGGCAACCGGGGGATAGCAGGAGCAAGTGGAAACAAAGGGAGACTTCGTCCGTTCTAAGCGGGCAGGGTCTGTACGATTCAAAAGAACCAGAATCGCTTTCGTTTTTTCGTCTTCATCTCCCCTGGGGGCGCAAACTCCTCGCTCAATTCAGGAACGTGCGGCAAGTCGCGTCCTTCAAACGCCGCAAGCGGATTTTCAACGAACAACGCCCGAGCCACATCCTCACCGCTTCTCTTCAGTACCAACTCATATGCTTCCTTCAACTTCAGCGGCCGAGACGTCGCGTTGTGCGCATCGCTGGCCAAAAAATGCACTGCGCCGCCATCCAGCCAGCGCTCGCCCGCTTCCTGTGCCGCCGCGCCCCATTTTCCCAACAGAGCGCCCGCTGTAATCTGCACGTAACAACCCTGGCGAAGCCATTGGAACAGCCGGTCCTGCTGCGCGCGAAGTAATGGATTGCGTTCAGGATGCGTGATGATCGGCCGCAAGCCGGCAAGCTGCAGTTCGTGCAGCGCCTGGTCCATCGACGGCGGAATCGAATATGCAGCGAACTCGACCAGCAGATAATTCTTCTGGTTCAGCGTGTAGCGCTCGCCGGCGGTGCGTATGCTCTGCAGATTGTCGAAGCTCATGTGGAAGTCACAGCCGGTAGCCAGCGTGAGCCGTCCCTCGAACCGCGCTTGAAGATCGTCGCGCCGGCTTCGTACCTGCGCTGGATCGAAACGATGCGTGTCGTTCGCGTGCGGAGTTCCGATGATATGCGTCACGCCTTCGGCGATCGCCATTTCACCCATCTCGCAGGCTATCTCGATTGTTTCCGGGCCGTCGTCGAGCCGCGGCAGAATGTGGCAGTGAATGTCGATCATGCGTTATCGAGGATACCGCGCTGACACCGCATTTCACAGCAAGGAAAAGAGGTGTTCGTAAAGGCGCGACGTGAGAGTACCAAGAAAGTGAACCCGTATTCGCGAGTCGAAGTGCCAGCCGTCATTCGTGAATCCTACCGCGCGCTACTCGATGTTTGCTCGTTGCGCTTGAACCAGTACCGCCGAATGTCACCCACGAGGAAGAGCGAGCCCGTCACGAAGATGACGTCGTCCGCCACGGCTTGGGCAATCGCTCGCTCAAAAGCTTGCGCAGGATCGCCGACAACTTCGGCGCGCCGCGCCAGCCCGCCGACAATATCATCGAGATGCTGCGCCGAAATCGCCCGCAATTGCCGCGGCCTGGTAAGGATCACGTCTTCGGCCATGGGAAACAAGAGGCCCGCCACTTCGTCGACAGCCTTGTCGCGCATCGCACCGTAGATCAGATGGATCCGCCGGCCCGCAAAATTGTCTTCCCAAAACGTTTTCAATTCACGAGCCGCCGCCGGATTGTGCGCGCCATCAAGATAAATTGCCGGGCGTTCGGAAAGTCGTTCGAGCCTCCCGGGCCATCGTGCCGACGAAATTCCAGCTTTCACCGCGTCCTCGGGAACCTTGAAACCCTGATCGCACAGCACCACAGCGGTGCTTGCGGCAGTCAATGCATTCTGAATTTGAAATTGTCCGGGCAATGAAGGCGCAATCACGATTTCGCTTCCGTCTGGTCGACGTGACGCGATTGCCCCGTAAAAGCCATCGCATGACGTCACCTTGTCGGGCCGCCAAACATCGCTCGTTTCGACCAGCCGCGCGCCGCACTCGCTCGCGCGCCGGGCGAACACCGTTCGTGCTTCCGGCCGCTGCGGGGCACTGACGACTGGAACGCCCCTCTTGATGATGCCCGCCTTTTCGCCG
>DASUJR010000055.1:0-7348 GCA_036279175.1 Candidatus Acidiferrales bacterium | reverse complement strand
CTGGGACGACATCGAGCGCCTGTACGACCAGGCCGGATTGGCTCCGCAGGTTCCGACGACGGCATCTCGTGTGCCCGTTCCGGTCTATCGCGGCGGCTTGCAGATCGGCAAGGCCACCTCGACCACCTGGTCGCCGACGTTGAAAAAGATGATTGCGCTTGCCAGCCTAGACCGCAATCATGCTGCCCACGGAACAGAGTTGCAGATCGAGATCACAGTGGAGGCTGTGCGCCACAAGGCTCGCGCGAAGGTGGTCCAACTTCCCTTCTTCAATCCGCCGCGCAAAACAGCCCCACCCTTCTGAGCGCTTCTGACCGATCCAGCGGACCTTTTCTAAGCGGTAGCAAATCCCAGCGCTACGGCGCGTTGGCATTTCTCCGCCACTGCTGCTAAATTGAATTAGTAAAGAGCTATCTCGAATGCCCTCAAACGACCACGATCACCAACGCATTTTAATCGTCGAAGATGAGGAAAACGCCCGCAAAGGGTATGAGGCGCTCCTCCACAAATGGAATTGCGAGGTGCTGGGCGTCGGGTCGGGCGAAGAGGCGCTGGCTAAGTTTGCCGAGTTTCACCCGAGCGTCGTTCTGGCCGATGTAGAGCTGCCCGGGATGAACGGCCTCGACTTGCTCCGCCAGCTTGGCGATGAGGTCCAGCACGTTCCCGTCATCATCATCACCGGACGCGGCAGCGACGAACGTGTGGTGCAGGCGATCGAAGCTGGAGCTTTCTGGTACATCGAAAAGCCTCTGAAGCCGCCCGTCTTACGCGCTCTGTTCGACCGGGCCCTCGGCCGCGCGCGCGATCAGCGTGCAGTCGCCGCTCTCACCCGCCAACTTCGCGAAGCGGGAAAATTGGGAGTGCTCGTCGGGTCGTCGCCGGCAATGCAGGAATTGATGCGTCAAGTGGAGATGGCCTCGCCATCGACGGCTTCCGTCCTGATTACCGGCGAAACAGGATCGGGCAAGGAAATGGTTGCGCGCTCGATTCACATACTCTCTCCGCGCGCTGACCGGCCGTTCGTGGCCATCAACTGCTCCGCAATTCCAGAATCGCTGATGGAAAGCGAAATCTTCGGCCACGAACGCGGAGCATTCACAGGCGCCGCGGAGCGCCGCATCGGCTGCTTTGAATTGGCAGACGGTGGCACGCTACTCCTGGACGAGATCGGTGAAATGCCGGCGCAAACGCAGGCAAAGCTCCTGCGGGTCCTCGAAGACCGCAAGATTCGCCGCCTCGGAAGCAAGGTCGAAACGCCGGTTGACGTTCGCGTTCTCGCCGCCACGAACAAGAATCCCGAGCAGGCCGTAGCAGACGGCCACTTGCGGCAAGATCTCTACTTTCGGTTGAATGTTTTTCATATCCATCTTCCGCCCCTGCGTGAGCATAAGGAAGACCTCTCGCTCCTGATCGACCATTTGCTGACGGAAATTTCCGAAAAACACGGCAAGAGAGTTACAAGCGTGGGCGCAGACGTAATGGAGCTTTTCCGGTCATATCCCTGGCCGGGAAACGTGCGCGAACTGCGCAACGTGCTGGAGCGCGCGGCAATCGCGTCGGACCGTGGCATCATCACACGAACGCATTTGCCGTCGGATTTTGGCCACGCTCCGGCCGTCGCGGGCGGCGGGCTTGGCGCCCTCCGTTTCCCTCTCGGCACTACCGTCGAGGACGCGGAACGTGAGTTGATCATGCAAACGCTCTCGGCTACCAGCCAGAACAAGACGCGCGCAGCCGAATTGCTGGGCATCAGTCTGAAGACACTGCATAACAAATTAAAAGATTACGAGGCGGGGCGGAAACGTGCGTCTCAGCCTGAAAACTAAGTTCACTCTTGCAACCTCGGTGCTCGTCTTTCTGGTCGTCGCGACCGTTTCCGGTCTTTATATCGCGCGGCTCACGAAACAGACGCTGCGCCAAACTGCCGCCAACGCAGACTTTGTGGCGAGCCAAGTCCTTGGCCAGGCCAACACTGCCGTGGGTGAGGCGAACCAGCGCGGCGACGTGGCGCCAAGTAGTCCGGCCGATCTCCGGGCATACCTGCAACGGGCGTTCGACAGCAGCAGCACTCTAAACTCGCTGATCGGCTCCGATCTCGGCCACGATCCCAGCATCGGCGATATCGAGATCACCGACCAAAATGGCGATGTGATTTCATCGAATCCCGCATCTTTACGCGACCAAACGATTCCCTTCCGGCCGAACATCCATTCGCTGGCAAACGCGGGATTCTTTCAGCAACTTCGCCAGATTCTGGGTCCGCCGCAAACGTACGAAGTTTCGCTGCCGTTCGGGCTGCCTCCAACGACCTTTTCCGGCGCGATCCGAGTCGGACTATCCATGGTCTTCATCCGCAGCGAAATCATGCCCAACCTGATCTCGGCCGGTTACTGGGCGCTCGGCGCCGTCTTGATTTCGACGCTGCTCGCCTTCATCGTCACCAGCTTCTCTCTTGCCCCGATCCAGCGCATCTCGAATCAGTTGGACCGCATCTCCGCCGGCCAGTTCGACGCGGCCGAGCCGGTCGCGCGCCCGGATGATGAGTTGGGTGTCGTAAGCACGAAAATAGCGGGTATTGGAAAACAGTTGCGCGACGTGCGCGAAATCTTTAGCACTTTGCGGGAAAATCTCGACCAGGTGATGAGCGGCCTCGAAGACGGCTTGCTCCTCTTCAATGCCGAAGGGCGCGCGGTACTGGTCAGCCCTTCCATCCAGAATTTCTTGGGCGACTCGCCCGACGAACTGCGCGGCAAGAAAGCGAGCGAGATTTTTCCACCCGCCCATCCCATCCATTCCGCCATCGAACTTGCCGGGGATGAAATTCAGCCGGTGGAAAGCAAGGAAACGCTCCTCCACGCCCGGCACGGCACGCTCCGCGTCGGCGTCAGCGCGCAGCCGATCGTCGAACAGGGCGTTCGCATGGGAACCCTGATCACCCTGCGCGATCTCGAATCGCTCGAGCGCATCGGCAATCAACTGCTCGTTTCGGAGCGACTCGCGGCGATTGGCCGCGTTACGGCGGGCGTCGCGCACGAAGTGAAAAATCCGCTGAACTCGATGCGTTTGTGGCTCGAAGTCCTCAAGGGCAACATGCCCGCGGATCCCGAGCCTCAGGAAGCCGTGAAAATGCTCGATAGCGAAATCGACCGGCTCGACCGCGCGGTGAAGACCTTCCTTAGTTTCACGAAACCGGTCGAGTTGAAGCTTGAGGAAACGGACCTCCGCGAATTGCTGGATGAAGTGGTGGTTGCCGCGCGGCCCTCCATAGCCAAAGCCGGCGTCGACCTGCGTGCCGACTTTCCGCTCGAATTTCCCCCCGTTCTCGTCGACCGCCAACTGATCCATCAGGCGGTCCTGAACCTGCTGCTGAACGCTTGTGATTTCACGCCGGCGCAGGGACGGATCAGCGTCGACCTGCGCCGCAACGGCGAATTTGCTGAAATTTCCGTGGAGGACACGGGAAAAGGCATCGCACTTGCGGACCAGAAAAAAATCTTCCAGCTGTTCTTCACGACTCGTCAGGGCGGAACGGGCGTAGGGCTAGCCAACACTTTCCGCTTTGTACAGCTTCATAATGGTCGGATAGAATTCAGGTCACAGGTCGGTCGAGGGACCACATTTCTCATCGAGCTTCCGCTGGCTCGCCTCGTCGAAGTACCGGCCGAACGGCCGCGCCCTTATCGGCCGCTCGTGAAAGAGCAGGAGTAATGCCGCTTCGCAACGCTGGACTCCGAACGCTTCTCTCGATTGTGGCGGTTTGTGCCTCGATTGGGATTGCAGGGTGCCCGCGCAATTCGACATTGGTATCCGCTCCCGTGGTTGCGCCTCCGCAGCCCACAGCCGAACGACCCATGAACGTTGCGCCCGATACCGACGCAACGCCGCCGCACAAAGCTGCTCCCCCTCCCCCTCACATTGCGGCAGATGTTACGCCGCCGCCATTGTCGGCCGATCTGCCCGTAATGAAAATGCCTAGCGCGCCGCCACGTCCGCCAGCCGAGAAAACAGCGGAGCACGAACCGGAACCGGTCGACCATGCCGCCCAGCCGCAAATCGTTCCGCAGCTTTCCCCGTCCGAACAGCAGAATTACGAACGTCAGGCCAGCAGCGACGCGGGGGTCGCCCGACAGAATCTTGCGCAAGCGGATGCGCGGAAACTAAATCCTCAACAACGCGATCTGCGCGATAAGGTGGTGAGCTACCTGAAGCAATCGGAGGATGCAGGTAAAGCCGGTGACTGGCTCGCGGCGCAGAATCTCGCGCAGAAAGCCCGCCAGGTCTCAATTCAACTCCTCAACTCGCTTTAGCGCAGTCTCTATCAGGCTAACCTTATCTAGAGGATCATCTGCAGGGATATCGAAATCTCTTACGAGCAGTGATTTAGTCGTGATCGTCCCCAACTGACACCGATTCTCGCGGCGCCGAAAATCCCGTGATGCGCCCCCACGCGCTGGTGCGCCAGTTCTCGATCACTTCTCCTGCCAGGATCCACGGCGGAACGTCCATCACCAGAAATGTGCCCAGTGCTTCGAGATACGGTTCGTACATCGCGCGCAACTTGCTCAGCTTCTGGGTCGTATCAGGAGCATCGGGCAGCACGAATCCTTCCGTTGCCAAAGCCGAGCGCAACCGCCCCAACTCGACTGCCGGCAGGCGCTCCGCCTGCGAGCGCGGCGCCACATTAAACACCTGCGCAAGGTCAACGACGGTGTGGCGGCACATCGCGAAGGTCAGCCGAGCCTGCCGCGCGCACGACATTTTCGCAACTTTTGCTTCCGTTGCTTTCTGCAGGCTAACGATCCCTCCGCCTTGCTCCGGCATGGCGGCCGCGTCGCTTGACTGCTGCTGGAAACCGCTGATGCCCGCGATCAGCAATGCGCTTGTGTCGAGAATAGCCGCGAGAGCAGCAACCCACGATTCATTGTTATGCTGCGAACGGAAGTACGCGACGACCGGATACGACACGTGACTTTCGAGAATGTCCGCCGAACCGCGCTCCCATTCGCGCAAAAGCTGCTGTAGCTCGTTCCAACCTTGCTGGCCAGGATGCCGGCGAATCAATTCGAAGGCGGTCGGGGGAGAGCCCGCGCGCGAATCGAGCAAAACAATATTCACCTCGCGCCGCGAGAACGCCTGATAAATTACCGGCAGGTAGCTGAACACCAACGCGAGAAAACCAAACCCGAGGCCGCTCTCAATCACCGCCAGTAGGCGCTGAGGCCAGCCGTGAGGCGTGATATCCCCAAGACCCAGCGTGAAGAAAGTGGTTCCGCTGAAGTATAGGGAGTCGAGGAAATCGCGCGCGGATCTTTCGGTCGTGACGATCGTTCCATGCCCGCCGGAGCCGTAATACAGCAACCCGAAGGCAACGATTATCCCCACCCCCCAAAACACGAATAGAAAAAGCAGCGATAGAGGCCCAAAAAAACTGAGGAACGTTTCGCGCGATTTCGAGCGTCGCATTCGACGCGCGATAGCACGCCACGGATACCATGTACTACGGTAAAACAGCCGCGTAAAACGAAAGCGCCGGGTGGCGCGTCGCGGCAGGACAATCGTTTCGAACGCCTCCCACAAAATTCCCAAAGTAAGCAGTATTCCACCCACTATGGCGATGATTGGACCTGCCATGGCACCTCGTGTCCGCAGCCTACCACTTCTAATTTTTAGCCGTCTGCCTTTCGGCAGTGTCTCACCGGCAGAAACCGATGTGCGCCCGCGTCCATCGCGCCGCAGGCCAGACTCCGCACGGGCGCGGCTACCCCGTTTTGTCGACGAGGCCCTGCGCGCCGGCCTCTAACTTGAGTTCTGCTGGCGGAGTGTCACGTGCATCCCGGATTCGTCAGGCCGCCTGCTCCAAGCTGGCCGTCATCGTGATTTCTGCCTTCAAAGCGCGCGACACCGGGCAATTTGCTTTCGCGCTCTGCGCGGCGTTTTGAAAGGCCTCTGCCGAAATACCCGGAACGAGTCCGGCCACATCCAGATGAATCTTGGAAATCGTCCATCCGGCATCCAGCTTCTCGAATTTTAGACTCGCCGTCGTCCGCAGGCTCTGTGGCGTGAAATTCATTGTGCCGAGTTGAGCCGAAAGCGCCATCGTGAAGCACCCGGCGTGAGCCGCGGCAATCAATTCTTCCGGATTCGTGCCTTTCGTCCCTTCAAATCGCGTCGTGAACGAATATGGCGTACTCGACAGCACGCCGCTTTGCGTTGAAATCGATCCCTTCCCGTCCTTCAATGCACCATTCCAAACTGCCGAAGCTGTGCGGTCCATGATTTCCTCCTGTGTGAATCCGTTCGTCCATCCATTGTGCGTTGGGAACATTGCCTTGGACAAGCTTAATGGGCAGAACCCACCTCTGGCCTCAGTGGACACCGCATTTGGATGAGGCAACCCTGATCGACGCTTCGCAAATGTACGGCTGCCGCGTTCCTCGCCAGTTCGCGGCCACACTGAACCGAGGCGATGGAGGCGCAAATTAAAAGCATTCTCAGGCCCACGCATCTGTACACCTTTATGTTATGGACGCAAACTCACTTGCCGGTCGTGACTGCCTCGACTGTCGAATGTGCCTGACCAAGCGCACGAATGGTCGGCCCTCGCTGCGACAGCGACCGAACAACCAGGTATGCCCGCATGCGCGGATCCATCCAGTCGCGCAGCGCATCGCCAAGCAGGTTGAACGCCAGCACTGCGGACATCACCGCCAGCGCCGGAAAAAGCACCAGATGAGGTGCGTCAAACAGGTGCGCGCGTGCATCGTTCAGCATGGAGCCCCAACTCGGCATCGGCGCCAGCACTCCCACTCCAAGAAAGCTCAGCGTCGACTCCGCCAGGATCGTTCCCGCCACGCCAATCGTCGCCTGCACGAGGATTGGCTGCAAAATGTTCGGCAACAGATGCCTCACGAGAATGCGTCCATGCGACGCGCCGAGCGACCGCGCTGCCAGCACGTATTCCATTTCCTTTGCCTGTAGAATTTGCGCGCGAGCCAGCCGCGCATAGCCCGCCCATCCTGTGATGACCAGTGCGATGATCACCTTGTCGATTCCCGGCCCCAGAAACGCCGCGAACGCAATTGCGAGCAGGATTCCGGGGAACGACAAAAACGCGTTGATCAAAATCGCATTCAAAAAACGGTCCCACCATCCGCCGAAATATCCTGCAATCGCCCCCAGCGCCAACCCGACCAATCCAGCGCCCAACACGACGAACGCGCTCACCGTCATCGATACGCGTGCGCCATAAATCACCCGCGACAGCACGTCGCGCCCCAGATCGTCCGTGCCCATCCAGTGCGCCAGGCTCGGCCCCGCGAGCCGAATCGACAGGTTCTGCGCCGTCGGA
>DASUJR010000054.1:0-7678 GCA_036279175.1 Candidatus Acidiferrales bacterium | reverse complement strand
AGAAGCACAAGGTGTCTATCGCTCGCCCATGCTTTACTCCTGTTCACAGCGCGGCTCCGTGCATTGCGCCCGGATGGATCTTGGCGGTTTTTAACAGATGGTTATCTACAGTAGGGACTTGCACCCAGGTAAAGAACGGGTAGTCGCCAAGTGTAGCGGAATCTTCAAAACCCAGGCTCCGGGCGGATCAGCAAATACGTGGCCGTTGTCGGCTGCGCCGCGTCGCGCTCAACCAGACTATTAATGCCTAACGCAAGTTGGAATCCGATCCTCACCGCAAGGTCCTGGTACTTCCCGGTCTCTAGCCGGCCCAGCAGGCAGCTCTCGCGGACCAGATTGCCGCGTAATGCGCAAACGGTTAGCTTCCAGGACCAACAGTCGGTCATGAGAATAGTGAGATATAGAATACGGACAGGCACGCTTGAATGTGCTGTAAAGCTCGAAATCTATCGAGCGACGCGGCGTGGAGTGAAACGCCCTACCACTTTTTCATCTGACCGAGGGAGTTGTGTTGCCGTCAAAGCAATCGACAGCGCCTAAGATAAAAACCCTTTTGATTGATCTTGCGTTCGGCGAGTCGCCGCGTTGGCATGGTGACCGTCTATGGTTCGCCGACTGGGGAGCGCAAGAGGTCGTTGCCGTCGATCTCGACGGCAACAGGGAAATCATGGTCCGGGTGCGCTTTCCGTCGTTTCCAATGTCCATCGAGTGGCTGCCAGATGGGCGCCTGCTTGTCATCTCGGCGCGCGATGGGCTTCTTCTGCGCAGGGAACCCGACGGGTCGCTGGTGACCCATGCCGATCTGACCGGGCTCGCTGAGAAAGGACACCCTTGGAACGAGATAGTCGTGGACGGCCGGGGCAACGCCTACATCAACAACGCAGGCTTTGAATTTCCCGGCGGCAAGTTCGCCCCCGGAACTATCGCATTGCTCCCGCCCGGCGGCTCGGCTCGACAGGTCGCGGATGGCATCGCATTCCCGAATGGAATGGCCGTGACGCCCGACAACTCGATGCTCATTGTCGCTGAGTCTTATGGAAAAAGGCTTACGGCATTCGACATCGAGGCCGACGGCAGCTTCTCAAACCGGCGGGTTTGGGCCGACCTTGTCGACGGCGTCCCGGACGGCATTTGCGTGGACGCGGAAGGTGCCGTCTGGTACGGGGATGTTCCCAACAAGCGTTGCGTGCGCGTTCGCGAAGGTGGTGAGGTGCTGCAGACGATCGATCTTGATCGCGGCTGTTTCGCGTGCATGCTTGGGGGCGCGGACCGGAAAACGTTGTTCATGGTGGCCACCGAGTGGCGTGGTACTGAGCACATGGCTTCCGGCGCACGAACGGGCCAGGTACTAACCATTGACGCACCCGCACGAGGCGCCGGATGGCCATAACTGTCCCGATCCCATGACGCGTTGGGACGGAACGACCGCAGGCACAGCATTCTTGAGCTTCCCTGAGAAATAGGTAACCCAATACAAAATAGCTCCTCCTTAGTCGCCAAGGGTAACGTAATCTGGTCTCAACCGCCACTCGAATCTCAAATCGCCGCCAGGCCGTTAGCGGCGGGTCTATCCGACGACGACCCATTTTTCGGATCCTGCGCTTCATACGGCATTGCACGCAATACCGCAGCAACTCTATGGCGATGGATTACCGCGTTGTGTATCCACCGTCAGGAACGATGATCTGCCCAACCATGAATCCCGCTCCGGGGCTGCACAACCACATGACGGCGGAAGCAATCTCTTCCGATCTGCCCATCCGACCGAGGGGGATATCCCTCAACACGGCTTTCATCGCTTCCGGTTCGTTCGCCACGGCGTTGGCGACCATGGGGGTGTCGATAACTCCTGGACATATTGCATTGACGCGAATGCCCCGTCCCGCGTACTCAAGAGCAGCGCTCTTCGTCAACCCGATAACGCCGTGTTTTGAAGCGGTATATGCCCCCAGGCCCGGGTTGCCAATCAGTCCATTAGTCGATGAGCAGTTGACAATGACACCGCTTCCTCGCTCACGCATGTGACGAAGTTCGTATTTCATGCAAATCCACACGCCTCGGAGATTGATCGCAATTAACCGGTCGAAATCGTCGCTAGAGGCATCAGCAATTTCAGCGACAGGGACGTGAATCCCAGCATTGTTGAAGGCAAAGTCCAGGTGACCGAAAGTGGACGTGGTCTCATGAATTGCCGCAGCCACGGCGTTCTCCTGAGATACGTCACAGCGCACCGCGATTGCTTCCTTCCCGCACGAGCGCAGCTGTTCCGCAGCGGAGCCCACCGCCCTTTCGTCAACGTCAAGCAATGCCACTGGGCAACCCGCTTCGGCGAAGGCTCTGGCCGTTGCTAAACCGATACCGGATGCTGCCCCAGTGACCAGCGCGACCTTTCCTCGCATGTCTTGATCCACAACGTCCTCCACTTACCGCTTAACTCCCCAGACGCTCGTCGACGCGTTGCTGACGGAAGAGACGTCAGGTTTTCGGTCGCTTTGAGTCACGAGGCTCCATAGCAGGTCGCCGGGCTCGCGCACACGCGCGGCCCGGACTGTCTGATCGTAGTAAATCCGTTGTAGCGTCGCGCGATCTCGCTACGCATGCAGTGACGTTGGGCAAGTGAACTCGGGATGTCCGACGCGTGCAGTGCCGATGACCCGTGGGCAGTCGCCAAGGGTTTACGACTGACAGCTCGTGGATCCGTAGATCAGCCACTTTGGCGCGAAACGCGCATTGGAGATGTGAGGTTCGATCCCGAATAGAAGTGTCACGCGCAGCGCAGACCTACCGGCTGACGCTCAACAGCTCTGGACTTACCGTCACATCAGCGCTTCCACTCCCTTTTCCATCGCCAGATCACGCCCCTCACGAAGGCTCTCAACCGTGTTCGATTGCTCGCGTTGCACCGGCACACCTGAACCCTCAATCAATTCATTTGTTGCCGTGTACCAAGCTGTGATCGGCATTCTGAGCCGATAGTCGCCGCCGACGTGAAAATTGGCCGCCCCGAGGACTTCGCCAGGCGTTCGGGTGCCAATGACATGTGCCGCGCGTTCGTTGTGGGCGAACGCAGCTATCATTTCGGCAGCGCTCTTCGTGTACTCATTGACCAAAATCGCTACACGACTATGAAACGGCATGGGGCCGAGCCCTTCTGTGAACAGACGAAACGAACGATCTCGATTGACAAATTTGAATCGAATCGCAAGAGGGAGCAGGGTGAGCTTCGTTTCGGGCAGGCGTCGGATGGCGGGCAGTTGTTCCGGAGTTTTCTTGCGATCCCTTCCTACCCGGGTCAGACTATAGCCGATTAGCCTGCGATCTGGAACCAGCAAGCTTATCAACCGCACAGAGGAAAGTCCGCCTCCGCAGTTCGACCTCAGATCGACGATGAGGCCGTCACATTTTTTCTCCGCGAAGTGAGCAAGGGCGCTCTTGAGGCCGCGTAGCAAATCGAATCCGACTGCGCCGGGAAACGAAGTGATTTTCAGCACTGCGATGCGCCCCTTCGTCGAAACAGTCAGCGGATTCAGGTGTGTCATTGGCGGCCGGTCCTTCGGCCCAACACCGGGAAGAGCGACCTTAGCCGTTTTCTCCGCCCCAGCGTGCGAGATGGTCAGGCCGTACTCGCCCCCGAGCCGAAACCGAGGTTCATCGGGTCCGACCTCCACCCCGTTGATGCCCAAGAGAACGTCTCCGGGGCGGATACTCGCTCGTTCCGCGAGTCCTCCCGGAAGCACGTCCCAGAAGACCAGGCGCCCATCCAGGCGTTTGAGAACTGCGTTGATCGCGAAATATGGAGGAATCCCCGCGCCAGCTCCCCGCCAAAATCCGGTATGGCTGAGCTTGAGTTTGCGGAACCAGGCATTCACTTCGCGTTCCAGGTCGCCGCTCTTCACCCATGCTGGCCATAGATCTGCGAACTCCTCGCTTAAGGCGACCAGCTCACCATTCTCCTTGTGTGGGTGGAATAACTTGTTCCGAATCAATCCGGCGCTCTTGGTCCGAATGCTCTCGTATGTGCTATCAGTCATTGGATTCTATCGGGCGGCCGAATCGCGGCCGCTTGAGATTTTTGTAGGGCAGCATCTCCATTGCCGAGCAGCACGAAGCCGGCCCACAGCCGAGGCGACGTATCGGGTCCGGATTGATGCAGCACATGGCGTTTCGCCAAGGCGAGCGCGTCTGCCGCAGACCGCCCGTTTGCCAGATTCCGGTAAAAAGCTTTCATCAAATAGACCGAACGAACATCATTCACCGGCCACAGCGTGGACACGACACTATCTGCGCCAGCCTCCAGAAAGGCTCGGGAGAGATTGGCAACGCCAACCTGACCTTGCAGACGTCCGACGGCTGTGTCGCACGCAGACAGGACAACCACTTCCGCTCGTAAATGGAGATTTGCGATGTC
Organism: Candidatus Acidiferrales bacterium; assembly: GCA_036279175.1. Lineage (GTDB taxonomy): Bacteria > Acidobacteriota > Terriglobia > Acidiferrales > UBA7541 > Palsa-295. Next base: position 3,270 of record DASUJR010000054.1, on the reverse strand, counting down.
GCGCGGGTCCAGCAATCCGTCGCTGCCGTGCTGTGAATCCGGCGGAAAAACCAGCGCCGCTCTGCTTGGATCACTCGGATCGGCTACCGCGTGAATTGCCAAGTGGATAATCTGATATTTTGCGAGCGGAGCGTGCGTGAATGCAAACTCCGTGGCACCGCTTCCAATTTGCAGCGTTGTGTTTTCGTTTGTGGCGCCCAGAATGTCGGCCGCGGACTGTACCTCTTCCCGCGAACCCGGCAGATTCGGGAGTTTCGCCGCATTAATCCCGAGATATGCCGCTCTCGTCGCTGCCTTCGCAAGCAAGAACGGTTTCATGCCGGCGCTGTTGTAAATCGCCCCACCAACTCCAAGGAAGGCTCGCGCGGCCCGGGGCTCCGGGCGCGTCTTCAGCAGAAAATCGCTCACGGCAGATGGTGCATATGAAGTCACCGTAGTTTCCCCGACGAGCTTGCCGGACGGAGATACTAGCGCATCGAAGTGAATGAGATGTAAGTCACCGTCCGGAACAATTGTGAGGTGCCCAAATCGGCTGACGTTGGGAACAGCGCCCAGAACAGCGTCGTACAGCGCGCGGGCGCTTGGCTTCCATGCTTTGTTCGTCTTTATGTCATCGAGAAATTGGTGGACCAATGCCGATATCTCTTTTGCTGAGCGTAGCCGGATGATGTTCGTGCCCTGACGCGATAGGAAGAGGCAATAGCTTGGTCCGCCTTTCGGCAGCACGTATTCGAGCAGCGCCCCATCGCTGCCCAGGCTTGCGGTCACGCGCGTCAGCGAGACCGATTCGATTTTCGAAGCGTAGGTGGGCGCAGGTTTATCGTGCAAGAATCGCCGCTGCTCCGCATAGAACAGCGCATCGATGAGCCGGTTGCGCTCGCCCGTTGAATCTGCCTTGATGAGCTGAACTTTTAGATTTCTGATCTTGTCTTCGAGCGCCATGTTCATATCGCTGTCCGAAAAGTGCGCTGGTTGAACGAGTGTTTCCGCAGTGATTCTCCCGCGCACCCGCTCGATAACCGAAAACGCACCGTCAACGTCGCCGGCCTGCGCTGCGAACTTAAATGCCGTCTCATAGGCCGAACTCATTTCTGTGAGTAGCCCCTCCCGGACACCACCGCTGCTCGTCTGCGCGAGCAAGCCCTCCGAGATTTCGAGGGCGCGCATAATGCTCCGCCGCGCCTGAGCCCGCCGCCCGAGGTCCCACTGAAGCTGAGCCGTAAACTCCAGCCGGGCAGGAGCGGTGAAGAGGTCTTTCGTCAAGCTTGTGTGCGCGAACGCGGTTGCGGCGTAGTGTTCGGCCAGCGTAAGCTTCCGCTGCTTGCGGTAAATTTCCGCGAGCTTCATCTGCGCATCGGCCAGCATGCTTGTTTGGTTATGTTTCGCCAGAGCAATCGTCTTTTGCAGGATGTGAATCGCTCTATTGATCTGTCGCTGGCCGATGGCAATATCGGCATCGAAGAGCATGAGCTGTGTCAGCTTAATCAGCTTTTGGCGCTGAGTGGCAATTGCCGATGCTTTTTGTACGAGGCGTTGTGCCTCATCGAAATTCCGTTCCTTGATGAGCGTCTCGATCTCACCGGCAGCCGTCAGAAACGGGTATCCGGTTTCCGGATGCCGTTCGGCGAGAGCAAACGCTTTTTGAAAATAAATGACCGCTTCCTTGTAGCCGCCGTTCCATTCAATACCCGTGCCGATTGCCGACAGATATCTGATTTCCGCTCCAACATCACCGGTCTGATGTGCTGTGACGAGCGCGGCGGCAACGTTCCGCCGTGCTGTTGCGATATCGCCCTGCAGATAGGCGTTGAAACCCGCCTCGGCAAGCGATCGAGACTCCCATTTTTTGTCGCCAAGCTGTTTTGCGACTCTGTGCCCTTCCAGCCAGTCCGCGCGTGCGGAAGCACTGTCCATTTCGCCGTCGACGTCGCCTTTGACCTCCAGGCACCACAGCCGAAGTTGTGGATTGGAAGCCATTATCGGGGTTCGCAAGAGCCCAGCGAGATAGTTCGATAGCTCTGGTAGCGACCGCGTCTCCATGGTGGCGCGGAGGTATCCCAGATGCGCGTGGATCTGCTCCGGGCTTCCGTGTCGTAGACCTCGATCTGCTACCAGAAAGAGCGGCTTGGCATCTGGCCAGTTGTAGAGATTCGCGTAATAATCGGCCTTTCGCAACGCAGTCGTCGCGCTACTGTTTCCGGCAGCAGATAATCCGCTCGCGATAAGGACAAAAAGCGCAGCACACTTCGCCAAACGCATGATGTTTATCGATGAATGGCAAGTACGATTGTTTCAGCGATTTTCAACTGTGTGCTAAACGAGCTTCCCCGAGTTCTTCCACATTTTCACATGGGATGGCGCCCTACTACTGGTTTCTTTTACCTGTCATACAGGATAAAGAAATAGCGCGCCCCCAAAGTCCCGCGAAACCGCCCCCGGGGTCCCGTTCGTTCCGATCTCCCGCGCCCCTAAAGTCCCGTGGATTATCCGGGGTTCCACAGCGATTTCTGGAAAGCGCCCCTAAAGTCCCGTGACCGGCTGCCGGTATTTTTTCGGACAAAAATTCTTTCGCGGCGTTACGGATTTCGGATTTTCAGACGCTTCTTGTCTCGTGAGGAGGCACTTTGATGAACGACGACGATGACGGAAAGAAGGAGATTCTCACCTTGCCCGAAGTCGCGAAGCGGCTGCGCTGCTCGAAAGGGCACGTTTCGAAATTGCTCAAGGGAAGAGTTCGTGGCGTCCCGCCGCTCACACACATGGCGATGGGACGCCGCATAGTCGTCCGACGTGAATGGCTGGAGGCTTGGCTGAATGTCGGCAAAACACAGTGTTAAGATTTCGGTGCTATGCACGGGTGGATCGCCCATGACGCGGAAAAGAGGAAAGCAAATGCGTCGGAAGCGATTCCAGCGAGGCTGTTTGACAACTCGCAAGCGAAATGGAAAGAACTACTGGTTTGCCCTGTGGAGAGAGGAGGGACGGCCAAAATCAAAGGAACTTGGGCTCTGCTCGAAAATGAGCAGGATCTCCGCAGAATCAATTCTGCAGGAAATCTTGAAGCCGATCAACGAGGGCGTCGAACAAGCGATCTCGAAAGAGATGACGTTCGAGTCGTTCGTGGAGCTGACTTACCTTCCGGTATTCCAGCAGAAATGGAAGGACTCGACGGCCATGACCGAAACGCATCGGATACGGTTTCATTTGGTCCGGGCGCTGGGTGAGCAGAGAATGAGAGCGATTACGCGCGAGCAATTGCAAGCGTTGCTC
>DASUJR010000053.1:0-5895 GCA_036279175.1 Candidatus Acidiferrales bacterium | reverse complement strand
GCTGGGTTTTCTACACTAAGCATTCATCCGAAAATGTTAGGCGGCCGCAGCCCCTTCGGAGTGCGCTGGCTTGTTTACCCTGAGCTTAACCGAAGGGCCACCACTTTGTTTTGAATGACCGTGTGGGCGTAGAATTTTGATCGTTGCAACTGGCCCGCTATGAATCCCGCCTTTTCCAGGTTCGCATCGGCTGAAACGGAATTGCTCGCCTGCTGCGCGCGAACGTTTGTCTCGCCTGAGATCGCCGGTCGCATCCGCCGGACCGCCGCGGCGCCGCTCGATTGGAATTTTGTCCTCGCTCAAGCGCAGCAGCACTCGATCCTGCCATTGGCCGCGCGCACCCTGCGCTCTTTCGCGGCCGATGTTCTCCCCTCGTACATTGCGTCGCAGCTCGATGCTGCTGGCCGCTCGAACTCTGTGCGTTGCCTCGCGCAAACTTCCGAACTCGTTCGCGTCGTCGATCAACTCGCATCACAGGGAATTCGCGCCCTGCCGTACAAGGGGCCGGTAATAGCCGCGCAAGCCTATCAGGACGTTGCTGCGCGTCAATTTGACGATCTCGACATCATTTTGCAGCAGCGCGACGTGCCCTCCGCGGACGGCGTCGTCAGAAGCCTCGGATACAGGCCACGGTGCGAGTGGCTCCATTCGTCGCATGGACGCCGCGTCGCCCCAGGCGAGTACAGTTACTTCCATCCGGCCAAGCAGATCGCAATCGAACTGCATACCGAAGCGACGCTCCGGCATTTCCCAATGGCTGCTCCCCTCGAGGAGTTTTTCGATCGCGCTGTAAGCGTTGACTTGGGAGGCAGCAGCATCCGAACGTTTTGTGGCGAAGATGCATTGCTCGTTTACTCCATCCACGCAACGAAAGACTTCTGGCAGAAACTCATCTGGACGGTCGACATCGCGGAGATGCTGCGCACCTTCTCGAACTTGGATTGGGACTCCGTGTGGCGTACCAGCGATCGGCTCCGCGCGCGCCGGATGGTTCATCTCGGTCTGGGGTTGGCGTCAAGTATTCTTGACGCGCAGCTTCCGCGCGAAGTCCATGCAGTCGTCGAAGCAGACACGCCTGCGGCCGCACTCGCCCTGCAAATCGCAAAATGTCTTTTTAGTCGCGATCCGGTTGCGCCACACCGCACCGCGCGCGAGCGCTTTCTTTATCGCCGGCAAACGGTCGATGGCTTCGCGGCCGGCTGGCGCTACGCGCTTCGCCTCACCCTCGCCCCCGCCGAGGAGGATTGGGCGGTAAGGGAATCATCATCTCCGACGTCACCTTTGCACCGGGCAATCCGCCCATTCCGCCTTCTCCGCAAGTACGGTCGCTAGCTCACTGTGACCCTCTCTAGTGAACCGTGCGAACTTTATGCTTTTTTTTTGCAGCCCCCCTCTCTACTTCGAAGAGCGAATTGCGATCTGGCATGGAATGTCCACGCCGTTAGCCGAAGCTAACAACGCCAATGCGTGCGGGTTTCCAGCGGCCCTCCGGCTAAGGAGCCTTTATCTGTAGCTTCAATCTGCCGCCTCTCTCGTAGTCTTTGCCCACAAAAATGCGGTCGAGGGGATCGCGGTGCACCGATTCTCCAGCGCCCGTTCTGAGCGTGACATTCAGCTCGTCACAGTCCTCGATGGCAGCTTCGAAATATCCAAGTACGTCGCCCATGATGTCCGTGCGTTCGCTGCGAAGTCGCTCGACCCTGACTGTTTCACCTTTCGATTGCAGAATCCGATAAGCTTTCTCATTCCTTTGGGCGAATAGCTGGGCCCACTCCCTTTCCGAAGCTTTTCTACTCGAACAACCTTCGCGAATGTAAGCAGTGCCCTCAAAGTGAGGTCTTTTCCTACTACCTTGTATAAGCACCGCCAGGCATTCACGTACGCCGTCCTGAACTGTCTTTAGGCGCACCTCGACTGGAGGGAACACCCGCGAGATGTATTTGCGGAGCGATTCCTGCAACGCTTCCAGATTTTGCTTCTGGGGCATTTCTTGAGCGTGGCCGCTGTTCGTCGCGCCTATGAATAGAATGCCGTAGGACTCAAACGGGCATGAATTCGCGAATGCCACTATGGTCTTTGGAACATCGGACATATCGCCGAAGGTCTTTCTCTCGACAGAGTCATCCTCCGTACTCCTCAGACGATGAAGAATTTCCTCATCTGTGATTTCGAATAGCCTTCGTGGCAATTGCGGCATATTCAGGCCCCCACGCACTTGTTCGTGTCGGCGGCATTCTACGCCCATTCTGTCTCCGTCCAGCGTCGGACAAAACCCAACGTCGTACATGCGACGTTGGCTAACCAACTACTTAGTTTGCAGACGATTGAACTAGCGAGAAAAGTGTCAATGTGCCAGTTCGCAGCGCGAAATTCGAAGCGCAGCGGAGGCGGCAAAACAAAATGTTGTAGATTTGTTGCACGGACACTTATATCCGATCGTCCGCTGAAGCTATGATTGACACCTTACGAGTCGCGCCGTAACCTGAATTTCAGAAACGAAACGACGACAGAGCGAAATACAAGAGCTGAAGCGAACTACCTATGGATATCTTTGAAGAAATATTGCGAATGCGGCGCGCTGGACAACGCGGCGCGCTGGCCACCATCGTCCACACGAACGGCTCTATTCCGAGCTTCGAAAGCTCGCGCATGCTCGTCCGCGACGACGGTTCCATCGCCGGTACAATTGGCGGCGGTTGTGTCGAAGCCGAAGTCTGGGCTGCCGCGAAAGAAGTGATCGAGGCCGAGCAGCCCCGCAAAATGACCTTCAACTTGAATCACGATGCGGACTACGACGCGGGCTTGATCTGTGGCGGGACACTCGAAGTTTTCGTCGAGCCGATCCTGCCTCAGCCGACGCTGTACATCTTCGGTGGAGGGCACGTTTCTCTTGCTGTTTCGCGCATCGCCAATGAGGCCGGCTTCGCGATTGTCGTGATCGACGATCGGGACTCTTTTGCGAATCAGGGGCGTTTCCCGATGGCCGCGGAAATTCACACCAGCTTTGCCGATTCGTTTGAAAAGATTCATCCCAATTCGTCCAGCTATGTGCTGATCGTCACGCGCGGCCACAAGGACGACATGCGCGTGCTCGCCTGGGCCGTCAATACCGACGCCCGCTACGTCGGCATGATCGGCAGCAAGCGTAAAGTCCTCTCCGTTTACAAGGCTCTCGGCAGGGAAGGGTTCGCGCCCGAAAAATTTGAGAATGTCCACGCACCGGTCGGCCTCGATATTGGCGCGCTTTCGCCCGAAGAAATTGCCGTGAGCATCGTCGCGGAATTGATAGCGGTCCGTCGAAACGCGAAAAACTCCCCGCACAAGTCCAGTCAGATGCCTAATAAGGCCGCAGAAGCCACGGTGGCGCGGAAAAATTGACCATGCTCGGGGCCATCATCCTCGCTGGCGGTGAGTCGCGGCGCATGGGTACGCCGAAAGCCCTCGTCTCATTTCGTGGAATCAGCTTCGTCCAGCACCTCGTCAACGCGACGCGCCACGACCGGATCGGTCCGCGGCGCATCGTTCTGGGAGCAGGCGCAGAACAAATTCAGGAGCAGCTCGGCGTCGATCCGGAGATGATCGTGATGAATCCGGACTGGGAAAAGGGCCAGCTCGGGTCAATCCAGGCAGGAATTCGCAGTCTTCCGGAAGGAACCGAGGGGATGATTCTGTGTCCCGTAGATCATCCGTTGGTATCCGCGAATTTGATATCGAATCTGATCCATCAATTCGATTCGAGCGGCAAGCTGATCGTGCTTCCCGCGTTTCGCGGACAACGCGGCCATCCGGTGATTTTCCGCGCTGCTCTTTATTCTGAATTGCTTGCGGCCCCATCCGATATCGGGGCCCGTCAGGTAGTCTGGGCTCACCCGCACGACATCGAGGAAGTTCCCACCGAAGAGGAAGGCGTCATCCTCAACCTGAACGATCCCGAAACGCTCAAGAAGGCAATGAGCAGCGGCTCGACTAAGTAGATTTCAGCAGCGCCGAAATCGCATCGACACAAAGCTGCGCGGCATGAAAAGTCGCCGGCGGCAGGCCTTCCAACGCGTCGGAGATTTGCTGGGCGGTAATCGACCGCGCTTCTTCCCGCGTCTTTCCAAGAAGCAAATCAGTCAGCACGGAGCTTGCCGCAATCGCCGCCACGCATCCTTGCGTCTTGAATCGAGCCGCTTCGATGCGCCCATCCGCAATCCGAACGCTCAGTCGTAAGGTATCTCCGCACACAGGATTGGAAACGTTCACGATTGTACTTGCATCTAACAAATCGCCGGTGTTGTGCGGACGCTGGAAATGTTCCAGAATAGCTTTGGTGAACATCAGCAGGTAGTATAGGCCCGGACTGAACGCGCGAAGAACGTTTCGATACGCATCCTCCTTCGCCGCTCGCCGTTCTGTTTCTCTTCAATATTGTTGACACGGCTACAGTTAGAACGATAATTTTATAGGCCCTAGCCATCGGCTCTTTCGTTAAGGCGCGAATAAGCCGAACGACAACTCGCCTATCGGAATTTCTCAGGAGACATGCAGATGCGACGACTAGGCTACCAGTTAACCGTCTTGGTTGCCCTGATGCTCAGTGCGACGGCCGTCTTTGCCCAGAACGGTAAACTGAAAATCAAGGTAACCCCGAAGCAGGCGTATGTTTTCGTAGACGGAAACGCCATCCGTGAAGGCCACCAGACGATTTCGCTGCCGGCAGGCAAGCACAACGTGGCGGTTGTAAATTACGGGTACAAGAGTCAGACCCAGGATGTAGACATCCAGTCCGGCAAGACCACCGACCTTAACGTCACTCTCGAGCAATATGGCGGAACGGTTTCCGGTCCTTACGGCGATGTCGAATTTAAGGGCGATCCCCGTGCCGCTGTGTTGTCCAACGGAACCTCGCCCGCGTATTTCGTCGGCCACGTTGACGAGTTCAACTTCGACTGGATTTGGCATCAGAATTTGCTTCTGCCCGCCGGTACCCACCACATCACCATCACTCGCCAGGGAAAGAATATTTGGACCGGCGACGTGAATGTTCAACCGGGCAAGAAGGTGATCGTCAACCTGAAGAACAACACGCAAAAGACGGTTGATTGGTCGCGCGGGAATAAACTCAAGGGCCCGCTGCCGCGCTTCAAGGCAGGTCTCGCCAGCACCACGGTTGCGGTTGCACCCGTCACGGGCAGCTTCAGTGCGAGCCCGACCAACATCAATTGCGGCCAGACCTCCACTCTGACGTGGCAATCCGCCGAAACCGCGGGCGCCAACATCAGCAATATCGGACAGGTTGATCCAAGCGGCAGCCACTCCGTCTCGCCGCACCAGACCACCACATACGACTTCAGCGCGTCTGGCCCCGGCGGCACGTACAAGGGCTCGAGCACCGTCGACGTCAACACGAAGGTCGACGCCAGCATTTCGCTCAATCCCACCGAAGTCCACTACCGTAAGATCGGCGACAAGGTCATCACGCAGGACTCCTCGACGCTGACCTGGCAGACTTCGAACGCCGACAACATTAACATCGACCCGATCGGCAAGGTCGAAGCGAGCGGCAATCAGACTGTAAAGGCTGAGCCGACGAACACGGCCGAAGTCCCGCAAGGCCAGCCGGCTCGCACGATCGACGAGAACAAAACCTACACGCTGAACGCCACGAACGTTTGCGGTGGCAGCGCGACGCAGACCGCTTCGCTTCACATCGTGGGCTCTGTCGAACCCATTCCCACGGTCACGTTGCAGAGCGTCTTCTTCCCGACCGCGTATCCGACGCCGAAGAACCCGACTGTCGGCTTGGTCAAGAGCCAGCAGTTGTCGCTCTCCGACCTCGCGGCCGGCTTCAAGAAGTATCTCGAGTATGATCCTGACGCGAAGCTCTCGATCGAGGCCTACGCCGATATTCGC
>DASUJR010000052.1:0-2416 GCA_036279175.1 Candidatus Acidiferrales bacterium | reverse complement strand
GGTCGCAACAACGGAAGCAGGGCAACATCCCTGACTCCTATACTGGAAAATAGCGCCCGATGACTTGCCCCTATTTCGAACCGCTGGAGCCACTCGCCGAACCGGCCTTTCACAATGCCCGGTTACCGCTGATCGAGCAGTATGGCGGAATTTGCCACGTAGGCCCGGAACCCTTTCAATCGACGAAAACCTGCTGCAACCATGGCTACGCGCACGGGCAGTGTGAACGATTCCCGGTGGAGGTGAAAAACACGGCGCACCGGTTTTCACTCCTGCGTCAAGACTCCGGGGAATTGGAGTTGCTCTTCATCCGCGAAGAAGATTACGCGCCGGCGTTCACACTCCAGCTTCATTTTTCTGTAATTGGCAATCGCCTCAGTGAGCACGATCTCGATTCGTGCATTGCCGCCCAGGCCCTCGCGTTCTGCCGTAGCTATCTGCGCAAAATTGTGGACGTGGCGAGCGCATAAGCAAAACCTGCGGCATGCCTCACTTCCCCCATTCGATCACGGCATGACAATCGAAGAGAAGACGACAGATCATCCGCGCTTTGTGAGCGAGAGCCGGTCCGAATACACCGAGATTTGCCTACCGAACGACACCAACATGCTCGGCACGATGCTCGGAGGTCGCGTCATGCACCTTGTCGACGTCTGCGGCGCAATCGCCGCCATGCGGCACGCGCGCGGTCCCGTCGTCACAGCCTCTGTCGACCAAATGACCTTTCTCCATCCCATTCGCGTGGGCGAACTGGTGCGGCTGAAGTCGCAGGTCAACCGCGTGTTTCAATCGTCGATGGAAATCGGAGTGAAGGTCTGGGTCGAAAACCTGCATACCGGCGAAATGAAGCACACGTCCTCTGCCTATTTGACTTTCGTCGCTCTGGATAGCCGGGGCGGCAAGGTGCGAATCCCGCCGATTTTCCCAGAAACCGACGAGGAGCACCGCCGCTACGCTCAGGCTGCTAAACGGCGAGCCACCCGGCTCGCGATGAAAAACAAAACCCTTGCCGAACCCAACGGGTAGCGGAGGCGGCAGTTCGCCGCCCGAAATTCCAGCAATGCAGGTTCTTCTTACTCCGGCTCCGACTTGTACAGATACTTGATGCAATGCTTATATAGCAGCAGATTCGGTTCACCATCGCGGTTCAGCTTGATGCAGCTTCTGTCGTACCATTCGACAACGCCTTCGAGATGTTCGCCATCCATCAGGACGACGACCATCTGCGTCTTGCTCTGCATCTGCTTCGAAAAGTAGAACTGCTCGGCATTGGTTTGTTCCGGCGGCGCCGTCTTTTTTGCTACGGGCCGCTTGTTGTTTTCTCTGATTTCCATGCGTCGGGTCCGATTGGGCGGAATTAAAGTCTGATGCGGGCTGGCCACGTTGCCGTTCATAAATTCCTTAAAGCGAAGAACTTTGCTGTTAGGCGCGCTCACCCTGCAACTGGTTACGTAATTCAATAATAACCGCATCGAGCGCTATTGTTTTTTGAATATTTCGCCGCACCAGTTGCGCCAGCTCGTCGACCGCGGCGATCGCCCGCTCGATCCATCGGAAATTCACCGCTCCGGAGATGCGGGAGACACGCTCGCTGATGTCTCGATTACGCCACGCTGCGGAGCCCTGCCACAACATTAAAATATCTTCAAGAATGCCGTAGGCGATTTTTAGATACAGATCCAGTTTTTCCGTCTTTCGGTTCGAAAACGATTCCGAAGCCTGTACCCATGAGGCGAATGGTACGATCCCGGCACCGCATTCAAGCAGCGCCAGCATCAAATTCCGCCGCTCGCGATATCTGTCGAGATCCAGCGTCACGGCCATTCCCGGGCAGCCTTCTGCTAGCATCGATCGCGCCTCACCATCCTCCAGCCTTCTGTAGTGGACGAAGGATTGCATCTCCTCATCCGACAACCTCGTCATGGGGAAGACGATTGAACGAGAGCGGATCGTAGGTAACAAATCGTAAAGATTCTCCGCCGTCGCGAACAAAATCAAATGGTCCGGAGGCTCTTCGAGCACTTTCAGCAGTGAATTCGCCGCTTGTTCGTTGGCCCGATCGAGATGATCGATCAGAAAAACGCGGTGGCTGCCGGTCAGAGGTTTAAACTGAGCGCGCTCCTTCAGCAGACGCATTTGCTGTATGGAAAGCTGCCGCAAAGGGCCGTCTGGGGCAAACGTCACGAAATCGGGATGGGTAGAGAACAGGAGCGGGTCCTCGCCCCGTTTATCCGCCGGCAATTTCTCGCGCTGCTCGACCAGGTCCACATTCGCCCGCAAGCTCAAATCGTCCTGCTCGATCTTTGCGGCGCCGCCCAACAGTTGGGCCGCAAGCCGGCGGACCAGCGTCGCCTTGCCGACTCCTTCCGGGCCGCCCAGCAGAATCGTCTGGGGAATCCGCGCTGAGCCGATCATC
>DASUJR010000051.1:0-9039 GCA_036279175.1 Candidatus Acidiferrales bacterium | reverse complement strand
TGGCGAGTGGCTCGTGACGAGTGGCGAGTTGGACCGATCAATTCTCGTGTCCGGTGACTGGTGACTTGTGATTGGCGAAGACACGAATCCCGCGCTTGCTGTCGTGCCTAATGGTTGCGGCGTGAATCGCGGCATACCGTTGGAGTCGACGTAGTCGCCAGTTGTTGGGAAGTCGTCCGAACTGGTCCGGTCGCGGGGATCAGGAGCGCGACGGTCGATGTGTTCGTGGGTGATGATGACCCGCTTGGTGGGTTCGGTCCAGCGACCGTCTTCACCGAGGCAGCTATAGGCGCGGACGGCGCGAATGAGGCTGTCGGCGGTGGGGGTGATGGTTTCTCCCTGTTCGATCACGAATTCGAGACTGCGGCGGGTGCGAGCGGCGCGTTTTTCGAAGAGGCCGAAGGCGCGGGCGTGGCGGTAAACGGCGCGGCGCTGACCGAGGTCGTATTCATAGGCGAGGAGGGTCGGACTTTCCCAGTGGAGGAAGCCCTGCTCGATGGCCTCTCGTTCGGGGTGGTTGCAGATGGTGCAGCGGGGTGAGTGGTGGCTGAGGCTTATCTCCTCCTGCTCTTGTTTGTTACGAGACTTGGAACTGCGAACATCCGCACGTTCCTCCGGCACGCTAGAAGCGTGACTGACGGAGTCAGCCAAGGGTGCGGCACCCGCAAATTCTTCTTCGCTGTTTTGGCGTCGGGCTTCGCGTTCCTGGAGGGCGACTATGACGGGAAGCGGAAGCTCGATTTCGGGTTCTTGATAGTCTTCGGTTTCGGGTGATGACTGGATTTCGGGTGTTTCGGTAAGGCTGGAATTCTCGATCATCTTTTCGTTTATTTCCATGTTGTCGTTTATCTCGCGCACTACGAGAGCGATGGGCTCTGGCGCGGGAATCTCCTCTGATTGATTTGAATTAGTGGTGCCGGGCAGTCCGGCTTGGTCTGGTGCGTGGAGCGGGGGCGGGGCTAAAGGCTGCACCGTCGAGCCGCTTCGTTCGGCGAAGGTTCCGGGCGGCGGTGGACCCGGAAAGACTGGAGGTGGGTTTGGACCGAAGGCCCATTCCGGGGCGCTGGTCAGGAGGCGAACGTTGCCGCCGGGGAACAAGGAGCTTCCGGCTGGTTGTGCTGGACGCTCGCCGGGGGCCCAGGGTCGGCGGCCTTTGCGTAAGAACCTTCTGATTTGGCGTGGTGTGTAACCGGCGAAGTCGTCAGGTTTCATGAATTCTCACATGAAAATCGACTCACGCTAGCAGGGAAAAGGAATTTTGAATAGATCGCAAAACTGCAGAAAATGAGGTTGCGTAGTTCTACGGATGGGTGCGTAGTACTACTGATGGCGGTGCGGGGAGTACGGACAAAGGCCTTGTGTGGAGTGTGGTTTTTTCGGGTACCGGTACGGGACGGCCACTAAAGGCCTTTGACTATATGTTGTTCGGCGGGAGTGAACGTACGAACTTTGTGGCACCCGCGGCCGGCGGCCACACGCATTGCTCTCTTCCCTGACCTCAGCATCGCGTGTATATTCTATTTTCTCTATGGCGTATGCAGATAAGTTTACCTTCCGCAAACACGCCTCTATTGGGGCGGCCGCCGCCGAGGAGGACTCGCGGTTTCTCTCCGAGTGCTTTGTGGATAACGGAGACCTGGAGCCTCTCGCCGATTGCACTGATCGTCGCCGAATTGTTCTCGGCCGAACGGGCGCAGGAAAGAGTGCCCTCCTCTATCGCCTAGCCGAAGAGCAAGACGCGATCGTGATCAAACCAGAAACCCTCTCGTTTAACTACATCACGAATTCTACGGTGCTCCAGTTTTTTCTTGAGGCAGGCGTCAAGCTGGACCTCTTTTTTAAGCTTTTGTGGCGACACGTATTCACTGTCGAACTGCTTAAATGGCGCTACGACCTGAATAGCAAGGCTGATACGGAGACCCTGATCGGAAGACTTAAGAATCGTTTTACGCGCGATGCTCACAAGAAGCGCGCGGTGAACTACCTACTGCAGTGGGGCGATCAGTTTTGGGAAGAGACGGAGTACCGAATCAAGGAAATCACCCAGCGTGTCGAGCGAGACTTGTGCGCAAGCGTCGCTGGCAGGATCCCTGCCGCCGCTCTCAGGGCCGGGACTGCGTCGAAATTGAGCGAAGAAGAGAAGGCGGAGGTGGTGCAGCGTGGAAAGAGCGTCGTCAACTCGATACAGATGCGCGAACTCACAGATGTGCTTCAGTTTCTGAACGAGGACGTATTTGACGCAGATCATCGAGTTTACGTTTTGATTGATAAGCTGGATGAGAACTGGGTGGACGAGTCGTTCCGATATCTCCTTATACGCAGTCTGATCGAAACTGTTCGGGACTTTCTCCAGGTCCGAAACGTGAAGATCATTGCGGCGCTGAGGACCGATCTGATCGAGCGGGTGTTTAGGTTCACTCGCGATGCTGGTTTTCAGGAGGAGAAGTACCGAAGCCTGTATCTGGCCTTGCGTTGGAACAGGACCCAGCTTCTTTCGGTCTTAAATAAACGAGTTAACTATCTTGTCCGGCAGACGTATACGAAGCAACGTGTAGGATACGTTGACCTGGTGCCCGCGAAGATCGGCAAGGATGAAAATACTGCGGAGTATCTCTTGGATCGAACGCTAATGCGCCCGCGCGAATTGATAGAGTTCTTCAACAGCATCATTGAATTGGCGGCAACTAGGCCAGCGGTCACTAAGACAATGATTCTGGAGGGCGAGGGGCTGTATTCGAAGAACAGGATGCGAAGCCTACAGGACGAATGGATAAGCGATTATCCTAGTTTGATCGAGTGCGCCGCGCTGCTCAAGCGGCGGAAGCCGGTATTTCGGCTTCACGAGATCTCAAAGGCTCAGGTCGAAGACTTCTGTCTCGATCATGCGATTGCTGACGGAGCGAGGTCCGATCTGCTTTCGGCGCAGGCTAGGGCCGTTGCAGAGGGTATTATTCCATGGACTCACTTCTTGTCTGCCGCGGCACATGTTTTTTACCTGACTGGCGTTGTCGGTCTCAAGACTGAGCACCACGAGGGATATCAATGGGCACATGAAGGTCCGGCAACTATCGTGGCTGACACCATTACGATGGAGACCGGCGTCAAAATACATCCCATGTTCCATCGCGTTCTCGGCGTCAGCCCGAGATAGCGGGCGTCGGTTTCGCAGCGCTGACTCCCGCGCAAATGCGGACCTCCCACCAGGAAGGCCTCACGTCTGACTGTGAGCTACATGAACCGACAACGACGGGGCTGTGGGCGAGGCGGCAGTGTACAATCGCCGCGGTTCGTTCGGTGTTTGTGGAGGCTGAACAGAAGTTATGAAGCGCGATCTTTCCATGGATCATCATTGCGTCGGGCGGCTGTTCGACGACGCGAATCGTCGCGATGCCGCTGCATACGCGCTGCAACAGAAGCAGATCGATTTCTTTCACGAGCATGGCTACCTGAGCGGAATCCGCGTCCTGTCGGATGAGCAAGTGGAAGCGCTGCGACAGGAGCTGGCGGGGCTGCTGGATGCGCGACCTGAAGACAGAGATTTATTTTACGAATACAACTCGAATGAATCAGCCGATCCCGACCATGTGCTGTTTCATGCGCTGGGCGCATGGCGCGTTGCAGCCGGTTTTCACGATCTGCTGTGGAACCCTGCGTTTACCGTGCCTGCGTCGCAACTTCTAGGCGGAGCCGTACGCTTCTGGCACGACCAGCTCTTCTGCAAACCCGCGCATCATGGAGGAGTGGTGGCGTGGCATCAGGATTATTCTTACTGGACGCGAACCGAACCGCTGGCCCATCTGACCTGCTGGATCGGACTGGATGACGCGACGCGGGAGAACGGATGCTTGCAATACATTTCCGGAAGCCATCGCTGGCCCGATCTGCCAATCACGGGCCTGGCAGGAGATATGACGGCGATCGATGCCGTCCTGACGGATGAGCAGAAACGCGAGTTTCAACACCCGGTGGCGGTTGAACTGAAAAAAGGCGAAGCCACATTCCATCACCCACGGCTGGTGCATGGATCGTTTGCGAATCATTCCGACCATTCGCGCCGCGCGACGGTGATTAATGTAATGAAAGATGGTGTGCGATCGGCGAGCAACGAACCGCTATTGCAAGGCGTACCGATCATTCCAGCAGGCGAAAAAGTGGAGGGCCAGTTCTTCCCGATGTTGTACGACCCAGGCGTTTGAACGTGCACTTGAATCGCCGATTTCCCAGGCTAACTTTCTCGTAAAGCGACATGCTCACCGCAGAGGCGCAGAGTTCGCAGAGAATCCGTCGCAAAGGCGGACTATTAGTGTCGTACGGTCGCGTGGGGGTTGAACGGATCAGGGATTGCTGCCCGCCTGGGGTTTGCCGAAAAATCCCTCATCTTCAGGCGGAGGCAAAATTCCTTCGTGCAAAAATTGATCGCGGATTTGGCGGATGCGGTTGATTTCGTCCTGCACCGTTGCCGCCAGCGTGTCGTAACGCACGAGCACGTCTCCGAGCCACACCGAACGGTGCTCCGTGCGCCATTGCTGTTCGTACATCGAGCGCAGTTGCGTCACCTTTTCGCGGAGATCTTCCATGCGTCCATTGACCGCGCTGATCCCGGCCAAATCATGTATCACCTGATGCCGGTTGGCCATGTCCATATACGCGTTCCAATAGAGTTGATTGATGTCCTGCGTGTATTCGAATTTCATTCCGAGAGTGTCCAGGCGCTGCGCCGCAAAAATCAGGTCGGGCAGCGTGCCGGCGTGCAATCGCGCTTTGGCGCCGTTGTCGAGCAGCGACTCCCAAGCCTGCTCCGCGTCGATCCGGAGCTGCTGCACCACAGGCGCGGCGGTAGACGCTTCTTGCACGCCCAACTTCGAAAACGGACTCGCCCAAAAATACGAAACGCCCGTCCCATCCATCTTCACGCCGTCGAGCAGCGAGTTGGTGTCCGCCAGTTTGGCTAAAATGTCTTCGAAAGTGTGGTCGGAATTGCGATAAAACGCCCAATCGTAGCTGTCCTCGAACTGCTTCACTGAGGATTCCCCCGGTTGCCAGCCGCAGGCTGCGCCAAAAACCAATCCGGGCCAGTCCATCCCGTCCAGGTCTTCGCCGAGATTTTTCCATTCCGTGTTGAGCAGGCCCATGGCGTGGTATGCCTGCCCGTCGCGCGTTAGATTGCGGATGTTCATGAAACCCGCGTTGAAATCCGGATAGACCTTCGACCAGTTGTCGATGCTGGGCGAGACAAAGATCTGTAATCCGGCATTCTTAAACGGCTGCAAATCGGCATCGTATGAAGGTTTCACGCCGTAGGTCCAAATCACCGGGATGACGTCTTTTGGCAGCGTGGGGAGGAGCTGCGGAAATTTCTCGGCAATGTCCGCCCAGAACATCGTCTGCTTGTGGTAGGGCTTGAGCATCGAATCGAGCTTTGCGATGTGCGCCAGATAGACTGGTCCCAAACCCTCTTTGGCAATCAATTCCTTCGTTTTCCCCATCCCCAGCTCAACGGTTTCGTCCGCGCCAATATGGAAAAACGGCCCAGGGAAAAGCGGCGACATCTGCGCAATCAATTTTCCCAGCAAGTCGTAAGTTCCCGGCTGAGTGGGAGTGAGAACGGCGCCGTGGGGTACCTCCGCCAAATCGCCGTACAAATCGTAGCGAAGGATATTGTGCAAGTGCCCGAACGTCTCGAGCTCCGGCAACAGAGTCACGTAATACTTTTTCGCGTAGTCCGCCAGCTCGGTGATTTCCTGGGCGGAAAGCGCATCCGGTGGCGCGAAAAGTTCGTTGCCTTTCACCGTGAAGACGTCCTCCATATACAGCGCGTACATGTTCAGCTTGTAGCCCGCGAGCACGCGAATTTCCTCTTCCATGAACGCGAGGGTCGGAATGGGGCCGCGGCTGATATCTATGCTCGCGCCGCGCCACTTCATGGCCGGCCAATCGCGAATTGCTACGGCCGGACATTGGAGGCCGCTGACGTAGGAGGGCACCGACGCACGGTTGGCTGGACCTGGAGTGGGTTTGCTTGGATCGAAGTTGGGAACAGATTCCCGCGACCGGTCTGGTCCGCCGCTTGCGGGATCCTGCGCGGTTGCCGCTTCCAGCGGCCGAAGCAATTGCCTCAACGTCTGTGCGCCGTAAAATGCGCCCTGCTCGCTCGCTCCGCCGACCAAAATACTTCGACGCGCCGCCAAAATCGCATATCCTTGCGGACTAAATCCCTGCTGCATCGCCAGCCCGCTGGTTCCCAAGGCCTCACGCAGGCGGCGATCTTTGGTCGCATCGCCCAGGTAAATAAAATCCGAGCCTCCGGGCAGATGATCGGCGCGTTCAATTCGCAGCTTCCATCCCGTCCAGCTCGCAACCTCGTCCTGCAGCATTTGCGCGCCTTGAAACTCGCGCGGAAAGTCCTTATCAACCACAATTTTCGTGTGGCGCGTGACGCGGAACTCCGCGCCGCCGGTTTGCTTGACTTCGCGCGGCTGCGGAATGAGTTGCAGGTCAGACGCGGGTGTGGTCGCCAAAGTCTGAGTAGTCTGCGCGGCCGCGCTCGTTTGCGCTGCTTGGGTGGTGGCACGATTCGACGCGGCGGCGTGGGAAGGCGGCGAAACGGTGAATGCTCCCGCCACAAGCAAAGTTGCGCATGATACGAACAGCCGACACCGTGTCACCGGCCCCTCCCTCATCATTTCAGCTCCGGAAAACCGCCAGTATACGCGAACGCGCCACGAGTGCCAGTCCAGAAGAATTAAATTGCGAATGCTGACCTCTGCACAGCTTGTGCCGTCATTGCAGAAACGCGACGTTTGATTTATGTGGGCGAGACGCCTACAATCTGGGGATTACGGATGAGTTGTCTCGGCACAAGTGGAACGGAGTGATGGCCCAGCGAAGGATGCTGGGCGTTTTTGTTTCTGGAGGCAAGGAAGTAAAGAACGAAGCAAGGGAGCAGGGAAACAAGGAGGCAAGGCCGAGGCGAATTCCGGCTGCGGATTGTGCGGATCGCGCGGATTCACCAAGGCCCTACCAGCGGCTAAAGACACTGGTTTTTATTTCATTTTTGACATGGCGACGGCACGACCAAGGTCGTGTCCTAACACGAAAAACGCGGCGCGAGAAGAGCACCCACCGATGATGAAGAGCGACGGGCAGGTGGCAAGCTACAAAAGCGAAAGCAGATCAGTCTGTGGCGGTCGTGAGGTACATTGAGTGGGACCGCGAAAGACAAAACGCCGGCGAGGCACCGGCGCTACTAAAGCATAGGAGAAGGGATGATTGACGGAGCGATACCGGAAGGGCTGACGTTTGATGATGTGTTGCTGCTGCCGGGCAAGTCGTCGATATTGCCGGCGCAGGCGGATACGCGCACGTGTCTTTCGCGGCGAATCCCGCTGAACATTCCGATCGTGGCGGCGGCGATGGACACCGTGACGGAGTCGCGGCTGGCGATCGCGGTGGCGCGGCAGGGCGGGATCGCGTTCATTCACCGCAACATGACGATCGAGCGCCAGGGCGAGGAAGTGGATCGCGTGAAGCGGTCGGAAAGCGGGATGATCGTCGATCCGGTGACGATACCGCCGGAAATTTCCGTGCGCCAGGCGCTGGACATCATGAACAAATACAAAGTGTCGGGGCTGCCGGTGACGCGCGGGACGAAGCTGGTCGGGATCTTGACGAACCGCGATTTGCGGTTCGAGCGCAACCTGGACCAGCCGGTAAATAACATCATGACGAAGGACAATCTGGTGACGGTGCCCGTAGGGACGACGCTGGACGAAGCGGAGCGCATCCTGCAGCGGCATCGCATCGAAAAACTGCTGGTGGTGGACGACGATTTCAACTTGAAGGGGCTGATCACGGTAAAGGACATCCAAAAGAAGATCGAGTTCCCTGCCGCGGCGAAAGACGAGCATGGACGCTTGCGCGTGGGCGCGGCCGTAGGCGCGACGGGAGATTTTCTGGAGCGGGCGCAGGAAATGGCGCGGCGCAAGGTGGACGCGCTGGCGATCGATACGGCGCACGGTCATTCGACGCGCGTGATGGAAGCGATTCGCGCGGTAAAAAACAAAGTGCCGGAGATCCAGTTGCTCGCGGGCAACGTGGCGACGGCGGAAGGCGCGCGGGATCTGATTTCGTTGGGTATTGACGGGCTGAAGGTGGGAATCGGGCCGGGGTCGATTTGCACGACGCGCGTGGTGACGGGTGCGGGCGTGCCTCAGATGACGGCGGTGATGGAATGCGCGCGCGCGGCGAAAGGCACCGGCGTCCCCGTGATCGCGGACGGCGGCGTGAAATTCTCGGGCGACATCACGAAGGCGCTGGCGGCAGGGGCGGCGTGCGTGATGATCGGCGGACTGTTCGCGGGAACGGAAGAGTCGCCGGGCGAGACGATTCTGTATCAAGGGCGGACGTTCAAGGAGTACCGCGGGATGGGATCGCTGGGCGCGATGGAAGCGGGGTCGGCGGACCGCTACGCGCAGGAAGACGCGGCGCGCGGGAAATCGGTGCCGGAAGGAATTGAAGGGCAGGTGCCGTACAAGGGGCCGGTGGCAGGGCTGGTCGAACAACTGGTGGGCGGGCTGCGTAGCGGGATGGGTTATTGCGGCGCGGCGAATCTGAACGAATTGCAGGAGCGCGCGAAGTTCATACGGATCTCGTCGGCGGGGCTTAGAGAAAGCCACGTCCACGACGTGATCATTACACGCGAAGCGCCGAATTATCGCCTCGAGTAGCTGTGGCCAAAAGGATAAGCGCCGCTAGGGCGGTTCGCGAAGATTCAGCGGTCGCGACGAGTCAGAAGACTTTCTTTTGTAGCCTCCATTGACGCACGCAGGAGTGATTGG
This sequence comes from Candidatus Acidiferrales bacterium, assembly GCA_036279175.1. Taxonomy (GTDB): domain Bacteria; phylum Acidobacteriota; class Terriglobia; order Acidiferrales; family UBA7541; genus Palsa-295. Next base: position 202 of record DASUJR010000051.1, on the reverse strand, counting down.
CGAATTGGCATGGCGCGGCTGAGGTGCTAATGAAGGCCGCTCAAGCCAAAGGCGAAAGACAAGGCCAAGAGCGGAAAGCAAACGCGAAACACAGAGAACGCCGAGAGAAGCGCAAGGACGACGAGGAAACGCGAACCGCTTTTACCGCAGAGGCGCCGAGAGCGCAGAGAAAGTCGAACACGCTCTGATGGTCGCCGCTCAT
>DASUJR010000050.1:0-3929 GCA_036279175.1 Candidatus Acidiferrales bacterium | reverse complement strand
AATGTACACGGGCTGGCCGTTCTTTTCCGTGCTCGTCGACAATGCGGAAGTCTCGCTGGCAAAGACCGATCTTTATATTGGGGGCCGGTACGCGGCGCTGGTGCGTCCGGCGAGCTTGCGGGAGAAAATCTTCGGCCAGATTCAAGCGGAATACCGGCGAACTGTGCGCCACATCCTGGCAATCCGGAACAGCCATCAGTTACTCGAGCAGCAGCCGGTGCTGGCGGAATCCATCCGCCTGCGCAATCCTTACGTCGACCCGCTGAACTTTTTGCAACTTCGCTTCCTCGAACGCTGGCGGCGCAATTCAGAGGCCGCATCACCCGAGTTGCTGCACCTGTTGCAAATTACTGTGGGAGGAATTGCTTTCGGAATGAAGAGCACCGGATGATGCCCATTTGTGTAGCGTCCTAAAAAGTGTTCCGGCGCTTCCGGTCAGACCCGCAATGGAAGCTATCATCACGAATAACGTCTGGACAATCAAACAGGTATCGGAGAGTTTTATAGCTACACACAGACTTTCTCTACTATTGCAGCAGTCTCGTTAAACTTTTGTCGAATGAGTTGAATTTGCTCGATTTGATTTTGTGCCCATCGCCTACGGTCCTGAAGCGTAACGACCTGATCATGGCTGTCGAGATAACCGATTGGGACGTTTAACCAAAGACTGTTCTGAATAAGCACGTTCGCATCTTCGATGTCTCCTATTCGAAACCCATCTGGCAATCCGCTAACGACTGGATCAAAACTTTTCACTTTCTGTCGCAGGCTTCCTACGAGATCGTCGCGGATGGCTTCGGACACTCGGTCGTGCATGGTCTTATCAGCTTGGATCATTTCCTTTTCGCCCATTACCGCGTCCGCTGTCATTTCCTGTGGGGTTCTGCGCCTCCTGGCAGTGTCGAATCCGTTGAAAATCCAGCCGGCGAACACGGGCTTCCCCAAGACGTCAAAATCTGTGAAGTGAGGATTCGTATCCTTGAACCTCTTCAGTCCCACTTCCCGGTCGCTAATGAACGAAGGAACCATTTGCCCGATCAGACCAACGCAGTAGACGCTGAAATTGTCGGACGTGCAAGGCACAAGATAGTAGTTGGACGAATAAAAGGAAGCTCTCACCAAGGCTCCAAACGACGGCGGTAGGTCGACGATTGCAAAATCAAACGCGTGCCCGATCTTCACCTCTGCCGCAGCTACGATTTTTTGCAACGCTACATACCGGCTGAGCCCCGTGCCCGTGAGCAGGTCAGCGCCCACGTTGAGGGAATCGGCGTAAATGTTCAGCCAGAAATCGCCAGCAATCAGATAAGCGTTCGGACTGGTATGACCGCCATTGTGTAAGAAAATTTCCTCGCCGCCCGTATTCTGCAAAAATCTTTGAAGGAATGACCTGATCGTTGTTCCGTATGGAACGTTCTGTGTTGGAAGCGTCTTTACAAACTGACTTTCCCCCAGCATCGCGATCGAGAGATTGCATTGCGGATCGAAGTCGATGAGGAGAACCCTTTTGCCTTTTCTGCCCAAAGCATCCCCAAGGTTCCAGCAGATGGTTGACTTGCCGACTCCGCCTTTGTTGTTGAAAACCGAGATGAGTTTTGCCATTCCGGTTGAACGTCCTTAATAGGCTTGCACAAATTTGCGGGGCTTGCCTATACTAGATAAACCTGCCGTGGACGCGATCCTTATCAGCGTTCCCGGCCATTCGTCGTTTGGGCCTGTAGCTCAGTTGGCTAGAGCGCACCCCTGATAAGGGTGAGGTCGAAAGTTCAATTCTTTCCAGGCCCACCATTTTCCCGAGTCTTACAGATCTTCCCATTTCCGTCCATCGCGCTCGATAAAGGCGTCGGCTTCAGAGGGTCCCCAGGTGCCCGCTTCATAAAACGAGAGCCCTTTCCTGCCATCTTCCTGCCAATGGTTCAAGAGCGGCGTAATCAGCTCCCAGGCGAGGTCCACAAAATCGTTGCGCGTGAAGAGCATCGAGTCACCCAGCATGCAATCGAGCAGCAGCGTCTCATAGGCGGTGGTCGGAGCGGACTGGCCGAACGCATCCTCGTAGCGAAACTCCATGGTGACGGGGCGAATTTGCATCGTTGTGCCTGGAATCTTGGCATTAAACATCAGGGACATGCCCTCGTCCGGCTGGATGTGGATCGAGAGATGATTCGGCTCAATCGAGGTAATCCCGGTGCCTTTGAACAGCAAATGGGGTGCGCGGCGGAATTTCACGGTGATTTCTGAGATGCGTTTGGGAAGCCGCTTGCCTGAACGGAGATAAAAAGGAACGTCGGCCCAGCGCCAGTTATCGATGTTCAGCTTCAGCGCCGCGAAAGTTTCCGTCGTCGACTGCGGAGAAACCTTGGGTTCAGCGCGGTAAGCTGGAAGCTTTTGGCCGTTCGGCCAGCCTTCCACGTACTGTCCGCGCACCGTGTATTCACTCATCCGGTCGAGCGCAATGGGGCGGACCGCGCGCATCACTTTGGCTTTCTCGTCGCGAACTGCCGTCGCGTCAAAAATGGCCGGGGGCTCCATAGTGACGAGGCTCAAGAGCGAGAGGACGTGGTTCTGAATCATGTCCCGCGTCAGGCCCGTTTCTTCGTAATAGGCTCCCCGGTTTTCAACCCCCAGCTCTTCGGCGACCGCGATTTGCACATGGTCGATATAGCGGCGGTTCCAGAAAGGCTCAAAGATACCGTTGCCGAAGCGGAAGACCAGCAGATTCTGCACCGTCTCCTTGCCCAGGTAATGGTCAATGCGATAGATCTGGTCTTCATTGAAGACGCAGGTGAGAATTTTGTTCAGTTCGCGGGCGGATTTCAGGTCGCGTCCAAAAGGTTTTTCAACAACAATCCGCGTCCAGCTTTCGCCTTCGGACTTGGGTTTCGAGAGGCCGGCCGCGCCCAAATGGTTCACGATGACCGGAAAGAAGCTGGGCGGGGTCGCAAGATAGAAAAGGCGATTGCCTTCTGTACCGCGCGCCTCATCAAGATGGTCAAGCAGCTCTTTAAGCTGGCCGTAAGCCTTCGGGTCGCCAAAATCGTCGGAAATGTAATGAACATCCTGAGTAAAGGCGTCAAGGATGGCGTGATCGGAATCGGGAATGTTGAGGTACTTCTTCACGCCATCCCGCATTTTCTTGCGGAAACTCTCGTTGGTGTAGGGCGTCTTGGCGCACCCGATCACGGAGAATCCGTCCGGCAGCAGGTGCGCGCGGGAAAGGTAGTAAAGCGCCGGCACGAGTTTTCGCTCCGTCAAGTCCCCGGAAGCTCCGAAGATCACCATGGCGCAAGGCGCCGGAACCCGGTGCCCGGTGGATTCGGTCGGTCTCGATTGCGCCGCAACATTGGCCTGGGACATGGAAGCGATTCTCCTCCGGAATGATATATCGGTTGGTGATGCCGCGTGAATTGCCGCCAAGGGTAAGCTGGCGATTTCGATCTCATTCAGCAGAACAAGCCGAAATCCGACGTATCTTATTCATTTCATATAGGCTTATACGACATTCAGTCGCTATCTCATTAATTTGTTTGATTCAGAAAGTTATGCGGAAAGCTCATTATATTCTTCCACCTCATCCAACGGGAGATGTATGAGACAAACCGCGAACGTCAAGACCGCTTGCGCTGCAGCTTTCGATGAGCGGAACCCGCTACGCGCTTTGTTTGCCCAGCAGTTCGTGCGCCTTTTCGATCACATGAGCCTTGGTGAACCCGAATTTTTCAGCCAGGATTTTATATGGCGCCGAAGCGCCGAAACGAGTCATTCCAATGACCACGCCCTCCCGGCCCACATAACGTTCCCATCCGAGCGGCGAACCGGCCTCGATAGCGATGCGTAACGCGAAGCGCGCGGGCAGAACGTCGTCCTTGTAGCTTTGCGGCTGCTTTTCGAAAAGATCCCAGCTCGGCATGCTGACCACGCGGGCGGCCATC
>DASUJR010000049.1:0-5949 GCA_036279175.1 Candidatus Acidiferrales bacterium | reverse complement strand
ATTGCGTCGCGTGTTCGCGCGCGTTCCGCACCACGGCGCGCCTGTCGCGGTTCTGGTCCCGGACGCTGTGGTCAGGGTATTCATTCTCCCGTTCGAATCGCTTCCACGCAGAGCCGAGGAAGCTTTGCCGTTGCTGCGTTGGAGATTGAAGAAAAGCGTGCCGTTCGACGTTGAAGAAACCGTGGTTTCCTGGATGCGGCAGCAGGGCCGCGATGGAAAGCTGGAAGTGATGGCCGCGATTGCGCGGCAGCGGATCGTTCGAGAATACGAGCAGACGGTCGAATCGCTCGGGGCAAGTACGGGCGTGGTTCTTGGCGCGACACTGGCATCGCTTGCGCTGCTGGAGGACCGCGGCTCGACGCTGCTGATCCGAATGTCAGGCAGAACGCTCACAACCGTGATCGTTCGCGGATCGAATCTGTGCGTGTACCGGTCGTCCGAAGTGTCGAGCAGCCTGGCGGCTCATGCGATGCTGGACGAAATTTTCCCGGCCATTGCGTATTATCAGGACACGTGGGGTGAGTCGGTCGATCGCGCTCGTGTCGCCGGTTCAGGCGTGCGAGACGAAGCGTTTCGGATTGCGCTGGCTGACGAACTTCGCGTACCTGTGGAAGCGCTTGCTGGTTCGCTAACCGCGGGCCGCGTCGGTTCAGGCGCTCGCGAGTTGATCGAGCAGGATCTGGACGCGCTGGTTGGTTGGACCATGAATGACGCGTGATCGTACGGAAGAGAAGAATACGTAGTTCCGACTCATGAAAACCCGTCTAAATTTATCGACCACGCCCCAGCAAAATCGGAGGCCATTCGTTGCTGCTGCCGTTCTAATTGGCTTGGCCGCTGTCATCGCCCTCGTCCTCCTTTCGCGCGCTGCGTATATCTCCTGGAATTCGAACCGCGAAGTACGTGCGGAAATCGCTGCATCGCAGCAGGAGATTCTCCAGAGCTCCGCGGAACAGGCACAACTTGCAAGTTACTTCCATTCGCCGCAGGCACGCGACACGCTCGATCGCGCGAACTTCCTGAACTCGCTGATTGATGAGCGCAGTTTTCCGTGGACGGATATTTTCCAGTCACTCGAGAAGACGCTGCCTGACGGCGTCCGCGTGGTCAGTATTTCCCCTAAGCTGGTGAACGGACGCGCGGAGTTGAAACTTTTGATCGGAGCGGTCAACGATCAGCAGAAGGTCAGGTTCTTGAAGGCGATGGAAACGTCTCAGTCGTTTTCGAACTTGGAAATTATTTCGGAGCGGCACAACACGCAGACGGGGGCTCAGGCCGATCGGTTGGACCAGATCATGCTCGATTTGACGGTTGACTACCAGAGTATATGAGCACTAAGGACGATTGGAGACGAACAAAGAAGATTGTGATTGTTGTGCTGGCCGTGCTGCTGGCAGCAGATATCGGCGCCGGCGTGTTTCTGTGGCTGACGTCGCGTCAAAGCTCCGCCGATATGAGAGCTGAACTCACTCACCTGAAACTCGAAGCCAGGCTTCGCGAGGCGGACGTTGCCCGCGGGCGGAAAATACGCGCGTCGCTGCCGCGAGTGGGAGAGGAATGCAAACAATTTTATCAGGACAAGTTTCTCTCGCCCGGCACGGGGTATTCGAGCATTGACGCGGATCTCAGCGCGATTGCCACCAAAGCGGGGTTGCGGATATCGGATACGGCGTACAAAGAAGCCGACGCCGGAACGCACGGCGTGAAGGAGTTATCGATTACTGCGAGCGTTGACGGGAGCTATGCGTCGGTGATTCAGTTCATCAACGGGCTGGAGCAGTCCAAGAATTTTTATCTGCTGAATGATTTGCAGCTGACTTCCGCAAAGGGGGGTGCGATCAAGCTGAATCTAAAGCTGCGCACCTTCTTTAGAGTGTAACGGCGTAGAAACTATGTGGCGTCGCGCCCAAATTTACGTGCTTGTCAGTTTGCTGGCTTCGCTGGCCTGGCTGTTCTTCCGTGATGCGATGAGCATGTTCGGCGGCTCGAATGGCGCACCGGCCATTGTCGCGGCAAACGTAAAGTTTACGCCCCTGGATATTCACGAGCCTGACCTGCGCCTGGATCTGCTGCAGAAAATTCACAACGCGAAATACGAGGGCATCCAGCGCGACATTTTCAGCGGCCAGCCGCTGCCGCCGCCTGCGCCGGTACGCCCCAAGAATCCTCATCCCGATCCGGTTGTGCCGGTACAGACCGCGCCGCCTCCGCTCCAGGTCCCTGCTCAATTTTTCGGGTATGCAAACCGTTCCGGCAGCAGCGAACGCGTAGCATTCTTCCTGAGTGGCGACGACGTGCTGATCATAGCTGAGGGGGATACGTTCCTCGGAAATTTCCGGCTCTTGCATATCGGCAACGACTCGGCGCAGGTGGAGGAAGTCTCAACCGGACGGCAGACCTCAGTTCCACTCGAGCAGCCGCCCGATCAGCTGGCGATCAATCCATGAAGGGGCGACCGTTTTCGATGCGCGTCCGTCCGGTGATTCACCAAGCGCCGTGTGTGCGTGATTTTGGCAGCGCCAGCGGTGTCGACGCGCACGTGCGTGGTCCGGCTTCGCGCAAGTCTGAGCAATCCGGGTATGCGTTGCTTCTTGTCCTGTTCATGATGACACTGATGCTCGTTACGTCGACGGCCATTTTCATGAATCGACGGACGGAAGGAATGCGCGACCGCGAAGATCAGATGATCTGGCGCGGCAACCAGTTCGTTCGCGCCATTCGCGTGTACTACCGCAAAACGGGTCATTATCCGCAAGACCTCGATGCGTTGCAGAAGGGTGTTGCCGATCTCCACTTCATTCGACCGGAAGCGTTGAAGGATCCGATGAACTCGAACGAGGATGGCAAATGGCGTTTCATTTACACGAATGCAGCCGGCCAGATTATCGGCAGCGTGAAATACGCCACGATGCAGCAAATGGCGATACTCGATTTGTATGGCGCGCAAGTTACGGCGTTGCAAAAGTCCGATTCCGATTCAGACGAAGATGATAGCGATCAAATGGGCCCGGGCTCGAAGGGCAATTGTCCGCCCGGAACATCAGCTGCCGTTCCGAGTCAGTCCCCGATCGCGCAGTCCGCGACAAGCACGCCGGGCCAGGTGTTGCCTCCAGCTCCGGCGCCAACCACACCGTCAAACAGCTTTCAGCTGGGCGGGAGCTCCACTTCGCAGAATCAGACCGGCTGCATGGCGCAGCTTCCCGGAATGCCATCGATGGCCCCGGCAGCTCTGAAGGCGCTGGTGCAGATGAAGCCCACCGGACCGGTCGATAGCCCTGTGATTGGAGGATTTCTCGTCGGGGTCGGCAGCACAGTCGATCGCACGTCCGTGAAAGTCTACAAGGGCGGGAAGAAATACAACCAGTGGGAATTCATCTACAACCCCATCGAGGAGCAGGCTCTCGCGATTCAACAGGGATTGGGCCAGGCTGGCGCACCGGGCGGCGTCATGGGCTCACCAGCGGGTTTGAATCAGCCGCCCACAAGCCAACCACCGCAAGAATAAAGTTCGCTATTCCTTCGGCTATTCTGAAGCTAGTCTGGTAAGGCTTTCGGCGCCAATGCGCCGATTCTGTGCCTTCACTTGGGTCATTTCCGATGTAATGCGGCGCACGTACCTTTGTGTTTCCGGGAAGGGCGGAACACCGCCGTACCGCGCGACGGTTTGCGGTCCGGCATTGTAGGCGGCCAGTGCGAGCGCCAGATTTCCGTCGTATTGGTCGAGCAGCGTCTTCAGGTAGCGCGTGCCCGCGTCGATGTTCTGCGCGGGATCGAACATGTTCAGAACTTTATAGCGCGCCGCCGTCTCGGGGAGGAGTTGCATCAGGCCGAACGCGTCTTTTGCCGAAACCGCTCGCGGGTTGAAATTCGACTCTGCCGCAATCACGCGCTGGATGAGCGCTCCGTTGACTCCATGCTTTGCCGCAGCGGTGCGGATCAACTCCGCATACGGTCCGCTAATGTCCGGGGGAACAGCAGCAGGAGGTTTCGGCGTAAACACTTCCTCGGGCTCGATAGCAATCACGTCGGTTGCAGCGACTGTGACCGTTCCGCCCGCTATGGTGAGACGCATTCGATTGCCGATGCGTTGATAGCTGGTAATGTGCAGACGTGCGCCGGAACGCAGCACGGCGTAGTCCGCGCGCGCAGAAGGTATAGCGAAAAGCGTCCCAGCGCCAGCCAGGATCGCGAGCCAAAGCAGTCGTCGTGTCATGGAGGGCAGGCACATGATAGGACTTGGCTATCCAGCTAGCGCAAATTTTCGGATCGCGTGCGCCAGGCCGTTCTCGTCATTCGTAAGCGTAGCCGTCCAGCCCTGAGACTTCAATACATCCACGCAGTTGCCCATCACAACGGGTAAACCGGCAAATTCGAGCATTTCGCGGTCGTTCCAATTGTCGCCGATGGCCATCACCTCTTCGCGCTTGATCCCGAGTCGCTTCGCCCATTCGGCCAGCGCGACACCCTTTGAAACGCCGTGCCGCAGCACATCGAGAACGGAAATATCGCGCGTCAGGTATTCGGTGAATGCCAGCGTGTATTCGCCTGCGAAATCGAGCCGCTGCAGCTTCTCGCGCACATCGCGAATCGCCTGGCAGAGGCCAACAAACATCACCTGGATCGGATCTTCAGGCGGCTTGCCATTCGTCGGCTTGAGGCAATCCGTCAGCGGAGAAACCTGCGCCACAAATTCGCGGCTTCGCCGGAAATATCCGCCGCGAAAGGGATCGTCCCAATCAACCGTTTCCAGGATTACCTGGTTTTCGCGTGGGCGGTCGAAAACGACAGATGCACTCGAACGGAATTCCGGCGTTGCCTCCAGCACGCGCCGCGCCGTCGATGCCGGCAGCAGAAAGCGTTGATCCGTCTCGCCCTCTTTGGATTTGATCAGCGCGCCATTGTTCACGATCAGGTGCAGTTCGCAGGGAAGCGCGTCGACGATCAGCCGCGCCGAGTGATACCGCCGTCCCGTCACCACGACGATCTCGATGCCTTGCGCAGCCGCTTCCGCAATCGCGCGCGCGTTTTCTTCGGGAACTTTGGATTGGGAGTTCAGTAGCGTCCCATCGAGATCCATTGCGATGAGTTTGATCGGCACGGATGTATTTTACAGAAATGAGCTGTGGAAGACTTCACATAGCTTCACGCACCCTCCGAACGTCGCGGTCACTCTGGCGGAAGCGGGAAGAGGGTGGGCTCTTTGGCAGGTGCGCTCGCGATCGCGTCGAGCTGCGGGTAGTGGCTGCGCAGCGTGTCGGGCACATCCACTTTCGCGCCCGTCAGCAAATGAATGAACTGCAGCGCGTTCACGGCCGCTTTACCCTGAAAATGATTGTTGGCGATGACGAATGTAGTCTTTGCGTGCTCGGCTGCGTTCTGGACGCGGTCGGCCCACGGAAGAAGCTCCTGCTCGTTGTAGAGATAATTGTAGCGTTCGTGACGCGGCACTTCGGAATCGTCGTCAGAGCCCGCTGGAAGCGCGTCGCTGAACCATGTGTCGTAGCGGCGGCCGTGCAACCGGAAATAGCCGGTGGCGGACGTCACGCGGTTGTCCGGCTTGATCGACCTTCCGATCACCGGCTGGTCGATGTTGCAGATGCCCACAGCGCGCTCGCGCAGAAGTTCGTAAAACTCCGGTTGCGACCACGAAGCGTGCCGTACCTCTACAACCAATGGATAATCCGCGAACCTGTCGAGCAATGCTTTTAGGCGCGCCAGGTTTTCCGGCGTCTGGTGAAACGAAAAAGGGAACTGCAGCAGCACTGCGCCCAGCCGGCCTGCGCCGCGCAGCACGTCGAAACCGTCGCGGACAGCCTTCTCGTCTTCGCGCGTAGCATTTATTTCGTGCGTGAATTTCTGCCACAGTTTTGCCGTGAACTGAAAGCGCGGATTGGGCGAGATCACGTCGAGCCAGTGCGACGCAGAATCCGGCCGCAACGGCGCATAGAA
>DASUJR010000048.1:0-23376 GCA_036279175.1 Candidatus Acidiferrales bacterium | reverse complement strand
GTGCTCGTCGATGAAGCCATAGAGGTTCACCAACTCATTGAAAGAGCCGGTTTCTTCGTAATTCTTGAAAATGCGCTTGAGCCTAAGCATGACTCTCCCTGCGGATCGAAATCGGACTGAACTTTGCGGGATCGTATTGCGTGCGCAGTTTGGGAGCGGTGAGCAGAAACCGGAGAATCTGCGGATCGGTCTTGGTCGCCCAACGAGCGACCACGTAAAGCAGCACGAACATCAGAACGCCGCCGAGTAAGCTGTCCAGTAGATTGAACGTGCCTGCGCCCACGCACATCGCGAAGAAAAACAGCTTCCGCTCAGCCCCAAGGATTGTGAGAGGCCTTGAGAGCGAGCGATGCACTGTATTGATCCGCTTGGTGTTCGTCATGATCTCCTCGCCTCTGTGTCAGGAGCCTGGAAATAACCAGGCGAGGAAGTTGACGGCGGCGATAGCCATGCCGACGCCGAATAGCACTCCGGCGAGAACGCGTTTCGAGCCGCCTTCGCCGAAAGCGAAGGTGAGGCCGGATACCACAATCGCGACGAGGGACAACCCGCGCGCGATGGTGCTGGTGAACGCTGTCTCCAAGACATTGACGGCGTTTTCCCAGGGAGAATTGCCGGCCTGGGCGAACGCTGGCGCGGCGAGAATCAATCCCGTCGCCGCTACCAGCAGATACCGCGACTGCCTTTTGAACCTGCGTGCCTTTCTCCAGAGCTTTCTCATTTTTTGTGTTCCTTTTCGCTTGATCGGGTGGAGCTCTCGCCGAACTATTGGCGGTCATGAAGAATCGAGGCGAAGGAGAAAGGCGCTTTCTGGCTCGTCTTTACACACTTGGAGCGGGCGCTCTCACCAGTGGGTTTCTACCTTCGCGCCCGGTTCGTCGTTACCAGCCGTGCGCGATACCTGACGGCGGACCGTTGTTTCCCGGTGCCGTCGTACCGTGGAGAGTGTGTCCGGCGAGAACTCCCCTCTATCTATACAGAGGCTTTTTTTGAGGAAAAACCAACCGACAAAATGCAACTTTGTTGAACTTTTTTACGATTGCGAGGCTTTTGCCGAACGGGTTGTCGGTTTGCGATGAGCGCTCTTCACTGGAGCCTTCCCCAGAAAATCGCCGAAGAGGTTGTAGCACGGGGAACATAGGGTGATGTGGTTCAGGGTTTCTTCACTCATCTGGGCGGGGTGCTCGGCAGCCAGCTTCAGCACGCTGTCTTCGGGGCATCCCTGGCGGGTTGGATTGGGAAAGTCTTCGGCCAGATGCCTGTTGCCGATTGCGAGGAAGGCTTTATCGGAAAGTTTCCGCTTTCTTGCGCCCGATTTTCCCTTCGCGCCCGGCAAGCGTGAGGCCCTCCTGGAGGGAACGTTCACTTTTGTATTCTGAGGGTTTTTCTGGCGCGGTCAAGGGCTTTGCGATAACGAGTCTCCGCCGCGTAGGGCGATATGCCAAAATGCCTGCCAATCTCTTCCCAGGACTGATCTCGGAGCCTGAGCAATATGATCTCTCGGGAGACCTGATCGCAGACGGCCATGATTTCGTTTATGAGTACCGCAGTTTCCGCTCTGCCTTGTTCGGTCGGGTTGAACTGCGTTTCGCCGTATTCTTGAACAGCATCCTCGAAACTCATCTCTCTATGCTTGGCCTTATCAATTAGGTGAATAAACGTGCGAAAGAGATATGCGCCGATATCCCGCACGCCGGGGGCTCCCATCCGCTGCTTTTCTGCGATTGCTGCGGATACTGACGCAGCCGCTTCCTCAAGGCACGTGACCGTAACGGCGGGATCGCCGATCAGATTGTCGGCGTAGGCTACAGCGCGAGGGCCAATTTCTCGCGCGACTGACAAGACTTCAGGCGCGATGGGTCTGCCTAAATGATCCACCTCGTTCAGCAGGACCGGACGGATGGGCTTCGTCTCTCGCATAGAAGGCATCGATACCTGCGGCGGAACTGAGTCGCCTCACCAGAGCCGCCAATCAGCACTCTGAGAGTGATGCCATTGTATGGAAGTCAGGATCACGTTATCCGGCGTCCCTCAGAGACGCGCCCCTTTGGATAGTGGGCCATGAATTGTAAAGAGTCAGCAATGGAGCGGATGGTATATATCGAAAGATATGGGCCAAACACGAGATGTAAGGAGGTCGAAACGTCCTATGCTCAAGCAGGCAGGCTGAAACACAGATCGCCAGGCTGTTTGATGATGAATAGAGTAAGAATCAGATTAAGTTCTTGCTAAGACCCTTTGTTATGGCTCCGGTCCGAGAATTCGCACCGAACTTCGACAGTATGTTGTGCACGTGGGCCTTCACGGTGCCTTCGCTGATCGAGAGCATCACTGCTATCTCCTTATTCCGCATGTCGGCGGCGATTAAGCGAAGCACTTCAAGTTCGCGTGCGGTCAGGCCCATTCCGTTGGTACGTGTCGCCGGACGCTGTTTCGTTGGGATGTAGCTGCCACCTTCGTAGACCGAACGAAGGCAATCTGCAAGCTCATGAAGATTAGCATCGCTTCTGAGCACTCCTTTGACGCCGGAATTGAGCCACTGTTTTATGACGTCAGTGGTCGGTGATGAAGCAACAATAACGAAGTGGGTCCTTGGACATTTGGCGCGAAGGGCTCTGATAGTAGCGAATAAGCGAGTTTCGGATAGCGACAAATCCACAAAAGCAACGTCCGGTTGATGCGCTACGCCAGATGCAATCGCGTCCTTCCCATTCTGGGCTGTTACGATAAGAACATCGGTTAGAGGAAGCTTCTTCGCCAGTCGGGCCAGCCGATTTTGTGCTGGCGAGTTGTTGATTATCAGTAAGCGAACTGGGTTGGGCTTCCGCACGTAATTGTTCTCAACCGACCTTTAGGGCCGTACTCATGATGTAATCGAGCATTTCCGTATCGATAGCGCCCCGAATCCAATCGCTCAAGCGCTGGAAGTCGTATGTAGTGACACTAGTCCCGGATCTGCGAATCGGAAGCCAGCCACGGCGTTGACGCAGGGTATTAAGGATGTAGCAGCGAAACACCGGCAATTCGAAAAGTCCGTGCAGGTAGGTCCCCCAAACCAAATCGTCGTTGGACCTGGCTCCGTCTAGACGGTTTACAGGCTGCCCTAACTCCTCGGTTATATGAAAAAGGGGACGTTCGGCGCTTTGCCCAGTCGTTTGCCCATTGTGAATTTCATACGCAGAGACTTCACACTCACCAATGATGGAAGTAGCCCGAATCTGTCGAGTCGTCTTTTCAGAAGCGAAAGTTGTCGTAACGTCGAGAAGACCTAGCCCGTCACTCCTGGCGGTCGATGACTCAACACACAACGGATCTAATATCTGCCTGCCAAGCATTTGATAGCCGCCACAGACACCGGCTATGGGGACAAGGGCTTCGCGGCAACGACCGATGTAACGGGCAAATCCAACAGAATTAACATAAGACAGGTCCGCGATTGTGCTTTTGCTGCCCGGCAATATCAGGAGATCAGGGAGAGGTTCGATGGGAACCGGTGGCTTTGTGAGAAAACGCAAAAATACGTCGGGCTCTCTGTCTAAGAATTCAAAATCTGTGGAATTGGAAATATGCGGCAGAAGGACGACTTCAATTTGAAGCTTTTGGGGATCGTGGGCCGTTTTGCATCGCCACTTCGATTCCGGGATGCAATCTTCCTCCGCAACGAGCAGGTCAGGGATAAAAGGCAGCACACCGAGAACGGCTTTCCCCGTTTTCTCTTTGAGGAATTGCAGTCCATCGTCTAAGAGTGAAATGTCCCCGCGAAATTTATTGATCAAGAGTCCTTTAACGAGCGACTGTTCCTCCTCGGTAAGCAATTGCAATGTGCCCACAAGTGAGGCGAAGACCCCTCCTAAACTAATGTCGCCGACAATCAAGACGGGCGCGGCTGCCATTCGAGCGACGCACATGTTAGCGATATCGTACGGGCGAAGATTGATTTCGGCAGGACTACCCGCTCCTTCGATCACAACAACGTCGTGTTCTTTCAAGAGGCGTGTCAAAGATTCCTGGATGGTTCCGAAAACAACCGATTGATACCGGTGGTACTCGCGAGCGGTCATCGTCGCCACTGCCTTCCCACGTACGATCACTTGCGAGCCCGTTTCGCTTGAAGGTTTTAAGAGAATCGGATTCATATCGACGGTAGGTTCAACGCCGCCCGCCAAAGCTTGGAAAGCTTGAGCGCGGCCAATTTCGCCACCGGTCACGGTTACGAAGGAGTTGTTCGACATGTTCTGCGACTTGAACGGAGCCACGCGAAAGCCCATTTCGTTGAAGTAGTGGCAGAGCGCAGCGGTGATTACGCTCTTTCCCACCCCTGACCCGGTCCCCTGGATCATGATTGTCCGCGCCGTCATCGTCCGTTCTTCCTGCGCACCCTCACGCTTCTTCCGATTCGATTTAGCTCGATTAGTAGTCGCCGGTTCTCTGCCCGCGGACGGACTGCCAAGCGAACATGCTTCGTTCCCAGACCACGAAAGTCGCAAGTGTCGCGTATCAATATGTTTGCGGTTTCGAGCTTTCGCTTCAGGCTTGCCGAATTGAACCGAGGTTCCTGGATGCGGGCCAATAGAAAATTCGCTTTTGATGGGTACGGATGGAGCCAACCCAGCTTTGCTACTCCTCGAAATAAATACTCGCGTTCCCTTTGAATTAGACGCAGCGATTTCTGGAGATATTTGGCATCGGAAATACACGCGGCTGCTGCGGAAAGCGCCAGCGTATTCACGGACCAAGATTCGATGGAAGCCGCAAGCCCTTCGATGACTGAGCGGTCCGCAACTAGATATCCAATCCTTAAACCGGCCAGCGCGAAACACTTCGTAAGTGATCGAATGATGATCAAATGACGCGAACACGATGCAGGTGCAACCATTGAAACACCCGGGGTTAATTCAATGAATGACTCATCCAGGACGAGGTCGATGCCGTTTTGCTCGCAGAAAGTGACGGCGCGGGATAATTGCCGTCTGGGAATTAAGGTTCCAGTTGGGTTGTTGGGATTTGCCAAGAACACTGCGTCTGGCCGCTCCCGATTCACGCTTTCGATGAAGGTGCGGGGATCAAAGCGGAAATTCTCTTGGGGCTTCAAAGGAAAAGCGGTTATTTTGGCTCCGCAATTAGAAAGCGCTGCTCGATATTCGGAAAAAGTCGGCTCGACAATTAGGGCCTTGCGATAACGCTTGAACCTCGGAATCAGGTGGATTAAATGTGTAGAGCCATTGCCAAAGAGAATGCAATCCCGCGCGATATTGTTGCGGGAAGCAATCAAACCCCGCAGTTCGGTCTGATCTCGATCTGGATAGTGCGATACAAGACCGATATCGGAAACCAACCTCTTTTTGGCTTTGACTGAAAGCCCAAGCGGGTTGATATTCGCGCTGAAATCGATGAGCCGCGAAATGGCAACACTGCGTTGCTTTGCAACTCCCCAAATGTCGCCGCCATGCCGTCGAGGCTTCATAAAAATCCTCGAGCAAGTGTGGCGACGGCGACAGAAGCCGCCAGGGCCAAGATGGACGTTGTATATAAAAGCTGGCGCACCTCCGGGTACAAATCAGCTGTTAATTTCCGCTCGGGCTCTCCGAGATGGGCTTTGTTACTCTTCCGGCCTTCATAAAAATTAGTCCCGCCGAGCCGAACGCTGAGTGCGCCTGCAAAAGCAGCTTCAGGGTATCCACTGTTTGGGCTGGGCTGCAGATCTGCGTCTCGTAAAACGATTCGAAAGGCCTTTTGCCATCTTGAATGAAGGAATCCCCATGCCAAGATCACAAAGGCGGCAGTAAGCCGTGAAGGAAGGAAGTTAACGAGGTCGTCGAGGCGGGCGGCAACTCTTCCAAAGTAAAGATACCTGTCGTTCTTGTAGCCAATCATAGAATCCATTGTGTTTATCGCCTTGTAAGCGAAAGCAGCGGGGATTCCACCGACAGCGAGATAGAAGAGCGGTGCCACAATCCCGTCCGAGGAATTTTCGGCCACAGTTTCGACAACGGCGCGGATAATTTCTTTTTCGTCGAGATGTCCAGTATCGCGACCCACAATCATGGCAAGGCTGGAACGTGCACAGTCGAGTTGGCCCCGCTTCAAACACTCGATAACTTCACAACCCGCTTGATCCAGACCGCGAAGAGACAATGTGGAATAGGCCAAATACACCATTGTCATGCTGCCAGCCAGCGGCGACCACCTCGTGACGGTGCTCACCACAAGCCAAGCGCTCCAGCTCGCCAGAAGGGTGACCGCGACCGCGACTACTGCACCCGCAATCAGCAACCCTCGATCTGATCGAGCCGCAACGCGTGAGGCTTTCTCCCCGACAGTTGTCAAGTAGCCAAAGAACCTCACGGGATGCGGCATCCATTGAGGATCTCCGCACAAGATGTCTGCGATACCAGCCAGCGACATTTCAATTCCTGTCATGTACAGAATCCTCATGTGAGTGGCGCAAAGCGTTCGGACATCCGTTGCGAGTCCAAGGCATGGCTCTTGTCCCAGTCGAGCTTGACAGCCGAGTCGACGGGAATAAGGCCTGAAAACAATTTCGGTTGAATGATGTGAGCGAGAATCTCAAGTCCAGTAACAACTCGCGGACCTGGACGGCTAAAGTAAGCAGGGCTGTCGACGACGTAGACATGCCCTTCTCGAACAGCGGGGAGATCAATCCAATGGGCCATTGAAGCGAGTCGGTCAACTTCTCCGAGGGTCCGTCCGATTTTGTAGCCGCAAGGCATGATGACGATTAGTTCTGGCGCGGCGTCGATAAGCTGAGTCCACGGAACGGGCGCTGAGTGCCTTCCTTGATGACCGAAGCAGTCCGTTCCACCGGCCAGGCGAACCATTTCTGGAATCCAATGACCAGCAGCCAATAGTGGCTCCATCCATTCCATGCAAAACACACGCGGTCGCGTGGTGACCGCAGAGGTGGCTGTGGCAACCCGCTGAATTCGGCGCTCAAGTGACTGCACCAGGGCCTGCGCCTCAGCCTGACGATCCGTCACCTCAGCGACAGCCGATATGTTTTCAAGAATCTGCCCAAGGTTGGTGGGTTCGAGAGAGACAATGCACCGAGTCCCGTTCAAAATCCTCGCCGCATCGCGCACCTGAGCAACGGGAATCGCGCATACCGTACAAAGCTCCTGAGTGAGGATTACGTCAGGATCGATCTGCTTCAACAGTTCGTCATCAATCTCATAAAGGCTATGGCTGGAATGTTGATGTTCGCTGACAACGGAGTGAATCTCTTCACTGCGCAAAGTCGTCGAAAGGTGACTTGTGGACACAATCGGCTTCGTTCGGGCCTCGTCTGGATAATCGCACTCGTGGGATACGCCAACCAATTCATCGCCAAGACCTAGTGCATAAACAATTTCCGTGGCGCTAGGAAGCAAGGAGAGAATTCGCATGTGCGCCTCCATGCTTGGGATGCTGAACGATGGCGATAACTGACAACCAATTAGGCTGCGTGTCGCGAAGCTCGCCAAGAGTGATCCAAGACAGAGTTTGGTCTG
Source organism: Candidatus Acidiferrales bacterium (assembly GCA_036279175.1). Classification (GTDB taxonomy): domain Bacteria; phylum Acidobacteriota; class Terriglobia; order Acidiferrales; family UBA7541; genus Palsa-295. The sequence goes on along the minus strand of DASUJR010000048.1, from coordinate 15,868 downwards.
GCAGCGTGAGCCTTTCGCACACGAAAGCTGGCATTCGAGGATCGATTCCGTGGTCCACGAGGAACTGGGCCGCGCGATTGGGACGCAATTCTTCGCCCGCGAGCATGAGCAGATGGCGCCCACGGCGGAGAGCATCAAGCATGAAGCTTTTTCGTTCTTCGATATCCCCGGATTCGTGGAAGGTAATCACTACAGATTCATCAATATTGATTCGTGCGAGAGAGGCGGTCATCTGGACCGAGCTGACACCGGGCACAACCTCCACTTCATAGTCTTTGAAAAGTTCCAATAGGCCCGTTAATCCTGAGGAGATACAGGGGTCTCCGACTCGAAGAAGTGCGACCGATTTATCGGAGCCCCGAAACTGCGCAGCCACTTGTTCCGCAATTTGGCGGTAGTTCCTGACATCCTGGAGATAGATTTCCTTTCCGGCCAACAGATCTCGCGCGGGCAGCAAGTCAAGATCCCATCCGACGATAATTTGGGACTGAAGAATGCGGTCCCGGGCGCGAGCGCTTAGGAAATCGCTCGAACCGGGCCCGACGCCGACAATGAACGCGTGTGGTCTCATTTGTTCCTCTCAGAAGCTATTGAACAAGGGATGGGTAGGACGACGGGCGAGTCTCCGGTTGATGATCCCCGCACCTCAATTGGTCCTCCATATACGTTTTGGAGAAAATCGGATTCAAGCACTGCTGCCGGCGTACCATCCGCCGCTATTGAAGAGCGGTGTAGCATCACGACGCGCTCGAAGTAGCGGGCAGCGAGACTTAGATCGTGAATGGCGGCAACGACCGTGGTTGCTTTGCGTGCATTTGTCCTCGCAATCAAATCCAGAATTTCGCCCTGGCGCGAGATGTCCAGTTGTTGGGTCGGCTCATCGAGCAGAAGAAATTCGGGTTCTTGGGCTAGCGCCATCGCGATCATCACGCGTCGACGTTCACCGCCGCTAAGTTCGTTAAAAATACGACTCGACAAATGACCTACGCCGGTAGCCTCAATAGCCTGCGTTATGAGTCGATGGTCGGCCGAACTGAAATTCCCGAACCTCCTAAGATATGGTGTGCGCCCGAGTTCGACGATTTCCCGGACCGTAAAGGAAAATGGAACGACAACATCTTGTGGGACCATTGCGATTCTGCAGGCCAATTCTTTCTTGGGAATGCTGCCTGTGTGGCGTCCGTCGAAAAGCACGGCGCCTGCGGAAGGCGTGAGAATCCCACTGATGAGTTTCAAGAGAGTTGATTTCCCAGAGCCATTGGGTCCGAGCAAAGCAATGCACTCTCCTGGTGCGACTTGAAGCGAGACATCTGCCAGCACCGGGTGCCCGTTATAGGCAAACGACAGCTTGTTCACGTAAATCCCGTCCATCGTCAAAACCTGTACTCCCGTTTGCTGCGCCGAAGGAGGTAAAGGAAGAGCGGCCCTCCTATGAATGCCGTTAATATTCCGACGGGCAGTTCGTTAGGAGGAATGAGAATTCGGCAGAGAAGATCGGCGATCACCAGAAACACAGCCCCTGCAACGGCGCTGAGCAAAAGTAAGCGGCTGTGCTCCGGTCCAAAAATCATCCGCAACGCATGGGGAACGATGAGTCCAACGAATCCGATTAGCCCGCCGCCAACTACCGCGATTCCCGTCAGCATTGATCCCAACGAAAGAAGAGCCGCCCGGTGCCTTTCAACCGGCACTCCAAGCAGTTGTGCGGCGTCGTCGCCCAGCGACATAGCATTGAGACTCTTCCCGAAAGCCAAAGAACTCCCGCCAGCTACAAAGACCAATACCGCGATGACTTCCACCTGAGTCCAGGATGTAACGGAGACGCCGCCAAGAAGCCAGGAGTACAAAACGCGCAGATTCAATTGGAGCCGGTCGTTGAGGATCAAGAGAAGCGACATCGAGTAACTGAGGATCACGCTTAGGGCAAAACCAGCAAGGAGAAGGGTGACAACCGGAGTGCGGGCACCTGTCCGAGCGAGCCAGTACGCCGCAGCGACAGCGCCGAGTGCTCCGCAAAAAGCCAGCGCCGGTACAACTCCAAAGCCAAGGATCGAAAAATGGGCCGAAATTAGAAACCCGAGCGTGGCACCCAATGCGGCACCGCCGGACGTACCAATCACATAGGGGTCTGCTAAAGGGTTGCGAAGAAGTCCCTGAAATATTACGCCAGCAACCGAAAGGGCCGCCCCGATGAGAGAAGCCGCGATAACTCGGGGCAGACGAATTTGCAGGATTATCGTTTCGGTGCTCTTAGGCCAAGTCAGCGGGCCATGGGAGATGCCGATTCGATGTAATAAAATTGAAAGAATTATTTTTACTGGAATAGGAGCGGCACCATAACTAGCGGCCAAGAGGACAGCGATGCAAAGAAGCAACCCTAAAATTAAAAGGCCAAAATAGAACCGGCCATACGAAGTGCGCCGAACGTTCGTCAGGTCCTCGCATTTCAATTCTGACGCTGAAGGGATATCGACCTGATTAAGCCTCACCGTCGCACCTCTCGCGGACTGATTTATCGTGGGTCCGTTCGACCAACTCCGCGATTAGCTCAAGCCCTTGCACAATGCGAGGGCCAGGTCTAACAATGAGCCGATCATCGATAACAAAAACACCTCCCGCGCGTACGGCATCAATGTTTTCCCATCCAGAACGCTGTTTAATTTTGTAGGGACGAATGCGACCGAAGCTGCCAGGCCAGGAAACGATAATCAACTCAGGATTCGCGCGAATTACATCTTCGGAACAAATCTGTCGCTCACGGCTGTGAATGTTCGCTGGAAATGGAAACACGTTGATTCCGCCAGCCACATCGACGCATTCGGCTTCCCATCCTCCAGCTGGAATCAGTGGGTGGCCCCATTCTTCAAAATAAACTCGCGGTCTGCGGAAGAGAGAGCTGCCGCGATTTCTAACAGCATCAATCCGGGCCCGCATTTGACTCGCGAGCACTTCTGCTTCGCGTTTGCAGTCAACCAATCGTCCAATCGTGGTTACCGTCTCGACTACGCCGGTTAGACTGACCGGGTTCAACGAAAGCACACTGATATTCAGATCGATTAGCCGCGCGACGATATCCCGTTGAAGGTGGGACTGCGTCAAAACAAGGTCAGGGCGGGCGTTTTGAATGGCTTCATAATCGGCCTCAATGAAAGAGCCGACCGTCGGTTTCTCAAGGGCTGCTGACGGATAGTCACAATACTTGCTCACTCCCACCAACCAGTCCCCGACTCCTAATGCGAAGAGAATTTCCGTGCTGCTGGCAGCAAGGGAGACGATTCGAAGCTGACCCCGTGCGGGCCTGCCAATATCGAATTGTGCCGCCAATTGTGTGCCGCTCATCGAAATGCCTCTGGATGGAAAATGCGAGCTAGCAATTCGATCCCATCGACGAATCTTGGGCCGGGACGAAAAAAGAACACGTTATCTACGCTGACTACAGCACCGTTTCGTACCGCCGTGATGCCGCCCCAGCCTTGGCGTTTCAGCACATCCTCTTTGCTCTGTGGATTGATGGGGTTCTTCGAATCAGTAAGCACTATAATTTCGGGGTCTTCAGCCACAATCGCTTCAAGGCTGATCTGGCTCGACGGGGTTCTAATATCGTGGGCGATGTTCCAGCCGCCTGCTGTCCGAATCATGTCGCCAATAAAGCTGTGCGGTCCGGGGGTGAAAGGCCGCAACGGATCGGTGCCGTCAAGCTCCACGAATACCCTAGGCTGAGGCAATCCTTTTACTCGTTCTTTAATCTCAGCGATCTGGTGATTCATTCCGGCGACGATTTCCTGCGCACGTTGCTCTGTGCCAGTGACCCTTCCCAAAAGCAGGATCGTTTGCAATACGCCATTGAAGTTTTTCGGGAACAGCCGGACCGCGGGAATTCCCTTCGCGACCAGCGCATCTACTTCCTGTTGCTCGACTAGTGCAACTACGAAATCGGGTTGCAGAGCAACGATGCGCTCCAGGTTAGCGCGTTGACCGCCGCCTACTTTTGCTCTCGAGCTGGCTTCGGAAGGGTAGTCCGAATAATCGTCGACTCCTACGACACGATTTCCGGCTCCCAGCGCGAATAGTGTTTCGGTGTAGCCAGGCGTCAAAGACACAATTCGTTGCGGAGGGCGTGTGAAGCGGAAGGTATGCCCGAGATCATCTGTGATCTGAACCGGGACAAAAGTCTGATGGTCGGCGGCGGAAATCTGGACAGAATGCGTACTAACGCCGAACAACAAGGACAGCAGCAGGACAATTGCACGTGCTGTGCAAGCCTGAACCAAGACCGACGCGTTCCTATTGCGGAATATCATTTTGTGGACCATGCTCCGTATTTCTCGTCCGGTTTCGCGCCCAGAGGCACGCGCATTTCAAGTTGTCGATCACGCAACTCCAGATTTGTGCTGCGTGTTCGGAACTGCTGCTTTCAAGGCGCTGCGGACAGCTTCCAGAGATGCACGACCGATCATTTCTCCCCACTTCGTGTGCTTACCGCAAAGCTGGTACCGGCGTTCACTACCGGAAGCAATGGCGACACAATCGGTTCCTGTCCCTGTAGCTGGTTCGGAAGTCTGTCGGCTCAGAAGTCCAGCCTCTTGGATTGCTTTCACTTTTGCTTCAGTCGAAATCGCGAGCGCTTCTAGCATCGCCTCGTGCGTGAAGCGATAGTTCACGGCAACGATGAGATTGATTGTCCCAACACACAGCGGCCAGGATTCGCCTTCGATGAAATCACCTCGCTCGCCGACGGTCGCCAGATTGCTACATCCGGCTGTCGCTAACGCAATCGCTTGCAAGTCTTTGTAGGAGGCATGTGAGAACGAATGACGACGGACATCTGCCCCGGTCATCAGGCCGATAACCGTGCCTCGTAGCCCGAGACGGCCTACAATCCTCCTCAGTGTTTTGCTAGGAGGCTCCTGAGGAGCGGGGCTTTCCGTATGATGGTTAACGATATGGGTTACTCCCTGCCGGAGCCCGCCATTCAAAAGAGCCCAACTGATCGCCTGGACAGGGCGTCGAAAGGAGACCACCAACGTTTCACCAAGAACGCTTGCTTCGACGAACGAATCTTGTGCCAGAGTCATTTGTGTTTCCATTCGTTGCCTCCGATCACAAACTTCACCCCGGCGCGGAAAGTAACAGGTAGGGACGGAAAACCGAATGCTGCGGTGTAGTGCTCGTCTAAAACGTTTTCCGCATTTGCAAAAAGCGTGACCACGGAATTGATTCCGTATGTTCCGCTGACATCGATCTTTTGGTATCCGGCGTTGAGGTTACGGTTGGGAAGAAGCAAAGATGTCCCTCCAAACTGATCCGTGAGAAACGTACTGTCGTCAGAGCGGCTCACGAAGTAGCCGGTGGCCGTAATCCCAAAGTGCCTCTTCGAATAGTTGATGAACAAAGTCCCGGAGTGAGGAGCCAAACGAAAAGGCCGATCTTCTACTAGAGGCGCTTCGGCTCCAATGGGAATGCCTGGAAACGCGGGATTGAAGACCGGGGTGCTGGCAAACGTCTCCGTCACAACCGGGTCCACATACGTATAACTGCCGCCCAGGAGAAATCCACGCCCGGGACGGATTTCGATGTGTGCCTCAGCACCAAGGGCGCGGTAGGACTCGGAATTCACGGTCGCGCCTCCAGGGGCGCTTGCGGCTACGGCGCTCACTACTTGTTGTGGAAAGCCCAACAGCGGAAGGGCACTGCTGCCGAGGAATTGAATCAGATTGAAAAACTCATTATGGAAGAACTCAACGTTTAGTCGAGCGCGGCGGTCCCACCATGTCTGTTCAATTCCAAAGTCATAACTCGTACTTTGCTCAGGTCCTAGGGGGCCGATACCAAACTGCGAAATCAACGAAGCGCCTTGCGGCAGCGCCGATAGGACCGAAAACAAGGATGACCCGGCATCGAAGATGCTCGGCTCCTTTATGCCTTTGCCATAATTGAAAATTAGCTTTGTATCGCCGAAGATTCCGTTCGCTGTCGGTCTACGGAGGTAGTACGCCAGCGATGCACGAGGAGTCGCAGCAAAGCCAAACACGGCGTTGTCTTCAAGCCCGACACCCGCCGTCGCATATAGCCGCCTAAACAGGTCCCCATGGGCCTCCAGGAAATAACTGAAGTTATTTCGTTCTGAAAAAGGACTGTCGGCAAACCCATGTTCATTTTCATAGCGGAAGCCGGCAGTAACGGCGAGGTTTTCCGCGACCTGATAGTCGGATTGAGCGTAAATAGAACGGCGTGTCGTTTTCGAATCAAATGTTTGAGGAAAAGACCCGCCGAAATCGAGGATCGCCCGACCTGTCACGCTGAATCCGTTCGCACCTCGGACGGTGACTACATTTCCGATATAGTTGCCGTCAAACAATGTTCCTGCGGGCGCAGGGTCCGCGAAGCCAAAATTCAAATCAGTCGACGCATATCGAATCAGGTTGTGCCATGCCTCGGTTGTCTGGTTTTGGAGGGTCAAGCCGAAATATGTATCGTGCTCATTCTGCGAGGAAAGATCGGGGACGCCGAACAAATCGATTGCGTTCGGATCGCCCAATCCAACTGCCGTGTGCCTAATCGTGAAGCGAAAGTCCGTCGTTCCATTAATCGCCCAACCGAAGTTCCCGGAATAGGTGGCATTGTGGAAGCCATTGTTTGGGACATCGTTCTGGGTATCGAAACGGCTGAACTCCGAGAAATAATCGAACCGGCGAATCACCCCACCTATGGAAACATCATTCTGGTAAGTCCCGAGGTTACCTGTATCGCCAGAGTATGTAAGTTGGGGAACCGTGGATGTACCGCGAGGGGTGGTCATGCTGATCACACCCCCGAGCGCGTCGCTCCCGTACAGGACGCTATTTGCTCCCCTAAGAATTTCGACATTGTCGATGCCTGTCGTCGAAAGGTTGGCGAATTCGACGCTTCCGCCGATGTCGTTCATCGGAATTCCGTCAAGAACGACTTTATTAAAGTCATCGTTCGCGATCTCGCCGCCAAGGATGGAAACAGATGTAGTCCCGCCGCGCTGCCCCGTCTGCACCACTTGAAGTCCTGGTACCGTCTGCAAGAGTCCCAGAACATCGGTTTTTTCCATGTCGGCTATTGCAGACCGGTCAATCACAGTGATGGAAGCTCCGACTTGTGAATCTGGTATTTCGCTCCCGGTCGCCGAGACGACGACGTGTTGAGAGATGACGCCAATTCTTAGGTTGATTTTGAGAATTGCAGAGCTGCCAGAGGCAACAAACAATGAGGAGCTGCCTTGAGCCTCAAACCCCGCAGCTTCGACACGAACGCTATAGCGGTTGGCACTTCTTATTGAGAACTCAAAAGATCCTTGCGAGTCAGTCGTCGCTTTCGCGATGGGTTTGTTGTTCTGGAGGAGTGCTACGTTTGCGTTCGGCACCACTGCGCCGAGAGGATCAAGTACTGTGCCGCTTAGTTTTCCAACGGGGCCAGCAGAACTTGAGTTACAAAAACAGACGAATAGAAGTAGAACTGCTAAGAATCGAATAGCGAGATGCAGAGACCCTTTCAAATTGTCCTCTTTCGCCCTCGGAAGAGCGGACTTGAGATGTGCTGGCGGGATCGGTCTCCTGACTCGCGACGCGCTGCTACGAGTCTGCACCTTCCCACCCAGATGGGCAGTGGCTTATCGCAGACCTTAACGTCGCTTACAGTTGCGGGGCAGTGGCGGACTCTCACCGCGCTTCCCATGCATCCCGTCAGCGAAATTCGTGTGGTACGCTTTGTGTCCTCTACTTAAAACTCCACTCCTCTCTGCGCACAGATCCCTTGCTGAAAGGGGTGCTTGATCTGTTGCATCTCTGTCACGAGATCCGCAATCTCTATGATTTCAGGTTTGGCATTACGGCCCGTTAAAATGACATGAAGCATCGGTGGCTTACTCCGCAAAAAGTCAACAACTTCCGCGACGGGCAGAAAGCCATAGCTGAGGGCGTAATTGATCTCATCCAAAACCACGACTCCATAATTGCCCGAGAGTATTTTTTCCTTAGCGGCCTTCCACGCATTCAGTACCATCGCTTTATCTATTTCTATGTCTTTGCTTTCCCAAGTGAACCCTTTGCCCATGGGGTAGATTTCGAAACTTCCTAGCTTCGCTGCAATTCGGAGCTCACCGCATTTCCACCTTCCCTTGAAGAATTGAAGCATGATGACTTTCATGCCATTTCCGCACGCACGCAACGAGAGCCCGAGTGCGGCAGTCGTCTTACCCTTGCCATTTCCAGTGTGAACAATGATCAGGCCTTTTTTCCTTCTGGCGACCTTGCCTGCGCGCTCAACGGTGGTCCTCATGTAGATTCCTGACTGCGACTCGTTAGACTTGGACACGTCGTCATTGTGTGTTGCGGACTTCGCGCTGTTTTCACGTTCTGCACAAACGCTTCTGCCGTTCCTGGGGCCGACAGCAAGTGCAGATGAATGTAGCTCGCCAGAACATTGTGAAGTCGGAGGCCATCGGGTTGTACACGCCCTGTCATGGAATTACGCGCTCGATAGACGTATTCCAAGGGCCCCGCTTCGACAATCTCCGAGCAATGGAAGCTGTGGCCTCGCAACCGAGTTCCAAGGCAACCGAGAATGCAGTCAGCGATTAAGGAAACCTCCGTGTAGCCGAAATTTACGAGGCGGTCAGTCATGCGAACGCGAATCGGCAAGACCCCCGCCATTGCCGTGACGTTGCCATCGCGCCCGACGATCTCTTGCCCCAGGTACATCAAACCTCCGCACTCGGCATAGATCGGTAACCCTGCATGTGCTAACTCACGGATGGCGGAGGTTAATCGACAATTTGCATTGAGCTGTTTGGCGAATAGTTCGGGGTATCCGCCGCCGAAGTAAAGGGCGTCAATCGCGGGCGGCAAAGATGTGTCTTGAAGAGGGCTAAATTCTAGAAGTTCTGCTCCTGCTGCACGTAAGGCATCAAGATTGTCGTCGTAGTAGAAAGAGAAAGCCTTATCTCGCGCTACTCCGATTCGCACAGTCCCGTTTTCATGCGTAACTGGGTGCCTTGATGCATCAATCGTGCCAGCGAGTTCTAGCAGCCTGTTGATGTCAATATCTGCTTCTGCGAGCTCGGCCAGCATTGCAAATACCTCCGATGACAACAGGCCCTCGCTGGCCGTAATTAGACCCAAATATCTCTCTGGAATCTTAATTCTCTTATCGGGCCGCAAATATCCCAACGGAACCACATCACTATTGCCGCTTATTGCGTCCCGCAGGAATCGATAATGATTAGCACCTGACACCTTGTTGAAAATCACGCCAGCCAAGTTCACGCTCGGATCAAATGTTCTGAACCCGTGAACAATCGCTGCGACGCTTCGGGCCATTGAAGACGCATCCACCACAAGAATGACGGCCAAGCCGAGCGATTTTGCAATCTGCGCGGTGCTGCCAGCTTCCGAAGAACCGTCGACGCCATCAAAAAGACCCATTACGCCTTCCACGACGCATACGTCTGTCCCTGCGGCGGCGCGCAAAAAACACTCCTGGTTGGTCTGGGTGGAAAGCATCCATCCGTCTAAATTGCGCGAGGCTCTCTGACAAGCTCTCGCGTGATGACCGCCATCTATGAAATCGGGCCCGCACTTGAACGGCTGGACGAGCATGTCGCGTTTGCGGAGTGCCGCCATAAGAGCAAGTGCGACAGTCGTTTTTCCCACCCCGCTTGCGGTTCCAGCCACGACGAATCCACGCGCAGATTTAGCCATTGATACACCGCACGATTGTCTCCGTCCGAAAGTGGTCAATCACACTTATCGAGCAGGGATTCACGGCAATACGGAAAGCATTTCGCAGGTGCATTCCCAATGCAGTTGCCAGAGCGACGCGAATCACTCCCGCGTGCGTGACAATCAACACGCACCGGTTAGGATTGACTTGGACGATGGCGCGTATTTCTTGCCGGACGCGTCGTACAAAAGAATCAAACAGTTCAGCGCCGGGAATCGGTCGGCGGACGAAATCATCGATCCAACGCTGCGACAGCCGGGGATATCGAGTAAGAATGTGCTTCCATGAAAGGCCCTCCCAATCTCCAAAATGCATTTCGCGAAGTCCACGGCGGCTCTCGCAGTGCTTGTGCAATCGTTGGGCGACCGCATCGGCCGTTTGGCGAGCGCGGCTCAGATCACTTGAGAAGACGGCACCAATTGAGTAGCTGGAAAGGCGGCGAATTAGACCCGGCAATTGACGCCGGCCGTTGGGAGCGAGCGGCACGTCGCGTTGCCCGTTAAATTGGCCGTTTCCTTGCGCGATCGCGTGTCGCACAAAGATAACGCGACATGCCTGTATGCGTTTTATCGAGCTACGTGGCACTTTTCTGCCCCCAGTAATCCGAAAAGATCAGATCATCTAACGGCAGTCGCTGTAGCCAACCGAGCGTTTCTAATTCAGGCTTAGCCAAAAACTCGCGGACATAACCGATGCACAAATACGCCACAGGTATGATGTGGTCGGGAATCCGTAACGCGGATCGCAGTTGGTCAGGGTCGAAAACACTGACCCAGCCAATTCCAATGCCCTCCGCACGCGCCGTCAGCCAGAGGTTTTGGATTGCGCAGCAAGTGCTGTAGACATCGGTCTCTCGGATCGTATGTCTGCCCAGAACATGCGGGCCGTTACGTGTTGGATCGCAGGTCACGCATAAGTTAACCGGAGCTTCCAAGATGCCCTCAAGCTTTAGCCTGGAATACAGCTCTTTCCGCTCTCCTTGAAACACCTCCGCTGCCTTTTTATTGGCTTGCTCGAACAGGCCTTTAACTATCTGCTTCACGCCTTCTGCGCGAATCACGATAAACGACCACGGTTGCATGAATCCGACCGACCCCGCATGATGCGCCGCATCTAACAGTTTGCGCAGGAGACGGTCTGGAACCGGCGCTGGCAGGAAATGCCCGCGAACATCGCGGCGCTTGTATATGGCTTTATAGAGGCCCGCTTTCTGGGAACGCGAGAATTCTCGCAGTGGGGATTTCTGTGCCTCGCGCCTCATCGCAAGATCACTCCCACGAAGTAAACGGCAACTTCTGCGATTTGGTTCGTGGCGCCCAGACAATCGCCGGTTATGCCGCCAATGCGACGGTAATAATACGCGCCAGTAGCCGCAACGACTGCGATGGTTGCACCGATAGCGTATACAGCGCGCCATTTGAGAAGAAATGCGGCAATCCCTACACAGAGAATCGTTCCCAGCAGAAAGGAAGATGTGCTTACTCTGTGTGCGATACGACGGCCTTGTCCATCCTCGGGGCGTGCTGCGGCGAGAAACGATGCAAGTGGCAATGCAGACCATCGGCTCAGAACGTGGGCTGCTATGAAATAGCTTATGAACCGATCCGCAGACAAACTCGAAAGGAGCACGAATCTAGATAACAGGCCAAGAACGATGGCAATCGCACCGAAACTTCCGATGCGGCTGTCCCGCATGATTTCCAATATCCGTTCGCGACAATACCCACCGCCGAATCCATCAGCGGCATCGCCCAAAGCATCCTCGTGTAACCCCCCGGTCACTGCCGCCAGATAGATCAGGATCGCAACCGCCACAATGCTTGCGTTTGTGTGCGGTAACAGAATCCAGCGCAAGAGGCATCCGCCCGCACCTACGATCAGGCCGATAACCGGGAAGAACGCTGTCGAAGAAGCAAGGGCATCCGCCGAGAAGCTGTCAGATGGCGATACGGGCAGCCGAGTCAAGAATTGTGTCGCCACGAGAAATGAGTTTGCAACGCCCTTCATGCTACCGCTCCACTGACGCCTGCCGAGGAGAAGGTCGCCATTTCGTTGAACAGTTTCGCGGCAGCTTCTATTAGGGACATTGCCAAGGCGGAACCGGTGCCTTCACCTAGCCTCATTTCCAAATCGAAGAGTGGCCGTTGGTGGATAAAGTTGAGCAGTGCTGTGTGACCTGGCTCACTCGAACGGTGCGCGGCAAACATGAAATCTGCGACGCGTGGCTGAATGGCATACGCGAGGGCGGCAGCAGCAGTAGAGATGAAGCCATCCACGACAACCGCTATTCGGCGCGCTGCCGCGCCGAGGATCAATCCTGTGAGTCCTGCGATCTCTAATCCCCCGAGTTTTCGCAAGATGTCGAGCGGGTCTGAAGCAAGTGGCCGGTTGATGGCAATTGAACGCTCGATCACTTCGATTTTTCGATTGACTCCGGAGGCATCCAATCCCGTGCCACGCCCGGTTATCTGAGCGACCGGCTTGCCCGTCAGGACGGCAGTGATTGCGCTCGCGGAGGTTGTATTCCCGATGCCCATCTCTCCTGTCCCGATGAGAGCGCGTCCCCTCTTAGCCGTAGCGATTGCAAGGTCGATCCCCACGTTCAAAGCCGCAAAGACTTCCGCCTCATACATCGCAGGACCACAGGTCATGTTTCTTGTGCCGTTCGCTATTTTTGTGCGCAGGAGGCGACCGGCGGTGTCGATTTCACCGTCCACTCCGATATCGACAATGACGACTTCAATCCCAAACTGCCGGCACAAGACATTGATTGCGGCCCCTCCTGCTAGAAAATTCAAGACCATTTGTTTTGTAACCGCCTTGGGATAGGCGCTTACGTTCTCCGCTGCAACGCCGTGGTCCGCTGCTAGGGTAAAAATCGTTTTGTCGGTGCAATCTAGAAACTCTTTCTCTTGGATCGCTGCGAGTCTTACCGCAATGTCTTCGAGACGCCCAAGACTGCCAAGCGGTTTGGTCAACGTTGTTAAGCGATGAAGGGCCAGTTCACTCCACTTCGATTCAGTGGTGGGAACGAGGTCAGCGAGCTCGCTGATCAAGGTTTTAGCCGATTTTATTCTGCCCACGTCAGACATGACCCAGGTTCTCCACTTCAACAAGTCGGTGGCGATTCATCCGAAGGACATAGGCACTGGCGTTGGGCTGGGGAATCTCCCATATTGTCGCAAGGGGCCTTGCGAGTGCGGCGCACAACAACACGGCATTTACGACGCCGTGGCTTACAATCACAACGTCATCGCGAAAATCCGTTGCCAGAACTCTTGCCAGAACACGTCCGGCCCGACCATAAACGCCGCGGAGGCGCTCTCCGCTGCTCGGTCGAAACGAATCCGGTTCATACTTCCAAGCGGCGTGCTCTTCGGGAGATTTCTGTGCGATCTCCAGAGGCGTCATTCCCGTCCAATGCCCATGATCGATTTCGCGCAAATCGTTCTCGGCAATGACAGGCACCTGCTGCGATCCCCTTATCCTCATGCCGGTGACTTTCGCTCGCGACAGTGGGCTTGTAATGATTGCCGAGATTCGGAGACCTCGGAATCGTCTCCCGAGCTTGATAGCCTGCATGACACCCACACTATTCAGGCCAATATCACGCAGACCCTGAAGGCGACGGATAGTGTTCCAGTCAGTTTCGCCGTGACGAACTAAGTAAATTGCCATTACAAACCTCACACCTGCGCCTTCTTTATCGTGACCGGAATGCCTGCCACCATCAGAACGACATTGTCCGCGATCTGCGCGATTGCCTGGTTCATTTGACCCAGCAATTCCCGGTAAACACGCCCGCTGCGATACTCGGGAACAATTCCGCTTCCGACTTCGTTCGACACTGCTATGACGGAGGTACGTGCTGCTTGGATCGCATGGCCTAGTTCCTGTATGTGTTTCTTGTGAGAGCGAGCGCCGTGCTTCGCCGTCATTAGGTTGAATGCGTGAAAGGTTAAGCAATCCAGAAGAAGAACGTCAGCAAAGCGTGATTCGGAATCGATTACGCGTCCGAGATGTCTCTGCGCTTCGACTGTCTTCCAATTGCTTGGTCTGTCCCGACGGTGCTGGTCAATTTTCTGTCGCATTTCCGTATCACCGGCCCGCGCGGTCGCGATGAAAGTGACCCGCTCGAAGCCAGAAGCAAGCTCCTGTGCGTAACGACTTTTCCCGCTGCGGGCTCCTCCGAGCACGAGCGTGATCGACTTCTTCCTGTTCTTCACTAAGGGCAATGGAAAAAGCTAATTCAGACTTCGGAGGGTAAAGACACCACGACGGCTCTCAAACCAACATCGAAGCAGTTGGACCAAGGACATCGCCATCGACTCTCCCATCGAAGTCGATCGACTAATTGTTGGCGGTTGGCCGGTCTCCTGACTTACGCATCGTCAAATTCGAGATACCTTCCCGGGCGATTCGTGAAACCCAGCCCTTGCGGGCGTCAACCCAGTGGCGTTATTTCTCGAATTCTCCGCGTTTACAGTTGCGGGGCAGTGCCGGATTTTCACCGGCTTCCCAAACTACACCAACCAGCATCGCTTATAGAACACGCCGGATGGCAAGTCAAGAATGAAGAGGATCTATATCCTTGGATATATCGCAATCGTTGAAACATTCCGAAGCCTAAGGATCGCGAGTAACCAGATCCACTACGAGTTCCTCGCAATTCTCACGAATCGCCTCGATGACGTGGAAGCGACGCATCTTTGGCCGCTAAAATTTGCGCCGGGTCGCCATTCACGCGGCCATAGACCGGAGCCTCTCACGGGCGACGTTGCAGTGCGCCCAGTCGAGTTCGATGCCGAGGAAACGGCGGCTTTCAAGTTTCGCCGCTACCAGCGTCGAGCCGGAGCCGCAGAACGGATCAAGCACGAGGTCGGCAGGACGCGAGAACGCTCGAATCAGCGGCGTGAGCACGCACAGAGGCTTCTGCGTCGGGTGTAACCTGTTGCCCGAATACTTCCATTCGAGCACGTCGGAAATGCGCTCAGCGGGCGGCTGCGGATTACCCTTCGCGAGCAAGTACGCGTTCTCATGCCGATATTGCAGAAAGCGCTCGGTCGAAGCATATTGCTTCGGAAACGTCAGGTGCCCAGCCAGCCGAAAGCCCGCCTCACGCCACGCTGCGATAAACTTGTCCGCCTGATGCCAACCGTAGAAGCTGACGCAGAACGAGTCGCGACGCAATACGCGAAAGATTTCCGCGAAGGCGGGCTTGAGCCACGCGGCATCACCATCATTAGCAACCCGGCGACCGTCGCGTGAACAATAGTGCGCGAGATAGGGTGGATCGGTCAGCACGAAGTCGATGCTGCGATTGCGAAGCCCGCGCATGACTTCGATGCAATCGCCCCGTACGACTGTGTTTGCCTGCGGCCCGCTGAAGATTTGCTTGCTCTGTTCTTGAATCATTTGAGTTCTCCTTCGTGTCGGAATTTGGTTCCTTCACTCGGAGTCGAGGAACAAATCCGACACGGAGGGAACGCGCCGCGAATCATTGCTGGTTCGGGGTGGAGCGGATGGCAACGCGAGTGACAAGAGCGGTTTGTGCGATTGGCACGAGAGGTTGCTAGCGAAAGTCCCCGCGCGAAGCACAACACGGCAGTGTGATAAATCAGCGATGAGAGCGGCACTTCAAGCGGAGCAAGTAATCCCAGCCGCGACGAAGCGAGAGCATACGGACAGCACTTTCATTCAGTGGCACGCCGTGGTTGAATGTGAACTTCATTTGACATATGAAGTGTGACTGGAGACCTGCGAATGAATTCCAAATCGCCGAACATCGACATGCTCCGGCAACTCTACGGAGAGAGCTTAGTGGCTAAGGCTTTTTTTGACCATGCAGCCCGGCGCGAACGCGATCAATCTGAGACAAAGGTTGACCGAATTCTGAGCCTACTCAATAGAGCGGGACAACACGGATTCCAGCGGCGTGAAATCATAGAGTTATTTCGCAAACTGCAAGAACTAGGGTGTGGGCAGTTTGTTGAGGGCCGACGTGGATGGCCATCTCGGTTTGTATGGAGCGTCGGCCTGACGAGTGTCGGCAAGGCAGCGATAGGTGACGCGCAGGCGATTGAGGATATGTCTACAGAGGAGACTCCTGACGATGACCTGC
>DASUJR010000047.1:0-4076 GCA_036279175.1 Candidatus Acidiferrales bacterium | reverse complement strand
CCTCTACGGCGCGCAGCAGGACAACTCGACCGTGGGTATCGCCAGCAGCACAGATCATGGCTCCATCAGCCAGAAGGACTGGTATGACGTCGGCGGCGGGGAGAGCGGCTACATTGCGCCCTCTGCAAACGGGAACATCGTCTATGCGGGCGGCAACTACGGGATCATCACGCGCTGGAACAAGCAAACTGAAGAAGCGCACATGATTTCACCGTATCCGGTGAACGCGGACGGTTCCGGCGCTGCGGATCAGAAATATCGTTTTCAGTGGACGGAGCCGATCCTGATTTCGCCGTTCGATCCGCACGAGCTTTACATCGCCGCGCAAGTGCTGTTCAAGAGCACGGATGAGGGCCAGACGTGGACTGTCATCAGTCCCGATTTGACGCGCAACGACAAGAGCAAGGAACAAGTGCCCGGCGGACCGATCACGAAAGACAGCACGAGCGTTGAGTTCTACGACACGATCTTCAGCGTCGCTTTGTCGCCCGTCGATCGTGGGTTGATCTGGGCCGGCAGCGATGACGGACTGATCCACATCACGAGGGACGGGGGGAAGAATTGGAGTGATGTGACGCCGAAGGACATGCCTGCATGGAGCAAGATCAGCATGATCGAGGCGTCGCCGTACGATGCGGGAACGGCTTACGTTGCGGTTGACCGGCACTTGCTGGACGACCTCGCTCCGTACGCGTACAAGACGACGGACTTCGGCAAGACGTGGACGAAGATCACCGATGGGATTCCGAATGAGGCGTTCCTGCGATCTATTCGGGAGGATACCAAGCGGAAGGGATTGCTCTTTGCCGGAACCGAGAAGGGCGTGTTCGTTTCGTTCGACGACGGCGGGCGCTGGCAATCCTTGCAGCTCAATCTGCCCGTGGTTCCCGTGCACGATTTGATCGTCCATGGCGACGATCTGGCGATCGCCACGCACGGCCGATCCTTCTGGATACTGGATGATATTTCGCCGCTTCGCCAGCTGAAGCCCGAGGACCTGGACGCAGCCGTCCATCTGTTCCGGCCGGCACCGGCGTACCGCACGCGCGGGGGAGGCTTCTTCCGTGCGCGAGGGGCGGTGGGTTCGAATCCGCCAAGCGGCGTGATTATCGACTACTCGCTGAAGTCCGTTCCGAAGGGCGACATCACGATGGAGATTCTGGACGCCAAGGGGCAAGTCGTCCGGAAATTCACCAGTGAACCGGAGAAGCAAGCCGGACCGCAAGGAAGGCGGAGTCCGCATCCCACGCCGCTGCCGAAGAAAGCTGGCCTGAATCGCTACGTGTGGAATATGCAGTATCCAGCGGCTAGATCCGTGCCGAACGCTCAGTACGACGGCGGATACCCGACCGGCATTCTAGCGGTGCCGGGGAAGTATGAAGTGAAGCTCACGGTGGCGGGCACTTCGTACACGGCGCCGATCGATCTATTGATTGACCCTCGCGCGAAAATCTCCAAGGCCGATCTGGAGAAGCAATTCACGATCGGGGAGGAAGCGCGGAATCTGGAAGAAACCGACCATATGATGGTGTTGGAGATGCGCAACTTGCTCGATCAACTTAACGCTCTCAAAGGTAGGCTGGGCAAGAGCGAAGGCGACAAGGCGGTGCGCGATTCCGCTGAGGCCATCAAGAAGAAGATCGATACGATCGAAGGCCAGCTAATCTCCGTCAAATCGACTGCCAACGAGGATCAGCTCAACTACGGGAATCTGTTGAGCAGCCAGTTGGCTGCCCTCGAAGATGTTATTGACGACGCGGACGTAGCCGTGCCGCAGGCGGATATCGATCAGTTGGCCGTGTTCCGCGGCCAGTTGGAGAAGCTGCAAGCGGGCTGGCAGGCGGTCACTAAGAAGGATCTGGCCGAACTGAACGACCTGATGCGCAAGAACCACGTCGCCGCGGTCGGGATTTCCGCTTCCATCCCGAACGAGGCGGAGGACGAGTCGGGCGACGACTGACGCCCGCGCACCACGAAGAGGCGAAAAGCACGCGAACAGAAGTGGTGCGTCATAGATTATCCAGGATAATCATCGAACGCCGTTAATCGGCGGTTTTGCGCCTCAACGGGAGTCTCGGGGCGCTTCCGAGCGCCGGACACGCCAAGCAATTTGCATCCCGGCTGCGGGGCTGCGGGCGTGGGAATTCTCCCGAATCAGCGCCCAAGCAAATGCGCGCGGAAAAGACGAAATGTACCGCATCAGTTCATTCGATTGAGTTGAACGCCGAGTTACGCCGGCACCATGAGCCTGCTTTGTCCCGGCCCGGACTACTTCTCTGATACTTCCGCGTTTCCTAAGGCGCGATTCCAAGAATGTTTTCCCAAGCTCGCCTTACACGGTGATTGATGCCTTTTCGGCTCGTGCATACGATTCCTTCCGATGCGTGCTATTCTACGTTGACTCCGTCCCAAGCAAATTCAATGTGGTGTGTTTTGTCGGTCGGTTCGAGTTCGCCACGATGAAACGTCGGAAACTTCTCTTTATTTCGTTTGCGCCACTTCTTTAGCTGACGGAATCTATCCTCTGGGAGAAATAAACGTATCCGCCGTTGGTGGTCGATTTTACCCAGCGGCCCTCCATCGTGCTGTTGCCGGAGCCGACCCGTACGCTGAGCATCTTCAAAATAAAGGGTCTCTTCGCGACCATCCGCCTTCGTGCTGAATTCGAAGTTCTTACCAATGAAGAACTCTTTGTATTCGCGTCGGACGATGAACGTTTTGTCACCGGGTTGCAGGATTTTTCGATTACGCCGGACCGCTTTTTGAAATTCTTCTCGGCCATTGAAGTAATGTTCGAAAATTGCATCGTTCCAGGTCTTCACGAGGTGCTTCACACGATGATCGTGTCTGGCCGGGGCTAATTTTAGCGCTCCTTCCTCGGGAATGAGTTTGTTGCGGATAAAGATCGTCATAATTTTGTTTGGGCAACCGCAGCGGGTATAGTGGCCCGAGATCACACGGAAATCGAAGCCGCTCTGTTTAGTAAGAGGGGCTGTATACTATCGACCGAGAATAGGGGCAATAATTTCGGATTGCAAGCTCCGGTAGCTTGCACAAGGTGCGGCCAATGCAGATGATGAATTGCGCAAGCTGCTGGAAGCCGACTGGATTTAATGAGAGGTCGCCGGGATTCGGCACATTTTGGGGACTTGTGCTCGCGTTCGGCTTTTGGCTGCTGGTGATCCCTTTCTATCCGTTGCGAAGTGGTGCCCAAACTATTGCCCAGGCACCCGTGGACAAGCCAATCCACGACGCATTTAAGGCTACTGACGTAATCCCCGTATCTTGCGAAGTTGAAGACGGCGTGGTGAGTGCGGACGTTTGCGGATTCTTCATCAATGCCCTGTACGCGAAACTGGGCAAGCATATTACCGTTCAAGCATTCGATGATCCTGACGAAGATGCGGCCAGGAAAGGCGTGCTTGGCGCGTTTGGCTCGTCTGGCAAGATTAGCTTTTTCATGTCGCAGCGCCTGGGTACCTACATGGTATTGCGGTTAGTGGAAACTGGCAGCCCTGACGCCACTCGCTTGTACGTTGGCGGGACTGCCTACGATCCGAGTGGCCCAACGATACGGCAGCAGTCCGCAATACAAGCTATGCAAAATTTATGCGCCAGCGAGGGCTGCACAGGTCCAGCGTGTGATGCAGTTAAGCAGGAAGAGTCGAGAGTCAGTCAGCAGCCGAATCATCAGCTTCCAGTGTGGTCTGCCAAAGAGGGGATCGGACGCGACACCGGACCTACCGATGCAGAGAAAGCAGCGGCAGCAAGCGAACTGGCCCGAGACTTTGCAGCTTATTGGTACAAAGTTCTCGGCGAGCAAAACTCCTCCGATGACGTAGCGGCGATCCGCAAGGCAGCCGACCAGGGGAACCCCGATGCGCAGGCAAAGCTCGGGAGTTCGTATTACATCGGCCAAGGCGTGCCGCGAAACTACTCGCAAGCTTTCTACTGGTATAGTAAGGCGGCCGAGCACGGGAACGCCCTCGCACAATCCAACCTCGGCGTTATGTACCACAACGGCCAAGGCGTGCCACAGGGCGATGCGCAAGCGGTCGCTTGGTCGCGCAAGGCAG
>DASUJR010000046.1:0-4553 GCA_036279175.1 Candidatus Acidiferrales bacterium | reverse complement strand
TGGCGCTCTGCGCGTGGGTTCACTCTTATTGAACTGATGGTCGTGATGGCGATTATCGTCGTGCTCGCCACAATTGCTGTAGGGCACTATCGGAAATCCTACGAACGCAGTAAAGAAGCGGTTCTCAAAACCGATCTGCGCGTGATGCGCGAAGCGATTCAAGACTACACGCGCGACAAGGAAGCTGCGCCGAACTCGCTGGACGATCTTGTCACCGGGCAATACCTCGGACGCATTCCGGATGATCCGATGACGGGCAGGCCCGACTGGAACGCGCAGGATTGCGACACGGTCATCACGCCGGATCAAACGAGCACGGGCATCTGCGACGTTCACTCATCTTCAGACACTGTTTCTCCGTTTGAGAACACCCCATATAGCTCCTGGTAGCGGGCGGCGTTACAATTTCTTTGTCTCGGTTTCGCTTCGCGCAAGGCCTCTTCGGCCGGCCCGTGATGACTCCCCATTCATAAAGGAGAACGAGTTTCGATGAAAGCTGCTCTCATCTTCACGAACGAAGTTCGGAAGAAGATCGCTCTTACGGGCTTGGTGGGCCTGATGTTGGCCGGCTTATTGTCGTCAACTGTTGCCGCAGCACCAACGACAGCAGCCGAAAAAGGGAAGCAGTTCTTCACTCAAAGCTGCGTTAATTGCCACGGCATGAATGGACAGGGTGTGCCAAATCTGGGCGCTAATCTGCAAACCAGCAAGCTCGTCGCGACGTCTTCGGACAATCAGCTCGTGTCACTGATCGAGCATGGCGTGCCGGCAAACTCGCCGATTAACAAATCGCGTATCCCAATGCCGCCCAAAGGAGCCAACGCATCGCTGACCACGCAGGACATCCACGACATCGTTGCGTATATCCGGCAATTACAGAAAACGCACAAGGGCAAGTAGCTCCGACGATGCCGCCTGAAAACCGTAAGCCAACATCTGAACTTCCTGCGAAAGGCCGCCGCCGTGTCGTGATTGAGGGCGTCTCGCCGGAAATCGATTGCGGACGATTTGCAATCAAGCGGGTCGCTGGCGACAAAGTGACGGTGGAAGCGGCAGTTTTTGCCGACGGCCACGATCAAGTCGCCTGCCGAATCGTGTACTGGCGCGAGAGTGGCCAGCCGCGGTCGTCGCCGATGCAGTCGCTTACAAACGACCGCTGGCGCGGCGAATTTACGGTGGAGCAGGTTGGACGTTACCACTACACGGTTGAAGGATGGATTGACCGGTTCGCGACCTGGCGGAGCGGGATTGAAAAGAAAATTGCGGCCGGACAAGACGTTCGGGTCGACCTGCTGATCGGTGCGGAGTTGGTCGCCGCTGCCGCGCAGCGCGCCAACGGCGAGGACGCAGAGTTGCTGCGAGATTCGGCACGGCGGTTTCGGGAGCAAGCCGCGTCGCGGCCGCCTTCACATGCACTCGACGAAAATCTGTTCCGCACGATGGAGCGCCATCCTGATCTGGAGCTGTCCAGTCGCTACGAAAAGGAATTGACGGTTGTCGTCGATCGCGACAAGGCAGCCTTTTCTGCGTGGTACGAAGTGTTCCCGCGTTCCTGTTCGCCCCGGGCAGGCCGGCACGGGACTTTCCGCGATTGCGAAGGGTGGCTGTCATACATCGCGTCGATGGGATTTGACGTTGTCTATCTTCCACCAGTGCACCCAGTCGGGCATGCATTCCGGAAGGGCAAGAATAATTCAGTAGTTGCGCAGCCCGGCGACGTAGGCAGCCCTTGGGCCATCGGATCGGCCGAGGGAGGGCACAAGTCCGTGCATCCCGAGCTGGGCACGCTGGCGGATTTTCGTCATTTTGTTTCCAAGGCGAAGGAGCACGAGCTCGAAGTGGCGCTCGATATTGCTTTCCAGGGCACGCCCGACCATCCGTGGGTGAAGGAGCATCGCGAATGGTTTCGCGAGCGTCCGGACGGCACGATCCAGTACGCCGAAAACCCGCCGAAGAAATATCAGGACATTTATCCGCTCGATTTCGAGACCACCGGCTGGCGGGGACTCTGGGAGGAATTGAAGAGCGTCTTCGAATTCTGGATCGAGCAGGGAGTGCACATTTTCCGCGTCGACAATCCGCATACGAAGCCGTTTGCGTTCTGGGAGTGGCTGATTTGCGAGCTGAAGGAATCACATCCGGAAGTGCTTTTGCTGGCGGAGGCATTCACCCGCCCGCACGCGATGTACCGGTTGGCAAAGCTGGGCTTTTCGCAGTCGTACACGTATTTCACCTGGCGCAACACGAAGCAGGAACTGACGGAATACTTCACCGAGTTGACGCAAACAGAGGTGCGCGACTTTTTCCGGCCGAACCTCTGGCCGAACACGCCGGATATCCTGCACGAGTTTCTTCAAAGGGGAGGTCGGCCGGCGTTCATCGTCCGTCTAATTTTGGCCGCGACCCTCGGCGCGAGCTATGGCATTTACGGGCCTGCTTTCGAGCTTGGGGAAAATGTCCCCGTGCGGCAGGGCAGCGAAGAGTACTTGAATTCCGAAAAGTACGAACTGAAACGGCGCGATCTCCGCTCGCCCGCAAGTTTGAGAGCTTTGATTTCGAAGGTGAACGCGATTCGCAAAGACAATCCGGCGCTGCATCGCGACCGGAACTTGCGATTTCACAACGTCGACAATCCGGCGCTGATTTGTTACAGCAAGGCAACGGACGACCTGTCGAACGTAATTCTCACGGTGGTCAATCTGGATTGTTTCAACACGCAGACCGGATGGGTGAATCTGGACCTCACGTCGCTCGGGGTGGATGGCGAACACGCGTTCCAGGTTAACGACCTGCTTGGCGACGCCCGGTACCTGTGGAACGGAACGCGGAATTATGTTGCGCTGACGCCGGGAAGCTTGCCGGCGCACATTTTGCGCGTGCGCTAAGTTCGGCAAAAGAGAGTCCGATTTGCACTTATAAATTTTGCGGGCTCGGCTACCTGCCGAGCGGGTTTCCCGCATCAAAGCAGAATTGCATTGGATGAAACCCAGCGAACGATTTCGGTTTGCGGCTGCCACCGAAGTGTAGTATCCGCATCACGTAGGAGTCGTTTCCCCAGCCCGAATGGAAGAGGCAATGGCTGAAGTTCGGGAAAAAACGCAGGAACAAACAATGGCGAAGAAGCCCGGCAGCGCCGCAGACCCGCTGTGGTACAGAGACGCGATTATCTATGAGCTGCATGTCCGCGCCTTCAAGGATAGCAATGCCGACGGAATCGGCGATTTTCGCGGATTGATTCAGGAGATGGATTATCTCCAGAACCTCGGCGTTACGTGTCTTTGGCTCCTTCCGTTTTTTCCCTCGCCGCTGAAGGACGACGGCTATGACATCGCTGATTACATGACCGTTCATCCGTCGTATGGGACGCTGGACGATTTTCGCAGTTTTCTCGCCGCCGCGCACGATCGCGACATGCAAGTGATGATCGAACTCGTCATCAATCACACTTCCGACGAGCATCCTTGGTTTCAGGCGGCGCGGACCGCGCCTCCAGGCTCGCCGGAGCGTGACTTCTACGTCTGGAGCGACACAGAGGACAAATACAAAGCAGCTCGCATCATTTTCTCCGACACGGAGCGGTCAAACTGGACGTGGGACCCGGTTGCAAAACAATATTACTGGCACCGGTTTTTCTCGCACCAGCCCGATTTGAACTACGACAATCCCCGTGTGGTCGAAGAAATCGTAAAGATCATGCGCTATTGGCTTGACATGGGGGTAGACGCGCTGCGATTGGACGCGATTCCGTATCTGGTCGAACGCAACGGAACGAGTTGCGAGAATCTTCCTGAAACTCACAAAGTCATCAAGGCGATCCGCAGCGAAATGGATGCCGGGTACTCGGGCCGAATGATCCTCGCGGAGGCGAATCAGTGGCCCAGCGACGTGCGTCCCTATTTTGGAGACGGCGACGAGTGCCACATGGCGTTTCACTTCCCGCTGATGCCCCGGATTTTCATGGCGCTTCGCCAGGAAGACCGCCTGCCCATTACGGATATCATCGCGCAGACTCCGCCAATTCCTGAATCGTGCCAATGGGGCCTCTTTCTGCGGAATCACGATGAGCTGACGCTCGAAATGGTGACGAACGACGAGCGCGACTACATGTACCTGGCCTACAGCGCGGACCCTCGAATGCGGATCAATCTGGGGATTCGCCGCCGGCTCGCTCCTCTGGTCGACCATAATCGACGGCGCATCGAGCTATTGAACAGCCTTTTGCTTTCGTTTCCGGGTACACCGATCATCTACTACGGGGACGAAATCGGAATGGGCGACAATATTTATCTGGGCGATCGGAACGGCGTGCGCACGCCCATGCAATGGAACGCCGACCGCAACGCCGGTTTTTCTACTGCGACGCCCGCAAAGCTATACAGCCCCGTGATCATGGATCCCGTCCTGGGATATCAGGCGGTGAACGTTGAGGCGGAGCAGGGCGATCCATCGTCGCTCCTGAACTGGATGCGGAACATGATCGCGCTGCGTAAGCTCTTCACTGTGTTTGGGCGCGGAAGCATCGAGTTTCTAAATCCGGAAAACAGAAAAGTTCT
>DASUJR010000045.1:0-13825 GCA_036279175.1 Candidatus Acidiferrales bacterium | reverse complement strand
GTAACTGTAGCTCCGCCGTCGTCGCCTTCAATCATGCGATCCGTATCCGCGGGATCGATCCACAGGCCATGACGGTCTCCGTGTGGCGCATTGATGCTGTTGAACGTCGCGCCGGCATCCGTTGAGCGGTACATTCCCGTGTTCAGGATGTACACTTTGTCCGCATCTTTCGGATCGGCGAAAATATGAGTGAAATACCAGGCGCGCTGTGTGAAACGATGATCGCTGTCCAACTTGCGCCATGTCGCGCCCGCATCGTCGGAGCGGAATAGTCCGCCATCTTTGGCTTCCACCAGCGCGTACACGCGCTCGCCGCCGGGTGCAGCAGCCACGCCGATTCGCCCCAGAACGTCCGTTGGCAGCCCGTGTCCCGTAAGTTGTTTCCACGTCGCTCCGCCGTCGGTCGATTTGTAGAGACCGCTGCCGGGGCCGCCGCTATCAAGGCTCCACGGCGTTCGCACGGCCTGCCACAGCGCAGCGTACAGAACGTGCGAATTGTCAGGATCGAAGTTGATATCGATGGCGCCGGTCTTGTCGTCCTTGTAGAGAACCTTGTCCCAGTGTTTCCCGCCGTCTGTGGAACGAAAGACGCCCCGCTCGGCATTCGACCCGTAGGCGTGTCCCAGCGCCGCAACGAAAACAATGTCTGGATTGTGCGGGTCTACGATCACACGGCCTATCTGCCGCGTATCGTCCAGTCCGATGTGAGTCCACGTCTTGCCCGCGTCGATGGATTTGTAGACGCCGTCGCCAAACGAAATATTGCCGCGGATGCACGCCTCGCCCGTTCCTACGTAAATGGTGTTTGGATCAGAAGGCGCCACGGCAATGCTGCCGATGGAAGAAACCGGCTCATTGTCAAAAATGGGAGTCCACTCCAGACCCGCATCCGTCGTCTTCCAGACGCCGCCCGCGACCGCGCCGAAATAATATGTATCGGCGTTGCCAGGGACGCCGGCAACAGCCAGAACGCGTCCGCCACGGAATGGACCAACCAGCCGCCATTTCAGACCCTTCAGCGTGTCAGGCTTCAGCATCTGCGCAGACACCCGCGGCATCAACGCGAACATAGCGACGATGAAAATTGCCGAACCGAGCGTGAAACGCGCAAGTCCGTTTCTCACAAACCCCTCCGCAAAGCGCGCAGATTCTACCCTGTACAGCGCAGGTCGTGTCCACTTTTCTTGCGTGCCGGAATCGTACCGTGCGATGACGGCGAACCACACCAGAAAAGCGCGGTCGATCGCCGAAGTGCAAGCTCGCTTTCGTCAACACATCCGACATGGGCGCCGGTCGCCGAGTACCGTGCGCGTAGCTATGCCGAAAATGTCAGCGTAGAGCCCTCAGATCCCAATTCGATTGCTGCTTACCCTCGCGACTCTATTGGTAAGAAACGGGGCCGGTTACGCTAACTACTGTATTTGTCCTACATAGGACACCCGATAGTTTTGGGCGCCCACTATTGCGCACAATAGCAGTGGAAGAGGCGGTCCCTCCCCGCACAGAGAAGGCCTTAACCATGCAGCGCACTGTACTCATCGTCGACGACAATGTGCACGTAAGAAGGAGCTTGCGCTGGACCATCGAGCGCGAGCTTGAATGGCAAGTCTGCGGTGAAGCAACCAATGGAGCAGAGGGCGTGTCAGCGGCAACAAGACTGAAGCCCGACATTGTCGTGCTGGATTTGTCGATGCCCGTGATGAACGGCATCGAAGCGGCCCGCCAACTAAAACAACTCGTTCCCGGCAGCCATTTGTTGATGTTTACTTCCTTCGCCACACCTACTCTCGAAGAAGCGGCGCGCGACGCAGGCATTGAAGAGTTCGTGCCGAAGAACGAAGGCGCCGTGCTTTTGCTGCAAAGCTTGCGCCGTCTCGCGTCAACCGGACCTGCTGACCTGGCCCACTGATCGCTAGTCATCCGCTTAGCAACGGCCGCGCATCGAGTCATTCCGCACCGTCGGCACCTGGGCAGGCCTCCTTCAAATCACCTTTCGCATCCTCTCCGCGAATGACTTCCGCTTCCGAGAGAACAGTTGATGTGCCAGTTCGCCGGAAAAGTTTCGAGAAGCACGGGAGGCGGCAAAAAACGGATTTTTAAAAGCCACAATGCCTATGGTGTTTGGTGCCCGGGGCGGGATTCGAACCCGCACGCCCGTGAGGGCAAGGGATTTTAAGTCCCCCGCGTATGCCATTCCGCCACCCGGGCAGCTTGGTTGCGGTTTACGGCATTATATCGGCTTTTTTCGACTTCCGTCCCACCCAGCCGTAACGCCTGCAAAAGACGCAATGAAGGCTCCATTCGGTCGGGCCCAATCAAACATCCGAATCAGCCTAACCATCACGCAGGTTCAAAAAGCTCCCTGCGGCAGGCGGAGCACTCAAGAATGCGAAATTCGCCGCCGCCCGAATTTGTTCCGTTCGGCTACATCCGCGGCGCGGGCGCTCGTCGCGAACTTCGATCCGACGAGAAGCATTTGCGGTCGCAGATCGACGGTGGCAATTTAGCCTGAACCGTCCAGCAACATTCCTGGATTTGTACATCACACACCGTATTCCCACAGAACCGCCTGAGCTTCCAAGATGCGCCAGTAAGTTGCCTCCAAGGATGAAACCGGCTTAACGGACACCTCATTTCCTCCCGACTGGAGGGTTTCTGCCATCATGAATCTAATCATCATGTCCATGGCAGTTCTCGTGGGCCTGTACGTCCTTGCCGAGACCTATATCGCCCGGAAGAACCGTCGAGACGCGGAACGGCAGATTCGCGGACTGAAGAGGCTATATGCTCGAGGAAGGTATGCAAGCCGTCTTAGGCGCTTCAAACAACGCCAGCAAAATTCATTCAGACGGTAGTTAAGTCTGCTCAACACAGAACACTTAGTGTGCTGAGCAGCTGATTGATGTCGGCCCGAACCGAGAACCGGGACATCAAATCAGGCTTTTCTCGCTGTCATGCAGCGCGATGTATTTTTGTGCCAGCTGCCAAGATGGATTTTGAAGTCCCCCTTCATTTCGCCATCCGGGCGATTTTCGGTGCGGGCCCGTTCGGGTACAGGTCGCTGCAATCGGTTCTACTTCTGTCCCACTCAGTCGAAAGGCCCTCAAAAGGCCCAATAAAGGCTGCCTCCGGTGAGGCCGCCATCAAACGTGGGGATCAGGCGCGAGAACTTCGGCACAGGACTTCCCGGTAGATTCGGATCGTGATGGTGCTTGTAAACGTAGCGCCCCTCCATAAATCCCAGCGCGCTGCCGACAAACACATCCGAAACCCAATGCTTCCGCCCAGAGACGCGCGCCGCCGCCACCACAGATGCGAGCGAGAAACCGACGATCGGCACCGCCAGATGGTCGTCCCCATACTCATACGCAAACACCGTCGCCACCGCGAACGATCCCGTCGCGTGCCCGGAAGGAAACGACGACCCGCCTTCCCAAAAGCTGTCGGGCTGGACTGGATCAGCCGGACGCTCGCGCTGCGTCACCTCCTTTAGTCCCAAGGCTATCAACTGGCTGTGCGCCAGCGCTTCCAGACTCAACAGGCCCGTCTCGGTCAAATGGTCTTCGTGCGCCGTCCGGCTTACAAAAAATAGCGTGGCCGTCGCGGCCGCCAGCGTATACGGCGCGCCGATCTGAGAAACGCGTCCGCTCCAGATGAACGTCGGGCTGTTAACGTGGGGAATTGCGCCGGTAGAGTACCGGTCGGTGGCGATCAGGGCCGACGAAGCCAGGATGAACGGCAACCCGTATTTCTCCATCGTATGTGAATTGTAATTCTTGACGTGGAATGGACTGCTCCACATCCGGCCCTCGTCAACGAAGAAATCTCGCATCAGCGAGCCGACATTCGGATGTTGCCATTGAGGCTCGTCCGATTGTGCCCGTGGGCCCGGCACAATTGCGGACGAACTGGCAGCCTCTGAGGACGAATAGCGACCATCGCCAACTGAGTTGGCGGAGGGTGGTATAGCATTGATTGTTCCGCTTGGCGCCTGTACGGGATCGGCAACCGATTCGGCAGGCTCCGCGGCCGAGTTGACCTGGGCGTCCGATTGAGCCGCGGATTGCTGCGCTGAAACGCGAGGTCCCACAAATAAGCAAACTACTATCGACGACATCACAAGGATCCCGCGCTGGCACATCACTCCACAAATACCTGCCTTCGCGTGCAGGTGCTATACAATCTTCTGTGTATTGTACTGGCAACACTCCAGCAGGGCCTGACTGCTGTCACAAAGAGCCAGCGACGTGAAGTCGCCC
Source organism: Candidatus Acidiferrales bacterium (assembly GCA_036279175.1). Taxonomy (GTDB): domain Bacteria; phylum Acidobacteriota; class Terriglobia; order Acidiferrales; family UBA7541; genus Palsa-295. The sequence goes on along the minus strand of DASUJR010000045.1, from coordinate 9,566 downwards.
CAGGATTACCTCAAAGGAGCGTCGGAGACGGCGGACGGCCTCAAAACGGCCATCCGCTCCAAAACGCCTCGCGTCGCCTCGAACGAAGTCTCGCTTGCCGGGAGTTCAGTATTGCGGGCTCTCCGCTCTAACGCCCTGTTCAGAGCACTGAGCCTAACTTTGCGATTCAGACGGACTGTTCCGTCACTGGATCGGCAAAACCACGAGTCATGCGCAACTCTCCACCACTCGGCGAATCGCGTTAAACTGCCAGCCTGATGAAGCGCCTGATTCTTGCTCTCTGCATTTGTTCTTCGATTCCGCTGACTGCGGCGGCACAGGCGAGCACCCCTGTCTTCGGGAATCCTCGAGTGTCGCACTGGCCGCCGAGCCGGTCGTACCACGTTGAAAACTATAAACTGTCTCTGCGCTTCGACGAACCCAAGGGAGAAGTGTTCGGCGATGAAGTGATCACCCTGCGGCCGTTCGAACCGCATTTCCAGAAGTTCTATCTCGGTAGCGCTGAGTTGACGATCGATGATGTGACACTGGAAAACGCGAACGGCGCGCCGCTGAAACTAGCCTTCGCGCACCAGGCTGACCAGCTCTGGATCACACTCGATCGCGAATACGACGCGCGAACCCTGCTACAGGTCCGAATCCGCTACCACGGATTTCCACGCACCGGCTTGTTCTTTGTGAATCCCACGCCCACCTATCCGAAATGGCCGCGGGAGGTCTACTCGCAGGGAGAACCCGAGTTCAATCATTACTGGTTTCCTTGCTGGGATTACCCGAACGACATGGCCACAAGCGAAACGGTGACAACAGTTCCTGACGGGCAGGTCGTTGTGTCGAATGGCAAGCTCGCAAAAGTGACGCGATCACGCGGCTCGGTAACGTACGACTGGGTCGAGAGCGTTCGGCATAGCTCGTATTTGATTTCGATTGCCGTCGGACCGTGGCAGAGGTTCGCCGACAAGTACGAAGACAAGCCCGTCGATTACTACGTGCCTGACACGGTGGACGAAACCACTGCGCAGCGATCCTTTCATTTAACGCCCGATATGATCGGGTTTTTCTCGCGCGCGACGGGAGTCGATTATCCGTACGAGCAGTACGCACAAACCACCGTACAGAACTATATCTTTGGCGGGCAGGAGAACGTCAGTGCGACGACGCTGACAGACGGGACGCTTCACGACGCGCGTGCGGATCGGGATTATCCGAGCACGAATCTCGTCTCGCACGAGTTGGGCCAGCAATGGTTTGGCGATTATGTTCAGGGGCGAGACTGGGCCAATATTTGGCTCAATGAGGGTTTCGCGACGTATTTAGAAGCGCTCTACACACAACATCATGCGGGGAACGATGCCTATCGTTTCGCGATTTTCCAGGACCAGTTGACGTCGCAGCAGGAAGACCGCAGCCGCTACCGCCGGCCAATCGTCGACCGCCACTACGCAGACCCCCTCGACATGTTCGACGCGACCACGCACGAAAAGGGCGCCGCCGTGTTGGAAATGCTGCGCTACGTGGTCGATGGCGTGAACGCGGCGTCGCGACCTGCCTCGCAAACGGAACCATTGTTCAAAGCTTTCCATTACTATCTCGCTTCCCACCATGCACAAAGCGCGGACACATCCGATCTAATCGACTCGATTCGCAAGACAACGGGCATGGAACTCGGCTGGTTTTTTCACGAATGGGTATTCATGTCAGGTTGGCCGGAATATCGTGTAGAGGCGAGCTATGATCCTGCAAGAAGGGCAGAGAAGGTCATCGTCACACAGGAACAGCAAACGACTTCTGACAGGCCCATCTTTGACATGCCGATCGAGCTCGCTTTCTATAGCGCAAATGGGTCCGTGAAGAAAGGTCAGGTCCGTGACAACTTGCAACGGCAGGAGTTCGAAATTCCTCTCGCATTCGAACCAGCTTGGGTGGACTTCGATCCCGACGATTTCATCGACAAGACGTTGGAATTCCCCAAACCTGTCGCTGCACTGATCGCTGAGGCTGAGAAAGACCCCTCCACGATGAGCAGGCTGTGGGCGGCACAACAGTTGGGCTCAACTACGTTGGGAAACAGCGATGAGCGCGTCTCCGCCATGAGCCATGTGCTTGCAAACGATCCCTTTTATGGAGTGCGGGCTGCTGCCGCACAAAGTCTCGGGAGTATCGCAACAGAGAAAGCCAAAGCGGCCTTGCTTGGTGCATTGAATCAGTCGGATAGCCGCGTGCGGACGGTGATAGTCGAAGCTTTAAGTAACTTTTCAAATGAGCGCGCGATCTACGATGTTCTTCTCAAGGCTCTGCACCAGGATTCCAGTTACGCGGTTCAAGCCGCTGCCGCCACCGGCTTGGGAAAATCCGGCGCGGCACGCGCATTCGACGATCTACGAGCGGAAGAAATGGCCAGTCCCGAACTGCATGTCATGCAGGCGACGTTAGGCGCTCTCGCAGCGACAAAGGACGCGCGCGCCGTAGAGATTCTGCTGGCCCGAGCAAAACCCGGCGCTCCCGAACGAATCCGCATCAGCGCACTGACTGACCTGACGAAGATGAAAGAAGCGATCGCTCAGAATCAGTTACCGGACCTGATAGAAGTGACGCGCGGCGCCTTGAACGATCCCTTCTACCTCACCCGCGCGGCCGCGGAAAAATTGGTGGGAGCATTTCATTTGACTCAATTTGAGGCTGACATTCAGGCCCAGGCGCAAAGCGCGCCAATGGCTATGCAGCGCGCGGCGGCCCAGCGGGTCCTCGATCAATTACATCATCAGAAGTGAGTTCGGCGACATATTCTTTGGCCTCGAAGATCTATGCTAAGCGGTGCTTGCCCTGGAAATATCGGCTTTCTCGAATTTCGTCCGGTCGGCGAAATACTCGGGCGGACGCTGGCGCCGCTTCAGCTTATTCCTTCACAACGGCTTTTACGAGGTTGCGGGGAGCATCGACATCCGATCCGCTTTGCACGGCGAAGTGGTAGGCAAAAAGCTGTAGCGGAACAACCTCGATAATCGGTAGCAAGAGTTCTGACGCTGCCGGAACGAACAGGACGCGATCCGCAACGCGCGCAATCTCCCGGTCGCCTTCCGTCGCAACCGCGATGGCGTGGCCGCCGTGCTTTTTCACATACTCGAGCACGCCCACAGTTTTCTGATATCGCAGAACGGAATCAGGATCAGCCGCGTCGCGCGTCGCCAGCGCAATGACGCCAAGCGTTCCGTCCACCAGCGCATTCGGGCCGTGCCGCAGTTCACCCGCCGGCAAGCCCTCCGCCTGAACGTACGACAATTCCTTCAGCTTGAGCGCGCCCTCGCGGGCAATGGCGTAATGTACGCCCCTCCCCAACAGCAAAAACGCGCGCGCATCGCGATACAACCGCGCACACTCCTCCGTGTCCGCGTCCCACTTGCTCAAGCTGCGCTCGACGCAATCCGGAATCGCGCACAGCCGCGCCAGATGCGAACGCGTCACTTCCGACGTTAGCCGCCCGCGCCGCCGCGCCAGAAAAAGCGAAAACAGGTACAGAATCGTCAGCTGCGCCGTAAAACTCTTCGTCGCCGGAATTGCCTTCTCCGGTCCGGCGAACGTGACCAGCGCGCTGGTCGCCTCGCGCGTGATCGTCGATTCAGCAACGTTCGAAATCGCCACCGTCTGCGCCCCGCGATTCAGCGCCTCGCGCTGCGCCGCAATCGTGTCGGCGGTTTCGCCCGATTGTGAAATCAGGATGACGATCGGGTCCGCTCCCGCGTTTGTCGACCGGTAGCAGTACTCGCTCGCGTACTCCACATCCACCGCGACGCCCGCGAGGTCTTCCATCATGATTTCGCCCGCGAGTCCCGCGTTTCGGCTCGTCCCGCTCGCCGCGATGATGATTTTCTTGAAAGCAAGCAGCGCCGCTTCCAACCGGTTCAGCGCGCCGGGGAAAATACTGTCTCCGCTGACGTTCCGCCGCACCGTCTCCGCGATCACCCTCGGCTGTTCGTAGATCTCCCGCAGCATCGCGTGCGGAAACTCGCGGCTCAATCCGTCGCGTTTTGTCGTTTCATCAGCCATCTACGTGATCGCGAAAACGAGGCAAAGGATGTAAATGAAGCAAAGGAGGGAGAGGACCGTCCTTACTTCCTTTTGCCTCCTGCTTCCTTATTACCTGAACCTTCGTATCATCAGTGTATGCCGCCCCGAACGATACAGCCCCACCACATAGATCGCTGGCGTGCCTTTCGTCGAGTAGATCAATTGACGGATCCGCAGCATCGGCGTTCCGCGCGGAATCGACAGCAACTCCGCCGTCCGTTGATCCGCATCCGTCGCATCGATCTCTTCGTCGGCGTATGCCAGTGTGACGCCGTATTCGCGCTCAAGAGACGAAAACAGCGAGCTGCGCTCGAGAGCGGAACTCACCAGCCCCGGAAATTCGTCGGCGGAAAGGTAGCAGGTCTCCAGCGCAAACGGCTCATCCCCAGCCTGCCGTACCCGCTGGACCACGGCAAGTGCGCTGGCAGATGGCAATGAAAGCCGAGCCGCGATTTCCGGATCGCTTTCTTCCGAACTTAGCCGCACGATCTTCGACCGCGCCGAGAGGCCGCGGCTGGCCATCTGCTCGGTATAGCTCATCAGTTTGTTGAAATGGATCTTCGGCGGGGCTACGAACGTGCCGGCGCCATGACGCCGCTCGACCAGCCCTTCGCGGGCCAGATCGGCCAGCGCGTGACGCGCCGTCATCAAGCTCACCTTGTGCAGCTTGGCGAGCTCTCGTTCCGACTCCACTACGTCGCCGGGACGTAACTTCCCTGTTTCGATCCGCTTACGGATCGAATTCTGAATCCGGCGGTAAGCAGGTTCCCCATTCCGATGATTGTGGTTCATCCAGTCTCCGCGCCTGCTGGTATGCTGCTCGCCGGGGGGAATTCCACAAGTCTAGCACGCTATAGAGCAGCGTCCATAGCTCTGGAATCCGCTATAGAGCGCCGGACCCATCGCGATCGAACTGCTATAGCGTTTTTCGGGCCGCCGGTGCTCCCTGATCTTCATATAGCAGTCTTGCCGCGTTGGCAAGTAAATTTCCGCTTGACATTCCACTTTCCGTGCTATATAGCTCACTCCCACGCGGGGTGGTTAAGGGGCATAGCAGCTTCCCCACGATCGGGCAGGAGGTGCCTGTGAAGCGTATGTACCGGTGTGTCGCATTGTTGTTTTCCGCTGCCGCGCTGCTGATCGCGGCCAACGTCTGTTTCGCTCAGAAGATTACTGCTTCCCTCACCGGCACGGTGACGGATCCTAGCGGCGCCGTCGTATCCGGCGCTTCAGTGACACTACACAACAACGCGACGAACGCCGACGTAATTACCGTCAAGACCGATTCCAACGGCTTCTACACGGCCAGCGAACTACCCTTCGGCACGTACACCGTTACCGTCGTCGGCCAAGGGTTCAAGAAATTTATCGCCACCGGAGTGACGCTGCACGTCGGCGAACAGCGCGGTCTTAACATCAAGCTCGAAGTCGGCGGTGTGGCCGAAGAGGTCACTGTCACCGCCTCGACTGTCCCGATCGAAACCGCCTCCGGCGCTCAGGACACCACCATCACCGGCACGCAGATCCGTGAACTCCAGCTCAACAACCGGAATTTCGAACAGCTTCTAACTCTCCAGCCGGGCGTCTCCAACAGCTTGCCCGATCAGATCGGATTTGGAATTAGCAATACGGACGCTGTATCCGTGAACGGTGCGCGAAATTCGGCGAACAACTGGACCGTCGACGGCGCTGACATAAACGACAGCGGCTCAAACCAGACGCTGCTCAACGTCCCCAGCGTCGATGCCCTCTCCGAATTTACGCTGGAACGCAGCACGTACGACGCGCAATACGGGCGCAGCGGCGGCGGCCAGGTCAACGTCGTCACCAAATCGGGTACCAGCCAATTCCATGGCGACGCCTACGAATTTTTCCGCAACAACGTTCTCGATGCGAATGAGTGGTTCAACAAGCGTGCCGGCGGTGTGCGGCCGCCGTTCCGTTACAACGATTTCGGCTATACCATCGGCGGCCCGGTCTTCATTCCCGGCCATTACAACACCGACAAGAGCAAAACCTTCTTCTTCTTTTCCCAGGAGTTCCGCCGCACGCGAACGCCTACTACATCCATATTGACTCTGCCGAACCCCCAGGAATTGAATGGCGACTTTACCGGCATCACCGGGGTCACGCTTAACCCCGCCTCGGCGCCCGCGGGTTGCATCACCGGCAACGTTATCGACCCGAGCTGCTTCAGCGCCAACGCGAAGGCCTATATTGCAAACGTCTATTCGAAATTCCAGCCCAACTTTAACTTGGACCCGACGGCGCCCACGGAAGACTACACAGTCCCGCTAAGCGCAGCCAATGATTTCCGCCAGGAAATCATTCGCGTTGACCAGCGATTCACAAATAAAGTTCAGGCCTTCGCCCGCTATATGCAGGACAAAGTCCCCACCACAGAGCCTGGCGGATTGTTTGCCGGAGCTGGCCTTCCGGGAATCTCATCCACCGCAACCAACGCTCCGGGCCGTAACTTCGTCGCTCACGTCACCATGGAACTCTCGCCCAGCGTTATGAACGAAGTGGCTTTCGCGGACACGTGGGGCGCGATCAACAGCAATATCACCGGCCTGATCACGGATCCTTCCTTCACCGGAGCTCTGAGCTTCGGCGCGAGCGGGCTGCCCTATTCCGATCCCTATGGCCGCGTGCCCGGCGTCTCCATTTCGAACATTACAGGTGTCGGCATTCCGGTATCGCCGTATTTTGAACGGAACATCGACAAGAGCGTTTACGACAACGTTTCCGTCACGCACGGCAGCCACACCATCCGCACCGGTATGAGCTTGCAGCTCATGAGGAAGACGGAGAACGCCGTCAACCCCACAAACGGTAGCTTCTCCTTCCTCGATGAGTTTGGTAACCCAGCGTTCGCCAATTTCCTGCTGGGCAATGCCGACTCGTTCTCTCAGGCGAGCCGCGACATCATTCCGAACCTGCACTTCCCGAACATCGGAGCTTACGTGCAGGACGATTGGAAGGTGACTCACACTTTCACGCTCAATCTCGGGCTTCGTTATGAGTATCTGGCACCGCCCCAGGATGACAACCAACTGCTGGATAGCTTCGATCCATTGGTCTACAACCCGAATGACGTGCCAGTCATCGATCCCACTACCGGTGCATTCGCCGCCTCGAATTCGGCAGGCCTGACCCCGAAGACCTACTCGAACGGCATCATCATTGCCCAGAACGCATGTAACCCGAATCTGTACTTCCAACCGCCCGTCCCGCCGTATGGCCCCACGTGCTCTCCTTACGGCATGACTGTCAATCCGTCCTATCAGACCTTTGGCCCGCGTCTCGGCTTTGCCTGGGATGTGTTTGGCGATGGTAAGACGGCGCTGCGCGGCGGGTTCGGTGTGTACTATGACAGAACGCTGAACGGCATCGAGGAGCAGAACTCGTTTGCCAATCCTCCGTTCCTCGGCAACGTCAGTGTCAGCGCCGCAGGAACTCCGGCGGATCTGTTCGATAGTCCAACCTCAGGAACCTCGGTGCCGCCAACATCGCCGGTCAGTCTCCACGCCACTGGAACTCCTCAGTTCCAGGTGCCCTACATCGATCAGTGGAGCCTCTCGGTTGAGCGCGAACTCGCTCCCAGCACGCGCCTCGAAGTTGCCTACGTCGGCAACCGCGCTAGGCATCTGCTCGGCGAGATCGACGTCAACCAGGTGCCTCTGAACGTACGCGAATCCACCGCGCCGCTTGTCAGCCAGAACGCTATCCGTCCTTACCTCGGGTACAACGTAATCACCGAAATCGCGCCTTTGTTCCGGTCCAATTACAATTCCCTGCAAGTATCGGCCAATCGCCGCGTCGGTGAAGGGCTCAACTTCGGCATGGCCTACACTTGGGCTAAGACTCTCACCAACAGTCCATCGGACCGCAGCAACGCACCGTACGACACATACAACCTCTCGGGAGATTACGGCCCGGCGACATTCAGCAATTCCCAGGTCCTCGCGATCAATTTCGTCTACGACCTGCCGTTCTATCGCGCTCAGCAGGGTCTCGTGGGCCATGTTCTCGGCGGTTGGGAAGTTTCCGGCATCGGGTCGTTCACCACTGGATTCCCGACCACTGTCCGACAGCTAGACGATCCCTTCAACATCACTCATTACTGCGCTAAGCCGTATACCACCGGCTGCCCGGCGAATACATTCCTGGGCGGAATCGGCATCGACCCAAGCCCCGTTGTCCCGCGGCCGGATCGAATTGCCAGCTGCTCCGGACCGCAAACGTTCAATCAATATATCAACACGGCTGCATTCACCGACGCGATCGGCCACTTCGGCGATTCCGGTACCGGCGTCTGCACCGCACCGGGCGTGAACAACTGGGACATAGCCGCGATGAAGAACATCAAAGTTTCGGAGCGTTTCAGCATGCAGTTCCGAAGCGAGTTCTTCAATGCCTTCAACCACGAATCGTTCAAGACGTTCAACACAGAACTGGACAGCGCAACGTTCGGCCGGCTGACCGGCGGGCACGATCCGCGCATCATCCAGTTCGGTCTGAAGTTGAATTTCTAACTCGTCGGTCGTTTCATTTCAACTCAGGGGCGCTTTCGGGCGCCCCTGTTTCATTTTGCGGTGTAAAATTTCACCGTGCGTTCTCCTCGATTAATCCTCGGTCCTGTTCTGATCTTCATCGCTGCTTCGTGCGGTTACGCTCAATCGCAACCCGCCACATCGTCGCAGGTCGATTCTCTCGTCGCCAATGGCTCCGCCGCGCTCCAGCAGGGGGATGCCACTACCGCCGAGACAAACTTCCGCCAGGCCCTCGCGCTTGCCCCTCGGTCGATCGAAGTTCTCAACGATCTGGCGATCTCCCTCGTCAAGCAGGACAAGCTCGCCGATGCCGTTCCCTTCTACCGCCGCGCGCTCGCCGTTCGCCCCGGCGATCCCGCCACCACGCGAAACCTCGCCCTCGACTACTTCAAGCAGCAGAAATATTCTTCCGCGTTGCCGCTCTTTGAATCGCTGAACAGCCACAATCCTTCGGATTTCCAGGCTGCCGACCTCGCCGGCTACTGCTCTTTCGGCTTGGATCGTTACGCGGAAGCGGCAAAATACCTCGAACGCGCCAGCCGCCTCCAGCCCGCGAACCTGCTGACGCTCTACACGCTCGGTCAGGCCTATCTCCGCTCGTCGAACTACAAAGCAGTCACAGACGTCTTCGCCCGCATCGTGGCCATCAATCCGAATTCGCCTGAAGCTCATGTGATGATGGGCACCGCCTACGACAAAATGTTTCAGGACGATAAGGCGCTCGCCGAATATCAGGCCGCCGAGCGCGCCGATCCCGATTTTGCGGGCGTCCACTCGGGGATTGGCTTGCTCGACTGGAAGCTCGGCAAAGTCGATGAAGCGGAAGCGGAGTTTCGTCAGGAGCTGAAGCGCTTTCCGTCCGATGCCGTGTCGAACTGCCTGCTCGGCGAAATCGAAATGCGTCGCGGCGATTCCGCCCGGGCCCGAACGTTCTATCAGGCGGCG
>DASUJR010000044.1:0-6378 GCA_036279175.1 Candidatus Acidiferrales bacterium | reverse complement strand
TCACTCGTCAAGGGACAATCGTCCAAGGGGGACGTCGTGACAGGGCAAGCGTCGTACGCCGCCGCGAAGGCCGGGACCGGCTGTGCGCACCGCGCACCTGGTTTCCCGCGCCAGGTCATTCACCCCTTGAGCCACGACCCTTATTTCAATGGCACCGACCGCCCCGTCGGCGGTTTTCCACTGGTCGTGGCGCCGACGTTCTGTGTGGAAGCGGGTGCGGCCACGGCGGCGCGGCCACGATGTGCCTCCGTTGAACGTGGAGGTCGCCGTCGATGAAAGTATCCGTCTTCGCTTGCGGCCCAGCCGCGAATGAAAGTGAAGTTCTCGCCGTTGACCATCTTAAGCGCCAGTTGCAAAACGCCCCAGGCGACGATTGTTGGATTCTGCTCACGAATCTGGCGTTTTCGGTTACGCACCAGCTCCAATCTGACGAAATTGACATCGTTGCAATCGGCCCGCCAGGTGTGCGCGTTATCGAGGTTAAGCATTGGTCGCAAGGATGGGTTGACACCAGGCGAGACATCGTCGAGGCGGAAGCAAACAAGGCGACGAACAAAGCACGGAAAATCGGGACCACTCTCCGGCGGATCGCGCCGGATCTCCCATGCGTGGACGGCGCCTTCCTTTTGACTCAGCCCGCGTCAAAGGTCAAGCGCCTCTCCGGGCGGCCAGTGCATGGGGTGACGTTCCACACGCTGAATCAGTGGAAGGACGCGATCGGGTTCGACGGGCCACGCGTTCTTTCCGCCTCCCAGGTCTCGGCGCTCGCGCAAGTTCTCGAACCGAAAGTCCCGGTGGCCATTGACGGGTCGCTTCGCCGGCTGGCCGGGTATGTGAACCTGGAACTGCAATCGCCGCGCGAACAGAAGCTGCACCGTGTCTACAAAGGGAGCCATCCTGCGCGGCGCGACCGCGTGGTTCTCCACTTGTACGATTTGTCAGCCAGCGACGACACCAACGCGGAAACGAAAGCACGGCGCGAAGCAGAGACACTACAGCGGTTGCAGCTCCATTCCTGGGCACCGCGGATTCTCGACTCGTGGCAGAATGCGCCAGGATATGCGGGCGAGATGTGCTTCTTCACCATCGTTGATCCCGCGGCGCCACCTATCGAAGATCGCGCGGCCGATGAGAGTTGGACGCCTTCGAGCCGATTACTCTTTGCTCGAGACGCCGTGCGCGCGTTGGCGCAATTTCACAGTTCGGCGGGACCGGGAGAGCCTCTCGTCCACCGTAACTTGACGCCGCAAACGATTTTGGTTCGTTACGACAACTCGCCGATCTTCACGGGCTTTGACCGGACGAGGATACCATCGGACGTGAGCGTTGCCTCAAGCAATTTGCCCACGACGAGTTATCCAGAAGCGCTCGCGCCCGAGATTCAGCTTAACGGACTCGCCGCCGCGGATCAGCGTTCAGACATCTACTCGCTGTGCGCCTGCCTAAGCCGCCTCTTTGAACCCAGCAGCGATGGGATGAGCGCCGGCGCGGTCGATATTTTGGCGACTGGCATGGCGGTAGCCATCGACGAGCGGGCGCCGCTCAGCGAACTTGATCGGTCGTTATCGGAGTTGCTTGGTGATTCGATCGAGCCCCCGCCGCCGCCTCCCGCCCGTTTTTGGACGGAAGACCAACTCATTCGATTTCGTGATAGAGACTATCGAATCGTGACGCGCCTTGGCTCAGGAGGTATCGGCACGGCCTTCAAGGTGGTCGAGGTTGACCGCGTCACAAAGGAAGACATGGGCACGTACGTGGCAAAGGTGGCCCACGAAAGCGAGACCGGAAAACTGGTGCTCAGGGCGTACAGCCTGGCGCGATCGCACCTCGGCCGGCATGAATCGCTCTCGCCCATCTACGAAGTGGCCACGGATTGGCAGGAGAATCAGTTCGTCTCGCTGCTCGGCTGGGTTGACGGGGCACCGCTGAACGATTTCACGGGCGTCTTGCCGCTCTTGGCGGAGGATTGGGGGGAGATATCGACCGAAGCGGTCGCTATCGGCTTCTTGGAACAAATCTGCGAGGCACTCGACATACTGCACCGCAACGGGCTTACTCATGGCGACATCAGCCCGAAAAACATAATATTGTCGAACTCAAACGTCGTCTTGACAGACTACGATTTTGTCGCGCGAATCGGCGATGCCTCAACGGCGCCCGGCACCGTCGCGTACTCGTCACCCGCGCGCGATCAAAAACTGCCCGCCGCGCCGCGGGACGATCTCTTCGCGGCCGCGGCCAGCCTCTTTCACGTTCTTTTTGAAAAGGAGCCATTTTGGCATGGCGGAGAGCTGGCCAAAGAGCGCGGCCTGAATTGGAACGGCGTGGAGCGCGCGCAGTGCCCGAAGCTCGCCGCAGTTCTCGACAAAGCCGTCCATCCTGATCCGGAACAACGATTTGCCTCGGCCTCCGATATGCTCTCCGCCTTGCGGGCATGCCGAGCCGCGGAGTCGCGCGGGCAAGCTCGCGGCGACCAGGATGCTTCCCCACCTTCGGAATCGGACGCGCACGGTGCATCGCCATTGTCGGAGCAAAGAATCGAATGGCTCAAGTCGCTGCTCCAGTCGTATCCTGGGTCTCGCTGGGGCAATCGCGAGACGCGCGGACTGGACACATCGTTCGCCTCGGACACGTATGTTTCGACGGCGCTCGAAAAGTCGCTGCTCGACGACATCCGCGATTGCCGCGTGCGGCTGGTCATTCTCTGTGGCAACGCGGGCGACGGCAAGACGGCGCTTTTGCAGCATCTGGCCCAACAGCTCGGGCTCGGTCGCCATCCATCCGCGAACCGTATCCTTGAGGGGCGCGTACCTAACGGGCCACGAATACGCATGAACCTTGACGGTTCGGCAGCGTGGAGGGGCAAATCGGCCGACCAGATTCTTGACGACTTCCTAGAACCGTTCCAAGAGGGCCCGCCGAAGGAGAACATCGTCCACCTGCTGGCGATCAACGACGGCCGACTATTGGAATGGATTATCGGCGTTGAGGAGCGCCGCGGTGGCGAAACCAGCTTGACCGCGGAGTTGTACGAGCTTCTGCGCGAAGAAGCCGCAACGACGGATTCATACGTTCGCTTTATCAACCTGAATCAAAGATCGGTGGTGGGCGGCATCACCGCTGACCGCGGCGGAATTGATACGTCGTTTCTGCAGCAATTGCTCGATCATTTGTATGGAGGCGCGCGGGCGAGCGAAATATGGTCGCCGTGCCAGGCGTGTTCGGCCCAGGACCGCTGCACCGTGTTCGCGGCGGCGCGGGTGTTTGGCCCGGACGGCTTGAAGTCGCCCGTGCGCCAGGAGGTCCGCGAGCGGGCGCGGCGGCGGCTGTTCGAAGCCATTCAGGCGGTGCATTTACGAGGGGAAACGCACATTACGGTGCGGGAGCTTCGGGCGGCGTTGGTATACATTTTGTTTGGCGTGCATTTTTGCGACGATTATCACAGCGGCGACGAGCATCCATTGCCGTATTGGGACCGCGCGTTTGCGGCCCAGGCGCCCGCGCGCCAGGGCGAGGTGCTGAGGGAATTGACGCAGCTGGATCCAGCACTTGAGTCGCACCCGCAGATCGACCGCTACGTGCTGAGCCATCCAGCCGGCGACAGCGGGCACACCGCGCCGCATTACGAGGATCAAACGCTCGAATCCGCGCGACGCCGCGCATTCTTCGAGTGGACGCAGCAAGATTTAACTCAGGTAGCCGCCGATGCCGAAGCATTGGATCTCGCGCGGGGCAGACACCTAAAACTCTTTCGTGAGCTACCGCTTAAAAATGATCCGCATGTCCTAGCGGAAATTACCGCGCGCCTTTGCGAGGGCATATCGCGGCTGGAAGATTTGCCTCCACTAGCTTTCGAGAGGCCGCGCGTCGTTCCATTGCAAATCACGCAGCGAACCCTGACTGAAACGGCGTTTTGGGTCGAAAAGCCGCTCGAAAAATTCTATACCGAAGCCGATCTACCCTCCGAATCGGGCGGTGTTGAGCGACTTCACCGACAGGCATTTCTCGTCTACCGCTATCGCGACGGCAACGAAGAGCGACTGCGTCTGGGCGCGGAGTTGTTCCACTTGCTGTTGGAGCTGGGCGATGGCTTTCAGTTGGGCGACGTCTCGACTGACGATACCTTCGCGCATCTTTCGATATTCGTGCAGCGACTCATCCGCGAGGATGAGCGCGAGCTTTTCGCATGGAACCCGATGCGGGACGATCAGGTCTACAGGGTTACCGCCGCCGTGCGAAACTCGGAACGCAACGGACCTTTGCAACGAATTGAAATCTCGCAGGCAGAAGTCGGAGCAGATCAATGAGCGATGCCAAATCGGGAGCAACGCCGCGGGCGATTGTGGATGACGTGCTCGGTAAAAGCATGACGCGCGAAATCTGGACCAGCAATTATGAAAAAATCCTGCCGATTTCCGTGCAGGACTTCGACGTCACTGCCGTGCTTCCAGCGGTGTTCTATATGTTCCGGTTCGGTCATCGCCGTGGCAAGGGAAAATTTTTCGAGACGTTTGGCGGCGATGGCGCTTCGATGAGCGCGAAAAAGAAGGCGGCGACGATCGAGCGGATTGCCAGCACGTTAGCCGCGACACCGGCGTTTAGCGGCTTTGATGACGCACCTGAGCGTGCGATTCTCGGAGACATGTTACTGTCTTTTTGCTTGGAGAACGCCAAGCGCGCGCTCGGTCGAGACCAGCCCATTGTTAGGGCCGCGCCGGCACATTACATGGCGAGCTGGATTGACCTTCCGCAGTCGGTTTCGAACCTGCGATTCGTGCCCGAGATGCTCGTAGCAATGCTGGCAGACCAAAAAAACGAATTCGTCGAGCTAAGCCATGAGGGTGACCACACTTGGTTTGCGGTCGGTCAGGGCTTTCAAGACAACCTGCTTCTAAAGGTATTTCATAAGGGCGTCATGCATGACGGAGACCTCGCCGACAAAAGATCAGACAGATTTGATGAGGCATCGGACGTAGGCCTCGACCAGTTGTTAATGGTACGGCTGGCAAAATTGCTTGGCCAAGCGCCTGACAAGGTCCGAAGTAAGACGGAAGGCGGAGAAAAGATATCGAATCAGCGTCCAATCGCCGAGCTAGCCGCGCGTCATTTCTCCGAAGACCTACGGCAGTTCATCGTGCATTACGCGAGCGTGATCCCACGTCACTCGTTCGTGGAGATGCTCGAATCGTGCATCGCGGTGGGGCTGACCACCATTTTCACGAATGTGGTGGAACTTCTTTTCGAGTGGGCCGAAACTGGCATTATTCGCGAGAAGGCGAATCAGCGCCCTGCCGCGTTGCTGGTCGACTGCTCTAATGGTGTAGACCGGCACCTGCGCGCCCTCGCGGAACAGTCGATGGATGATTTCGTACGCCGAATCGAGCGTTTGCCAGTTGTGCTGATGGCGCTGCGCCTGCTTGACCACGGCGCTTGTTTTGATCCTAAGCTCAGCAAAATCAGCATTCGTAAGCGCCCCTATGCGACCGAGTGGCTGAACTTGCTCGGTTCTGTTCTGTTTGAGCGCCGGGATGAGGCCAAGAGTGTCATCTATCAGTTCGCAAGTAAGGCACTGGAATTAGCGAGCGCGCTCGATGAAGAGTACCCGGAGGCGACTAAGTCGTTGCGCGACGAACGCACGCACCCGAGCCCGGTCTGGCGGATGGCGGAGGCGATTACCTCTCTTCAGGGGCGTAAGAACACGCAGAACAATCTGACGTCGCTTTTTGATTCGTCGCTGCTCGCCAATCGACCGAATGGCCTCGGATCCAAGCGCGCCGTCATCCGCGACGTCGCGGGAAGCGGCCGCAAGAAGCGCGATGTTCGGTCACTCGTGTTTACCGACGCGGTGCTCGATTATTTGGTTCACGTCAATGTACTTCGTAGCGCGAAAAAATCAGGTTACCGGCCGCTGGCATTCGCCGAGTTTTTGAACCGGCTTCGAGAACGCCACGGGATTTTCGTCGATGTGGCGCCGCCAGGATTGACTATTTCAAATGATGTGCTCCGGCACAACCGTTCCGTCCTCGAACGTCGGCTGCGGGATTTGGGTCTTTTGGTTGGCGTAAATGACGCAGAGTCGATGAAGCACTTGAAGCCTCGATTTGAGATCTCGATCAATGATGTGGAATGATTTGCACGCGACACTGCTCTCAAGAGCCTTTGAGAAGCTACTTGGAGATCCCGCGCCTGGTGCGATGGCCTTCGTCCGGTGCTTGGCGCCAGAAGTGATAGACGCCCTTGCCGGTGATGAGCAGTTCAATCCTGGTGGCTGGCAATGTTATCGCGTGGCAGATGTAAAGACCGATGCGAAACGAACGATCACTGCCGATGAGGCCGTGGAGCTCCGCGAAGGCAAGAGCGGCGCTGTATTGCTGCTGG
>DASUJR010000043.1:0-8741 GCA_036279175.1 Candidatus Acidiferrales bacterium | reverse complement strand
AATACATGGCCAACGCCGCGCGCATGGGCGAACTGATCATGAAGAAGACCGCCGATTGGAAGCAGAAGCACAAGACCGTCGGCGACATTCGCGGCCGCGGCCTGATGATCGGCGTCGAGTTCGTTCGCGACCAGAAGACGAAAGAAAAGGCGCCCGACCTGCGCAACAAAATCGTCGAGAAGGCGTTCTACAAGGGGCTCCTCGTTCTCGGCTCGGGAGACACGACGCTGCGATTGTGCCCTCCGCTGCTTGTTGACGAAGAGCAGATCGACTTCGCACTGCACACACTGGATGGCGTGATCAGCGACGTCGAGCGTTCAATCTAGCGTCTCGATTCGCGGATTCGTTGAACGGTTCCTAGGGGGGGCGGAGCTTTAGCTTCGCACCTCGCCGCTAGTTCGTAGGGGCACGGCACGCCCGTGCCCGATCTTGTCCGTAGGGCGGGTTTCAGACCCGCCCTATCACCGCGACGCCGCCACCTCTGGCGGCTATTCACTCCTCTGCACGTCGCCTTGCGGTATGATGCGCCTTGATGAAGTCGTTACCGCTGTTTCTCTTCCTGTGCGTTATCTTTGCCGCGACCGCGACTCTGGCGCACAGCGAAACTCAATCCGCCAATCAAAACTGGTCCGTCTACGGCGGCGATCCGGAAAACACCCACTACTCGACGCTCAGCCAAATCAACCGCGACAACGTGAAGGATCTAAGCGTCGCCTGGAAGTACGACACGGGCGAGGCGGGCGGGCTCGAGACAAGTCCGCTGATCGTCGATGGCGTCCTCTACGGGATTACGCCGTCGCAGAAGATTTTCGCCCTGAATGCGGCAACCGGAAAGCTTCTCTGGAAATTCGACTCCGGGGTAGGCGGCACGCAGCCCGATCGCGGACTCGCCTACTGGTCGAGCGGTAGCGACAAACGAATTCTCGTCGGCATCATGAATTTCGTCTATGCGCTGGATGCGGCGACGGGCAAGCCGGTCGCGAACTTCGGCAGAAATGGCCGCATCGACCTGCGCGAGAATCTGGGACGCGACCCAAAATCGCAGTGGGCACCTCTGACCAGCCCTGGAATTGTTTATCAGGATTTGCTGATCGTCGGCGGACGCAATCCTGAAACTCTCCCTGCGCCGCCGGGCGATATTCGCGCCTACGACGTTCGCACCGGCGAACTTCGCTGGTCGTTTCACACAATCCCGCATCCCGGCGAGTTCGGGTATGGCACGTGGCCGAAGAACGCCTGGAAATATTCCGGCGCGGCGAATAATTGGACGGGCATGGCGCTCGATCCCGGGCGCGGCATCGTCTACGTGCCGACAGGTTCTGCCGCCTTCGATTTCTACGGCGCAAATCGCATCGGCAACGATCTGTTCGCCGATTGCTTGCTTGCGCTGGATGCGCGAACGGGCAAACGGATCTGGCATTTTCAAGGCGTTCGGCACGATTTGTGGGACCGCGACTTTCCGGCGCCTCCCGCGCTGGTCACCGTGACGCATGACGGCAAAAAAATCGACGCGGTCGCGCAGACGACCAAGCAGGGATTCGTCTACGTGTTCAATCGAATTACAGGCGAGCCGCTGTTTCCCATCGAATATCGCAAAGTCCCGGCCAGCAGCATTCCCGGCGAAGTCGCCGCATTGGAGCAGCCGTTTTCACTGAAGCCCGCGGCTTTTGCGCCCCAGCTTCTTACTGCGGACATGCTCACCGACCGCACGCCTGCGGCGCACCGCTGGGCCGTCGCGCAATTCCGGGAGTTCCGAAGCGATGGGCAATTCGTGCCGTTCAGCGTAGGCAAAGACACCGTCATGTTCCCGGGCTTCGATGGCGGCGCAGAGTGGGGCGGTCCGGCGGTCGATCCCACGGCGGGCATTCTGTACGTCAACGCGAACGAAATGGCGTGGACAGGAAGGCTTGAGCCGAACACGGGCAGAAATTCACCGCGCGGAATTTATATGAGCCAGTGCAGCGTTTGCCACGGCGACAAGCTGGCGGGCTCGCCGCCGGCGATTCCGGCCCTCGCGAACATCGGCGCGCGGCTCACGCCCGCCGAGATCGCGAGCACGATCCGCAAGGGCAAGGGCCGCATGAATGGCTTCCCGAACCTGTCGGACGAACAGGTCGCCGCGCTCGTCGATTTTCTGACGAGCGGCGAAACGAAAACGATCACGGGCGCAGCTCCCGCAGCTCCGAAGATGAATTATCGTTTCGGCGGCTACAAGAAATTTCTCGATCCGCAGGGATATCCGGCCATCAAGCCGCCGTGGGGAACGTTAAACGCGATCGATCTGAACACAGGCGAATACGTCTGGAAAATTAATTTGGGCGAGTATCCGGCTCTCGCGAAAGAGGGTCTGACGAATACCGGCTCGGAAAATTACGGCGGACCGATTGTTACGGCCGGCGGATTGATCTTCATCGGCGCAACGGATTTCGATCGCAAATTCCGAGCGTTTGATAAATCGACCGGCGAATTGCTTTGGCAAACCACGCTGCCGTTTGCAGGAAACGCAACGCCCGCGACATATGCTGTCGACGGCCGGCAGTACGTCGCGATTGCGGCCGGCGGCGGCAAGGATCTGAATTCGCCTTCCGGCGGCGTGTACGTGGCTTTCGCGCTGCCCGAGAACAATCCGGACTCTGCGGAACCTCAGGCTCAAGAACCTGTGCCGCCCGCAGCAACCTCCGCCGAAGCCGCCAACGCACCGGCACGCTCCGCTCCCGAAAAAATCGCCCGCGAAAAGGTCATCCCTGACAAAACCGTTTCGGAAAAAATTATCATCGATACCGACATCGGCGACGACATCGACGATGCGTTCGCCGTGGTTCTCGCGCTGCGCAGCCCGGAACTGCAAATTCTGGGGATCACCACGACGTTCGGCGACACCGCCACGCGCGCGAAGCTCGTCGACCGGCTGCTCGCCGTCGCCGGGCGCGAAGACATTCCTGTCGCGGTCGGAGCACCCACGCCGCCGAAAACGGCGTTCACCCAGCGCGCCTATGCAGCAGGGGGCGACCTCCCGCCAACGGCGCACCCCGCCGCCGTCGACTTCATCCTAGATCAGATCAAACGCCATCCCGGCGAAATCACGCTGGTCGAAATCGGCCCGTTGTTCAACGTCGGCGCGCTGATCGACCGCGATCCCGCGACGTTTCGGAAATTGCGGCGCGTTGTGATGATGGGCGGCTCGATCGAGCATGGGTACGGTTGGGTGCGGGGCGGTCCGCCCGTTCCGCCGGAACCCGAATGGAACATCGTCAACGATATTCCGGCGGCGCAGAAATTGTTCGCTTCGGGCGTGCCGATTTATCTGATGCCGCTCGACTCCACGCAACTGAAACTCGACGAAGCGAAGCGCGAATTCCTGTTTCGCCAGCACAAACCGCTAACGAACGCGCTCACGGTCCTCTATCGCGAATGGGGCCAGCAAACTCCGACGTTGTTCGATCCTATGACGATCGCCTACATGCTCCGACCGGAGTTGTGTCCGGTGCAGCCGATGGACATTCAGGTCGACGCGAAGGGCTACACGCGCCGGATCGAAGGACCAGGCAAAGGCAAGCCGGACGCCGAAGTTTGCCTCAATTCCGATCCCCACGCGTTCTTCAATTTCTATCTGGGGCACGTCGCAGGACGGCCGGTGCCGCCGGCAGTCTCGTCACGGTGACTCTGGCAAGGTAGAGTTCTGAAGCGCGCGGCGTAGACGGTCCGCATCGACGCGGTATTTCGCGAAGAAACGCGGCCCGACAAAAATCATCGGAACATCGTTCGTGTATCGCTCGCGCAGAAGCGGATCGGCGTCGATGTCGACTTCGTGAACGCTCGCGCCGAACTGCGCTGCAACCGGCGCAATCACGGACTTTGCTTCCTCGCACAGGTGGCACTGCGCCCGTGTGTACAGCGTGATCGCGTGCGGCGACGCAACGGCGAGGCGTCCGTCTTCGGTGCGGCTGTAGAAGCCGGCGGCCTCGTCGCGAAGCAGTCCCGCGTTGGCCAGTTCGGGCAGGGCATCGAAGACAGCGGCGCGCAACTGCGCCGAATCGTCGCCCAAAAATGCCATCAGCCCCGCCGCGTCGAGGGACGTGCGACCGAGCCCGTCAAATGCCGCAAGAATCCGCTGCGCGATTTCGTCCATTGGTTTGTACGCAGATTACACAATCAGGATACCGCGGCCAGGGACGGAACTGCCACGCGCACTTATTTCGCCGGAAATCGGAAATATTACGGATTGATTTTGTAATACTGCTGGAATGGCCCGCAGTGCGGATAAAACGCGCGCGAGCGTAAGAGTTCCGCGATCTGCCGGATGTGCCCAAGATCATGGAACGCCCACTCGTTCAGCAGCTGGCCGATGGTGAACGGCCCGATCGTCGAATGCTGCCCTTTGCGCCCAAGAACGTCGGGCGAGACGTACCGCAGGAATGAAAGGCTGCGATCGCGCTCGTGGCAGAACTTCTTCAGGTTTTCACGCCCCAAACCGGCATATTTGCCTGCCGCATATGCCGCGTTCTGATCGTAGCTTTCGATCGCGGGATTCTTCTGCTCCATCATCACGCGGACGCGCTCGCGGAAGCCGAGAACCTCAGCCTCAGCCAGATGCCCCAGCACTTCGCTGATCGACCAGCGATCCATCGCGGGTTTCCAGCCCATCTGCTCGTCCGTTGCGGACAGCACAATTTTCTCGATGATGATCGGCGTTTGCTCCAGCACGGTGACTCCGGGCAGAGTCCCGGCAGACGCGGCAGCAGGCATATCTCCTCCAGGTTGTTCGAAGAGAACGTTACCACAATTCTGTTTTCCGGTCTGCGACGCGCCGGACTCCGAGACCGCCTATTCAGACTCTCCTCACGCGCTTCCTGATGCGCCAGCCATACACGTACATCCGACGCTGCTCGCTCCAGCGGCCCTGCTGTTACCCGGCGGTCGGCATTGTTGGACGGGAAGTTTATTTGCCCCGCCTTGCAATGCGCGTACAATCACGCGACGCGAACCGCGGCTGAGGTTGCCGGTCGCCCGTGCGCTTGGCCCGAATTCGCTGGACGATCCCACGCGGCATTCGGTCAAGAAAATGGAAGAAAAGGCCACCCAACTTCGCCGCGAACTCACCGCCGGACAGATGGCGATGGTTGCCGTCGGCGGCGCGATCGGCACTGGACTGCTTCTCGGCTCCGGCGCCGCCGTCCAGACCGCCGGCCCTGCGATCATCCTCACCTACGTTCTCGGCGCCCTCGTTGCGTTCGCCGTAGGGATGGCTCTCGGAGAAATGTCGAGCCTCCATCCCGCCGCCGGCTCGTTCGGCATTTACGCCGAAATGTATCTGTCGCAATGGGCGGGCTTCGTTTCGCGCTACGGCTACTGGTTCTGTCTGCTATTCGCGATTAGTGCCGACCTGGTGGCTTCGGGCATATACATGCGCTACTGGTTCCCGCATGTTCCCGCGCTCGTTTGGGTGGCCGGATTGGCCGTCCTGCTTCTCTTCATCAACTTTCTCAACGTGTACGACTTCGGCCGCTTCGAATCCTGGTTCGCCATGATCAAGGTTGTCGTCATCGTCGCGTTCATTCTGATCGGCGCTGCGTTGCTTTTCGGCGGCAGGGCCCCGGCGCATTACACGAATGACGGCGGCTTTCTGCCCCGTGGCGCCGCGGCCCCGATTCTCGCGCTGGCGTTCGTTCTCTTCAATTTTCAAGGCACCGAGAGCGTCGCCATCTGCTCCGGCGAAGCCCGTTCCCCTCGCGACATCGTTCGCGCCACATTCCTCACCGTGATCGTCCTGACGTTTATCTACGTCTGCGCGTCCGCGGTCCTCGTCGGCATTGTTCCGTGGAACGCGGTGGGCGTCACGGGAAGCCCGTTCGTCACCGTTTTCCAGGTGGCGCACATTCCAGCGATCTCCGCCGTTATGAACTTCGTCGTCCTTACCGCCGCTCTTTCCGGAGCGAATGCGCTCCTGTACGTCAGTTCACGCATGCTCTACTCGCTGGCCGAATCCGGCTACGCGCATCCGACGCTTGCGAGACTTTCCTCCACCGGCTCGCCGCGGAACGCGCTCCTCGTCTCCACTTTGGCCATCGTCGCCGCCCTCGCAGCGCAATACATCATTCCGAAAGACGCATTCCTTTTTCTGTTCGGCGCCTCGCTCGTAGGAGGCATGCTTGCCTGGTGCATCGCACTCGCTTCCCACGTGGCCATGCGGCGCAAACTCTCGCCCGCTGAAATCGCTGCTCTGCCGATGCGCGCTCCGGGCGGCGCTGCGATGTCGATTGTCGCCTTCGCCTTGATCGTTGTGGCCATCGGAGCCACGTGGTGGGTACCGTCGCTTCGCATAACCGTCATTGGCGCTGCTCCGCTTATCCTTCTTCTGACCGTCTTTTACTTCTACTTCGCCGCGAGGAAAAAACGCTCGCGCGAGAAAATGGAAAAGGTACCCGCATGACCGATTCCCGTATGATGGACGCCCATATGACCGATCAAAATTTATCCGATCCGTTCCTTCGCTACCGCGCCGAATTTCCGATCCTCGACCGCACCACCTATCTGATCAGCAATTCTCTCGGGGCGATGCCGCGCGGCGTGCGCCAGGCAATCGCCGACTATGCCGACACCTGGGCCATGCGCGGCGTCCGCGCATGGGAAGAGAAGTGGTGGATGCTCGCGCTCGAGACCGGCAATCTGATTGCCGCGCTGATGAACGCCCCGGCCAATTCGGTCGCCATTCACGGCAACGTGACGCAGTGCCAGGCCGTCATCGCCTCCTGCTTCGATTTCACCGGCCGCCGCAACAAAATCGTTTACAGCGACCTGAATTTCCCTTCCGTCATGTATTTCTGGCAGGGACAGTCACGCCCCTCCGGCGTGGGCAACGAATCGCGCGGCGAGCGCGTGCAGATGGAGTGTCGCGGCGCGCGCGTCCACATGGGCCCTACGGACGGAATCGAAGTCCCCACCGAACGCTTGCTCGACGCGATCGACGACGAGACGCTGCTGGTCCCGATCTCGCACGTGATTTTCCGCAGCTCCTATATCAACGACGCGAAAGCCATCTGCGAAAAGGCGCATCGCGTGGGCGCGCACGTCGTCCTCGACGCGTTTCAATCGCTCGGCTCGGGCGTCCCGCTCGACGTTCAGGCGCTCAACGTCGATTTCGCCTGCGGCGGCGTCCTGAAATGGCTCTGCTCGGGACCGGGCGTCGCCTATCTTTACGTGCGTCCCGACCTTGCCGCCAAACTCGAGCCAAAATTCACCGGCTGGCTCGCGCACGAAAATCCGTTCGCTTTCGACGTGGGCCCCATGCGCTACACGCAGGGCGCGTACCGCTTCCTCAACGGGACGCCCGCCATTCCCGCGTTATACGCTGCCGCGCCCGGCCTGAAAATCATGCGCGAGCTCGATATGGCCCCCGTCCGCGAAAAGTCCAAGCGCTTCACCGCCCAAATCATTTCGCTTGCCGACCAGCGCGGCTGGCGCGTCAACGCGCCTCGCGATCCCGAACGCCGCGGCGGCACCGTCGCCGTCGATATGCCGCGTTCGAAGCAGGTCTGCGCCGAACTGCTCAAGCGCGACGTCCTCGTCGACTTTCGTCCCGGCGCCGGAGTCCGCATCTCGCCCCACTTCTACAACACGCCCGAGGAAATCGACCGCGCCTTCTCCGCCATGGACTCGATCGTCCGCGAAATGCAGTGACGAGTGGCGAGTGGCAAGTGACAAGCAAGGCCGTCGCTGCGATTCGCTCTCCCGGTTTAGGGTCTCAATGTAGCGCCGGGGACTTCAGCCCGGCAGTCGTTTGCTATAAACGCAGATCGCACAGACTGGAGCGCTTGTGCCACAAAACCGGAAAACGCCGGCCGGGCATTTATGCGGGACGCGATTATGGAGGGCGATCACCCACGGGGCGTGAAATAAATGCGGCAAGTGCGCCTTGCTCCTGTATATACAAATGTGATATTTTTTATATATAGGAGGTGGTATCCATGCCCGCTAGACTAACGTCCATTCGTCTCGACATCCATTTGGCCGACGAAGCCCGCAAGATCCTCGGCGTGCGCTCTCGCACCGAAGCGGTCCACACTGCGCTGCGGGAAGTCGTCGCTTCGCGCCGCTTCAAGGCGCTCATGCGAAGACACGCCGGAAAGTTCTCCTTCGCCGCCCACGGCGAGTGATTTTCCCGTCGCCTCTGTGAGTGATCTCCTCATCTTCGATACGTCGATCTTTATCGACCAGTTGCGGACCGGCCGGCATCAGCAGCGCGTCGATTCCGTCAACGGCCTTATCCGCACCTCGTCTGTCGTCCTCGCCGAGTTGTGGCGCGGCGCAACCAAACCCACCGAACGCGACTTTCTCGTCGCGCTCGCAAAGAATCAACGCATCCTTACTCCCACCGAGAAGAATTGGATCGAATCCGGCGAGCTTCTAAGCGCGATGAATTCCAGGCATGGCTTCTCGCCCGAAAAGCTCCGCGACCTTCACTTTGACGTGCTCATCGCCCTCACCGCTCGCTCCCACGGCGCGCGCCTGATCACCTCAAACCATCGCGATTTCGAGCTCATCCGCCGCCACCGCAAATTCCACCTCGAATTCTGGTGACCTCCAGTCCCGTCCAGCCGCAGTGCCAAACGTTGCAGTCGCTGACGACTTTCGTCCCGGCGCCGGCGTCCGCATCTCGCCCCACTTCTACAACACGCCCGAGGAAATCGACCGCGCCTTCTCCGCCATGGACTCGATCGTCCGCGAAATGCAGTGACGAGTGG
>DASUJR010000042.1:0-15473 GCA_036279175.1 Candidatus Acidiferrales bacterium | reverse complement strand
GGTCGCACACGTTGGATTTGCGATTGTCGCGTCCAGCAGTGCCGCATGATCTGCCGTAAAGCTAGGCCCGTTTGGATTGTGGCCTAGAGTGGCGAGATCGGGTGCGAATCCTCTGTAAGGATATGTTGACGCGTAAGTGCTTTCCGCCGTAACCACGCTCCGTAGGGTCGCCGCCGCGGACGCATCGTTCGCGGCCACTTTCGACCGAAGCAGATTCGGAATTGCGACTGCCGCTGCGATCATCACTCCGCCTGCGTCGAGCCCGAGACTCGTGCTCGTCGCGTGGATCGACGTCTGCCCGGCATAGGCAGCCCCCACATTCGGTTTGCCTTCTCCGACCAAGCGCAGCAGCGAACTGCTCACTCCCGGTGCCGTGCGTTGCAGCTGCAGCGTTGCCATCGCAATCGGGTCCTGGTAAATCAGCGCTGACGCACCTGACGGATGCCCAGGTGGTAAGGATGCCAGGAACTTCGGCGACTTTCCCAGCGATCCGCCTCCCCGGTGCAGCTCAATAGCGTTCTGTACTGCACCGTGACTCGAAGACAGGATCAAGTATCCCGGTGCATACGCGTACGTAATTTCCGTAGCCGTCCTTCCCGACGGAACCGCAACCGTGTAGTAGGTGATTCCGCCTTCTTCAGCCTGACCGGTCACAACGTGCGTTGCCGTGAATAGTTTGCTCAGCGTTTGCTGCAGACTAGCGGCATCCTTTACGCCGAGGATCGCTCTCCACGTCGGTGTGGGGGCCACTCTGTCCAGTTCGATCGTGATCTCGCCGCTCAGCTTGCCGAGCAGGTCGTCTCGAAAACTCAAACCAAGCATTTGCTCGAATGCTGAAATCGCGCTTCGCGCATTCGGGTTTGCCGACGATGCCATCTCCCAAACGTCGTCAAACATTTCTGCGGGGCTCTTCAGTCGCATGCTGGCCACCACGAGCGCGTTTGGTGAAGCAAAATTCAAGCCGCCCATTGGTCCCGGCACGTCGAGCCAGGACGCAATCCCATGGCGCGGGCCAATGAAGCTCAGTTCGCCGTCGCCGAATGAAGCTCCGTTCGCGCGCTTCTGCTTCCAAACCAGATAATTCATGTCGGCAAACCCGGTGTGCTGGAACGCCAACTGGGCCTGTGGCGTGCTCTGCGGGAACTGGCCAAGAATCGCGTGCAGGTCCGCGCCGCCTACCATCGTTGCGCCGTCCTTGTACTCTTCGGCTACGTGCCTGCCGAACGGCGTAGAGACGAAATTGCGCTCGCCGCTGTCCAAATGCGCATTGAAACTGCGCAACGTTTCCAAATCGGTCGACGCAACAACCCAATCCGGACGCACCAGAACAATGAATTCATGTTTTGATGGAGCATCCTCTGCCGTCGCGAGTTGCTGCGGATCGAGGATCCTCACGCTTGAGTTCGACCCGGCAGGTAGTTTGCTCAGCCACTGTTCTAGTGCATCCTTCAAGCCCGGCTTGCGAATTGGAGCGACGACCAGCACTTTCGGTTCATGCCCATCCGTCGCGCCTGAAATCGCAAGCTCATCTCCCATGTACTGTGACACTTGAGAGAACCTGTCGATTACATCTTCGATCTTCGTGCCTTGTGACCTCGGTTCGATCTTTTGCCACCATTCCCTCAGGGCCGGGCTCGCCTGTAACTCCTGTCTGAAAATCTCCAGCGACTCATGTGCCGTCTCGCCATAGTTTGGCAGTGCCATGTAGAACGTCGTCCCTTCGGGCAGCATGGGCAACACGACGCTTTGCGCGCGCGGTGAAGGCAACGTGACTTCGTGTTGGAGCCTGCCCGCCAATTTCCCGAATTCCGCAAGCAGCGCCGGATTCTTGTTCAGATCTTCAAAGGCCGCGGAGCCGGGGACCGGGTTCGCCTGCATAGTCTGCGCAGGGGACATTTGGACGGTGAAGCACACCAACGCCATAAGCGCCGCGCACTTCAGCCACCCGGGCCCGCCTTCCTGGATGTGGAAAGGTCGCACGTATCGCATCGATTTGCCTCCGGTTGGAAACTTCAGGATAAATGGCTCGCGCAGTTTCAGTCGCAAAAAGAAGCCACTTGCTGACAGAGTATCAACAGTGCGGCAAAGCGATGTAGAAGTCGCCCACGTTTCATGATCACGCGCCTGGAGTGACTATCATTTTGCACTCGCGCCTGCCAATCTTGATTTTTCGAAGCATCTGCAGTGGAATCGCAGCAGTGATCGTCACTTTCTTCGTGTGGATATTCGGCTGGATTGTTTTCGCAACGATTGGCTTCGCCAGATCGTATCCCGGCGAAGAAGTCGGATTTGACGTTGTGAGCCTCGCCAACTCAGCATTTACAGCACCGCGGGACTTATCGTGCTTCCCGCTTTTGTACTTGGTTCGTCGTGAATATCGGCACTTTGCTCGACCTGTTCCGCACCTCTAGAGGTTGCCCTGAGTGCGTTGCGGCAGCCATCCTGTGTTAGCCTTCCGTCGTGAATAATTTCTTGCGCTTCCTGCAATTTTTGGCACTGGGCGCGTGGATCGGCGCAATCATGTTCCTTAGCTTTGTCGAAGCGCCGGGTGTCTTTGGAATTTTGCCGAATCTCGACCAGGCTGGCAGCGTTGTCGGCTATTCGCTCACGCGCCTGCACTACATCGGGATCGCTGCTGCGGTCGTTTATATCGTTGCGGGGTTCGGGATAACTTGGCGGCCCAACTGGCCTGCGGCGCCGGCGGCAATCCTGGTATTCGTGATGCTCACGTTGACGCTCATTTCCGAATTTGGCGTGCGTTCGCGAATGAACACCCTGCGCTCCCAAATGGTTTCGATCCAGGCCACCCCCGCCGAAAATCCGCTGCGCATTCAATTCGATCGCTTGCATCGCGCATCGGTCGGCTTGGAAGGAGCAACTCTGCTCCTTGGTATCGCCGCGCTCTTCTTAACGGTCCGACGAGCGGGCTAGGGATTAGCCATGAAATTTCGTTAACTCGTGTTCTCGCGTTGTTCTCCGCGGCCGGTTTTAACTCTGAGTACTCCTCGTCTCTGCGGTAAGTTTGGACGCGCCTAGTCAATCGGCCCGGAAGTGGCATCCTCGGCTTTGCCGTTCCTGTTGAGCCGCTTCCAGAATCAGCAGAGCGGTCAGTATCCCGTTCCGCAACCCGATGATTGCGTCGCTGATTTCGCTGTTTCGATAGAAGCGCGCAATTTCCAAATCGAGCTCGCGCAGGATACGAAAAGCCCGGCTCATGCGCCGGTCGCTGCGAATCAGTCCAACGTAATTCCACATCGTGTGCCGAATCGTCAGCCAATCCTGCGCGATCAGCGCCGGATCGACCGGCTCGTGCTCGTATCGCCACGGCGCAATTTGCGGAAAATAGAAACCACGGTCTTCGCTGATATGCCGAGCTGCGTCCGCGCCCGCGCGCGTGCCCCACACAAGACACTCCAGCAGCGAAGTGCTCGCCAGCCGGTTGGCGCCATGCAATCCGGTGCATGCCACTTCTCCCACAGCGCGCAGTCGGCTCACCGTTGTGCGTCCCCACTCGTCCGTCGCGACACCGCCGCAACTGTAATGCGCGGCCGGCACCACCGGTATCGGTTGGCGCGTCATGTCGATTCCGCTCTCGAGGCAAACCGCGTAAATTCCCGGGAAACGTTCGCGAATCCATTCGCTTGGCTTGTGCGTAATGTCCAGATAGACGCACGGCTCCCCCGATTCGAGCATCGTTTGGTAAATTGCGCGCGCGGCGATATCCCGGGGCGCAAGCGATCCCGCGGGATGAAACTTCTGCATGAACTCCTTGCCGTGACGGTCCACAAGTCGCCCGCCTTCGCCCCGCACTGTCTCTGAAATCAGGAACCGCCGGTCGGGCGCCAAAAGCGCCGTCGGATGAAACTGCACGTATTCCAAGTTGATGCATCGCGCGCCGGCCCGCGCAGCCATCGCGATTCCGTCGCCTCTCGCTCCCGCCGGATTCGTGGAATGAAGAAATACGCTACCCAATCCGCCCGTCGCCAGGATGGTTTCTCTCGCCAGGATGGGCGAAACCTTGCCGTCGGTCTTGTCGAGCGCATATGCTCCCACGCATTCGAGCGCCCGGTAGACGTCGGTAGGCTCCAGCGAATGGTGTGAAACGGTCAGCAAATCGACCGCTGTCGCATTCGAAATTATCTTGATTCTCGGATGCCCCTCAACGGCCGCAAAGAACGCGCGTTCGATTGCCATCCCCGTCTGGTCGCGATAATGAATGATGCGCGGCACGGAGTGGCCTGCTTCCGATGTGAGATCAAGCTCCCCGGCGTTCTCGTGCGATCGATCGAACGCGACATGCAGCTCGTCGATCAGAATTTCTTTCACCAGCGCCGGTCCTTCGCGCGCGAGCAACGACGCGGCTTCCGGCGAACTGAGCCCCGCTCCTACCCGCAAAATATCTTCGACGAGAGGATCGGTCGTCCCCTCGCGAGCGCGGTAGATAATTCCGCCCTGCGCCTGGTAAGTGTTGCTGTCTTCCGGTCGCGACGCCCGCGTCAGCACGGTCACGTCCCACCCGCGCTTCGCCGCGCCCCACGCAGCGGCCAGTCCCGCGAGCCCGCTCCCGATCACCAGAATATCTGTTTGCTTTTCGTCCTTCATGGAGGGGAATTGGATGAGCGGCAGCTAACCCTTGGCGCGCCGGGCGGCTAACTTCAAGAGTTTTCTCCTTGGGCGTTTTCCTGTATTTTTCGTCAACTTCCGTCCCTCTTTGCCGGCGAGTTGCACTGCCCGCCACATATACCAGCTCGCGACCGTTCGGTACGGACGCCATCGCTCGCCGAACTTCAGCAGCTCTTTCGGCTTCGGAATGCGTCGTTTGCCGTACGTGAGGGCATATCCCTTCTGCACTCCATAATCGTGGATCGGCAGCACGTCCGGCCTGCCAAGTCGAAAAATTAAAAACATCTCCACCGTCCACGCCCCGATCCCGCGCACCGAAATCAGTCGCGCAATCAGTTCTTCGTTCGACATCGTTTCCGCTTCCGCCAGCGTCGGCACGATTCCGTCCATCGTTTTTCTCGCCAGGTCCTTTGCGGCAAGTATCTTCGCCTTCGAGAGGCCGACTTTGCGCAATGCCTGCGTTCGGGCGCGCAGAATTTCCTCTGGATTGGGACAGCCGTTCGACCCCAGCGCTTTCACGCGCTCGAAAATCGTTGCCGCTGCTTTTCCGGAGATGCTTTGGTACACGATTGCTTCCAGCAGCGACTCGTATACGCTGTCGCATTCGTCCAGTTTGAATTGGAACGCGCCGACTTGCTCGATCAGCGCACCCAGTCGCTCGTCCGTGCGCGACAGAAACGCGTGCGCCTCCACATGGTCGAACGGCAGAAGCAACTTCGATTCACTCGCATTCATACGCTGTATTCACTCATCGCAGGTTATTCAACAAACCCGGTTTGCGCGACTTTAACTCCTTGCCTCCGTGTGTCACTGCCTTCTTGCTTCCTTTTCTCCTGCTTCCTTGGGGCTCCTTGCATCCCGGCTCTTACTCGTCGTGCTCCTCGAGCAGCACTTTCCATCTCACCCACGCCTGCTTTCTCGCGGCCGCATTTCCGGAAGTCGCGTCTGGAGCTTCGCCCGCCCGCATGAAGCCATGGCCTGCGCCCTGATAGATCACCGATTCATACGTTTTGCCCAGGGCCTTCATTTCCTTCTTCGTCTCAGGAACCGTGGCGCTCACACGCTCATCATTCCCCGCATAGAATCCATACACGGGAGCCGTGATGCGCTTCATCGCATCAGCCGGTGGGGGCGTGCCGTAGAATACGAACGCCGCTTTCAGTCCCTTCCGGTTCGTCGCGAACCGGAAGCTTTGCCCGCCGCCCCAGCAGAATCCAACAACAAAAAGTTTGCCGTTCGAAGCCGGCAACTTAAGCGCGTAATTCGCGGCCGCATTCAAATCCGCTGTGATTTGCTCCGGATTCAGACCGCTGACCGCCTCGATCGCCTGTTGTTGCGTAAACGATGTCGTCCGTCCTCCCTTTGGCCCCATTCCCGACAGCAGATCCGGCTCCACTGCGATGTAGCCCTGCTCGGCGATCTCGTCCGCCACAAGCTGCGCCCAGTCCGTCAGGCCAAAAATCTCGTGAATCACAAGCACCACCGGCCTCTTGTCCTTGGCCTGCGGATACGCGACGAAAGTATCCACCACGCGCTTCCCGTGACGCACCTTCACCCACTCGCGATGCCGTGGCGATTTTTCCAGCTTTGCCGCTGCCCAATCCTGCGCCGCCGCATCGCGAACCGCTACCGGAGAGAACAGAGCGACTGCGACAAACAAGGCGCAAACCAGAGCAATCCAAGACGAACGTTTCATAGTCTCCTCGTCGCGAAACGACCGGATGCGGCACCCGCCGCGCGTCTAACCGGGATGCCATCATACCTTACAGAATGGATGTTGCGACGCCAGCAAGGAAACCAAATCACGCCGGTCATGGACTGCGTTCGAAGCGCCGCGGGAGGCTACAAAAACAGAAACAAGCTTCCGCTCGGAATCTGAATTAGAGCACGCCGACGCTGACTCGGTTCCAGAACAAATGTTAGTATCGAAGAACCCATGCAAACAGGAATAATCGGTCTGCCGCTGGTAGGAAAAACTAGCCTGTTCCGAATCTTAACGCGCGCGCGCGTCGACGCACGCTCCGCGCCGAATCAGGCTCATATCGGGATCGCCCGCGTCCCCGACGATCGCCTCGGGAAGCTGGCGGAGGTCTTTAAACCCAAGAAAATCACTTACGCGACCATCGAATACGTCGATATCGGCGGCCTGCAGAAAGATCGCGAGAAGAACGCTGCCTCGCTCGTTCCTCTGCGCGAAGCGGATGCTCTCGCTCTCGTCGTGCGCCTTTTCGAGGACCCAGCCGTCCCATACGAGGGCGAAAAACTCGACGCCATACGCGATATCGAGAGCGTTGAAATCGAATTGATGCTCAACGATCTCGAGCAGGCATCCAAACGCATCGAGCGTGTCGAGAAGGACCTCAAAAAGAAAAAAGACCCGCAGCTCGAGGCGGAACTAAGCCTGCTGGCGCGCTGTCGCCAGGCTCTTGAATCCGAACACCCGCTCCGCGAACTCGACTTCAAGCCCGAAGAGCGCAAAATGCTTCACGGCTTCAAATTTCTTTCGCAGAAACCGATGCTCTATGTGTTGAATCTCGGCGACGACGAAGCTGCCGAAGCGGATCGTGCCGTTGAAAAACACCATCTCGAAAAACTCGCCGCCAGGCCGCAAACGGCCATTGTCCCGTTTTGCGGCAAGATCGAGGCGGAACTCGCCGACCTCGACGACGCCGAAGTCGCCGAAATGATGAGCGCCTACGGCCTCGCCGAATCGGGGCGCGACCGTCTCATTCAGGCGACCTACCGGCTGCTGGGCCTAATTTCGTTTCTCACTTGTGGCGAACCCGAAGTCCGTGCCTGGACCATTCGTCGCGGCGCAACCGCTCCCGAAGCTGCTGGTGCGATTCATAGCGACATCGAGCACGGGTTTATCAAGGCCGAAGTCGTCAACTGGAAAGATCTGCTCGAGGCAGGCAGCTTTGGCGCCGCGCGCGAACGCGCTCAGGTTCGCCTTGAAGGGAAAGACTACATCGTCCAGGAAGGTGACGTCATCCTCTTCCGCCATTCCGGTTAGCACCCGGTAGCGCGAGCGCGTCTCGCCGACAAGAAACGGCCGGCAGCATCGCCACCGGCCGTCTCGAACGCTTTTGCCCTAGCTCTTGCTCTTACCTGCCTCGCCCGTGTCCATGATTCCCGCCATGGTTGCCGCCGCCGTGAAACCCATGGTTCGTATGTCCGGCGCTACCGTGAAAGCCGCGAGCGCCACGGAAATTGCCATTGCCCCGGACGTGCGCGTTGCCATGGAATCCGCGATCGCCGCCTTTGAAGCGCGCGTTACCGTGGAAGTCCGCAGAGCCACGAAAATTGCCTCGTCCATGTCCATCGAAGCTGCGGAACCCTTCGCGACCCTCGAAAGCCCGGTGATCACCGGCATGGAAGCCTCTCCAGCCATCGTGGCCTCGCCAGCCTTCACGACCTCGCCATGCGTCCGGGCGAAGGTCGCGCCAATGACCGCCGTCATGGTAGTAACGCCAGCCGTCGTGATGGAAATAGACCCACGCGGGATCGTGAAAATCAAAATACGTGCGCCCGTAGAACGCAGGCCCGTAAAATCCGCGGAACCAGGGGCCCGCTCCGATGAACACGCCACTAGCGAACCATTCCGGTCCGTAATAGCCATACGGCGCGCATGAATACGGCGCGTACGGATAATAGCCGTAGGCGCACACTGGAGCGGGGCCAACATACGCTGGGGCGCCCACTCCGATTGCGACTCCAACGCGCACCTGCGCCTTTGCTGTACTCGCCATCGCACCCGCTAAAGCGATCGCAAGTCCCGCAATTGCCGCGTACCTTAGAGTTCGCATTCTCGTTTCTCCTAGCCCGGTTGGCTTTTTCTGACTCATGCGGCGAGCTATAGCGCAAGGACCTTGCCAAATCTCCGATCTCGGCATGATCTGAGCTAACCCGCGTTTCTTGGGGTAGATGCGAGGCCGCCGCAAGGCTGAAATGAACCTTAGTACTGCCTCGCGCGAGTGGCTCTCCTCCACCATGGCTGGTCGATTTCAACCGCTTCTCTTTAAGTCTGACTCCTAGTCCCGCTCCCCGGTCACGGCTGCTCTCTACAGCGCCCACTGTATTGCCTTCATTGGTCCGGCGGCTATATTTGCATGACGCTTGTAGGTCCTGCGGTTATGTAGCTATTTCTCGCGACATTTCAACGTGCTCCGAACCCGTGCGCCGGGCAAACGCCCCGGCAAAACCGATCCCTCTTCAAGTTCGCGAACTTATCCTTTCCGGACTCGGCAAATCGCCCGTCAAGTTGTCAATCGATGAGAGTCTCTGGCAGGCATCGAATGGACATCACGTTTCGGCGAATTTTTCGGATGCCCTCTCCTAGAGGCTCGAAAGTCGCGGTCTGCCTGCTCACTGCGTCGATTGCAGTCATGGATTTCGCAACTCCGGCGGATACTAACGAAGCGATTTTCTATTTCATCTGCATCGTCTTGCTGATTTCTACCCGTTCCATTCGCTGGCTCTGGATTTTCACGGCCATTTTCATTTTGTTGACCTTTGGCGCGTTAGCCTTCGGCAAACCGGCCATAGGCGAAGCGTTGACCTGGGTTGTTTTTTTGAACCGCGCGTTGACCTGTCTCGCTTTTATCGTTGCAGCGATTCCCGTGCATCTTCGCTTGCGGGATCTCAGGGCTCTGGAGCGGACCGTCGCGGAACGCGATCGTGCTCAGCAAGCCTTACAGGAAAGCCACAACAGTCTCGAAGCTCGCGTCCATGAACGCACGCGCGAGTTGGAGGCCGAGGTCGCCGAGAGAACCCGCACCACGGCCAAGCTGCGCAGATCCGAACAGTCCGCGCGGCAGCTCTCCGTTGATCTCATCAAGGCACAGGACGAAGAACGGCGCCGAATCGCTCGTGAATTGCACGACAGCGTTGGACAGAATCTCACGCACGCAAAGATGACCCTGGACGCCTGGATTCGAAGTGGCGAGACATCCGAGCGCGGCGCGGAATGCCTTTCTCAAATCCTTGACATTCTCGGCAAGTCCCTGGCGGAGACGCGCACCATCTCGTACCTGCTCCATCCGCCTCTGCTCGACGAGCTTGGGTTTGCCTCGGCCGCGCGGGCATTCGCCGAGGGATTTTCACGTCGCACGGGCATTCAGGTGAATTTGGATTTTCCGGACGAAATGGAACGCCTGCAACCCAGTCTCGAGCTTGTCTTGTTCCGCGTCCTGCAGGAAAGCCTCACAAACGTGATGCGTCATGCCGGCAGCGCGGCCGTAGATATCCGGGTCGCGGTCGCACACGCCTGCGTCGCC
The DNA here is from genome assembly GCA_036279175.1 of Candidatus Acidiferrales bacterium. Classification (GTDB taxonomy): domain Bacteria; phylum Acidobacteriota; class Terriglobia; order Acidiferrales; family UBA7541; genus Palsa-295. Next base: position 5,574 of record DASUJR010000042.1, on the reverse strand, counting down.
TTAATCGTGCGTGATTATGGAAAGGGCATGCAGCCCGAATTGGTTGAGCGATTGAACACCAACGGACTAGGCGGCGGCGTCGGATTGAGCGGCATGCGCGAGCGCGTGCTCGAATTGCGCGGCACCTTCGAAGTCCGCTCCGAAGATCGCGGAACGGCAATTCGGGCGACACTCCCCATGGCATCCACTGAAGCGCCCGGCGCGTACGAACCAAGTTTCCCCTGCTAACCCGTCCGTTTCCCGTTCATGCCGGCTGTCTCTGGGCGTTTATTCGAATGGGCAGGCTCGGATCTCAGCAGCAGCAGCGCCGCAATCGGTCCCGTTCGGCCGGTATACGACTATTGCGGAGTATCGAGTGGATGTTTGCTCTTCTCGTAGAATTCGTCCTGAAGTTTCAGGCTTTCGTTGTCCGCTTTCACCGCGCGAATCGCGCCGGCGATCGTGCTGATCCAGTTCTTCATGTCCTGTTCGCCCAGCGCTTTCGACGCTATCGAAGCGTTCCCGGCGTAATGGTTCGGAAATCGCGCGTACCACCAAATTCCGGTGTACACCGATTCAGGCAGGTGCAGCCGTTTTTGGTCCGCTCCCGACTCCTGGCGAGCGCGATCCATATGAACCAGGTCCGGACGCGACACCAGCACATTCGACGTCTCCGATTGTCCCGCGTGCATGTCGATCGGATCTTTGTGCAGCGGACTGTGGTGCATGCTGTCGCCTCCCCATTGCACGTATACGACGTAGTCGTGCGGCCGGTCGAGCTGCGACTGCGCGAAATAGGGAAGAAGGTCCTCATTGCCGCCGTGGCCGTTGACGATGAGGATCTTCTTGCAGCCGTTCCGCGCCATTTCATCTGTCGTAGCCTGCAACAGTTCCAGCTGAATCTCGCGCGGGTAGGCGACGGCGCCGGGCTCATGCTTCGCTTCCGAAATCTGGCCGAAGTAATAAGCTGGGAAGACGACCGCGTATTCCTGCTCGGCCGCATGAAGCGCCGCGTATCGCACGTTGATCAGGTCCGTGCCGATGGGCAATTGCGGCCCGTGCTTCTCCAGGATGCCGAAAGGGAGCAAACACGTTCCTTGTGCTTGCGCGATGGCATGGACGAAATCGCCCGCCGTAAGTTCTTGCCACTGGACGGAAAGTTTGCTCTGAGCGCGCGTCCCAAGCGCGACCAGTAAGATCATCCCGAACGCAACTGTTCCTCGTCGTATCATCATGCCCCCTACCTAAATCGCGTCGAATATTCCGACGCGTGCGGATCCCGCACCGTAATCCATCCCGGCGGCCTGCGGCAATTGCATGTATGTGATAACACAATTTCCCCGTTTAGCGTTCTCTGCGATGCCGTAACGAATGGGGGAAGTGCCATCTGCGAGACCCACAGGTGATAGAATCGCGCCACGAAGCGTAAGGAGTGCTCCATGGAGGGAATCAATCCACTTATGGTTGGACTGTTTGGTATGCTCCTGTACCTCGCCATCATCGCCGGTGTGGTTTATTTTGCGTCGCGCGTCCTCCAGGCCCTCGGCAGCATTCAGCGAAGCGCGGAAGACATCGCGAACAGCCTTCGTTCAAGTCGCGAGAGCCGATAGCGGTCGTCGCGTCGCTCGACCGCGCTCGCGCCTTAGAACCTTGGGCCAGTCGAAAGTACAGTTTCATCTTCAGCGACATTCCTTCGGCGGAGGGAAGCGGACGGCCCCCTACATCACTACAATTGTTCCGTGCCGAAGCGCCCCTGCACCGACCGCGCCAAATGGCGTCTCCTCCGCGGAAAGCCTGCGCAGCCTCTCTCTGCGCATTATCAACTCGATTGCGACTACGGCACTCCAGTCCTGGCGATCTACAGGGAAGGCGAAGGAGACACTCCCACTTATCTGTGTGAAGTTCACGCCGCAGCCGAACGTGATGCCGCAGTTGTCGCGCGTCCGGTGCCTCGTCTCGCTGGTGAGCATAGCTCTATCGGCAACGTCGATTGCGACGCCGTTCTTCACTCGGATCGCCCAGAATTGGTCAGCGATCCCCCAGCCGCGCAAGCACTCGAGCACCCGGCGCAGCGCCCAGTCGCACAAGATCGTCCAACGCAAAGCGCTGATGCCGCCGTCGCAGAGCGAAGCCCTCGCGCACGAAAGTCGAACGCTCCATCGCAGAAGTCGAGCGCCTCGGTGCCGAAACCGATCGCCACATCGTCAAAATCGAGCGCTCCGCCGGTAACACCAGTGGCTCGCGTAGCGACTCCAAGTCCCTTGGCCCCAAAGCCAGATGTCCCTATCGCAAATCCGAACGCCTCAGCACCAATCGAAACGGCCGTCTTAACGCGCGCCGTCCCCGAGCCTATACCGCCCGTAAGGGTGCCGCCGGCGAAAGTGAATTTATCTCCGAAAGGACCGGTTCGCGATCTAACCTACGGCAATCCGGCAAAGGCCCTGGTGGACGAGACGATCTGGAATCTTCAACCGGGAGATTACGACGCGTATCGAACCGCATTGCGAGAGGGGAAGTCCGTCACGGAAGCTGCGCAGGCAGCTGGCGGCCAACTGGCCGTTGTTCACCGCAAAATCCACGAGTATTCCGCCAGGATCGACGCGCTCCTTTCCGCATCGAACGCCACCATTGAAGTAGAGGAGGCCATCCACCGCGTCCTCGAAACGGAAACTCTCAAAATCATCGCCGGTAACGTAATGAGCGACGATCAAAAGGACGTCGCCCTCGCTCGTCTCGGCGAGTTCCAGGAATGGATCAATCACAGCTTCCAAAAACCAATCACTCCACTGAACTTGCATCAAGTCGCCCTCGCCGTCGCCGAGCGCGCGAAGTGGGGCGGCGCGTGCGACTCAATCTCGAACGAGCTTAGGTCGGTCTACGGCGCGGTCTACAGCAGCCTGCGCGACGCCATCCATTCGGCCGTTCCAGACGTGCGCGACCCTGGCGAGCGCCTCGCAAACTTGCATGCAGCTAAGTGCGACTGGGAAACCATTCACAGCGCTTCGGTTTCGGCGCCTGATCTTGCCGCTTCATCACCTGCCGTCACCTCCGCTCCAGAAGAAAAATTCGCAGAAGCGTAGAGCTCGTCCGTAATTGCATTTCTGTGGCGACGAATCCGCCTCTGCCTCACACGGGAACGAAGAACCAAGGCCGAGCCGGCGCGGTCTTTCCTTACGCGCTTTTGCAGATTCATTCCTGCGGCTCTCGCTGTCACGCGCTTTTTTGGTTTCAGTTTGCGCGCAGCGCGATCATTGGGTCGATCCTCGAAGCTCTCCGCGCGGGAAGATAGCCGGCCAGCAGCGCGACTCCTCCAAGCAGAGCCACCATCCCCACAAAAGTAACGGGATCCGTGGGCGCGGTCCTAAATAGCAGCGACGCGATCAGGCGCGCGGCAGCGAGCGAACCAGCGATTCCAACTCCAATGCCGATTAGGACCAGCCGCAGCGTCTTCCAGATCACATCCAGTTGGACGCGTCTGTCCGTCGCGCCCAGCGCCATGCGTATCCCGATCTCGCGCGTCTGCCGCGTCACCGAATAGGAGACCACGCCGTAAATTCCAAGCGACGCCAGAAGCAGTCCCAAACCCGCAAAGATCGCCACGAGAAGTACAAAGAACCGCCTCGGCGACGTCGCATGATCCACTAAATTTTGGATCGGCTTGAACTCCGTTGCGGGCTGTTGGGGATTGATCTGCCGCAGCGTACTCATGATGCTTTTTGCCAGTGCCGTTGGAGGCAGCGTTGACCGCACCACTAAGTTCGTGCCTTCCGGCCCGAAATTTTTCGTCGCCGGCAAGTACATCTGCGCCGCCGCGCTGTCTTCCGCGTTGCTTTCGCGGACGTCCGCAATCACGCCGATCACCTGCGTTTCTTGCCCGCCGGCGATTGCGATGCGGCCAATCGGATCCTGCTTCGGCCACAATCTCCGCGCCACCGTTTCGTTCAGGATCACTACGTTCCTGTTCTCATACAGGTCTTCCCAACTGATGTCGCGCCCTTCGATCAGCCGCATTCCCATTGCCTTCAGATAGCCGGGCGAAACGATATAGACGAATATCCCGATGAACTGGGTATTCTTGCGCTGCTCCGCGCCTTTGGCCGCGATTCCCCAGCTCCGGTTCCGGCTCATCGGCAGGTTATCCGATATGCCTGTCGCCTCGACGCCCGGAATCATGGAAACGCGCTGCACCACGTTTTGCCAGATCGCAGTGCGCCTGGCGGTGCTTCCTCCGTCGTTGTAATCCACGCTGATAGCCGCTGCATGGCTAGGCTCGAAGCCCAGGTCAACATCCAGCACGCGGAGAAAACTGCGCAGCAGCAAGCCCGCTCCAACCAGCAGCACGCAAGCCAGCGCGATCTCCGTTATCACGAGCCCCGCTCTCATCCGGTCGTGCTTCCGCCCTTCGCTCACTCCATGGCCGCTCTCTTTCAGCGCCTCCTGCAGATTGCCGCTCGATACGCGGAGTCCCGGCGTTAGGCCAAACAGAACAGCGGCTGCCACGGCGATCAACAGCGTCCATGCTAGCGTTGCACCGTCTATCCGCACCATGCTCAGCAGAGGCAGGGCGATCGAACCTTGATGGCTCAGATACAACAGCGCTACGTAGGCGAGTGCCAGGCCGAACGCTCCTCCGGCAGTCGCCAAAATCAGGCTCTCCGTTAACAGTTGGCGCACAAGCCGGGCGCGGCTTGCTCCCAAGGCGCTTCGCATCGCGAACTCCTTGCCGCGCGCAGCTGCCCGCACCAGCAGCAAGTTCGATAGGTTCACGCAAACGATCAGCAGAATCAGCCCGACGGCACACCACAGCACAATCAGCGAGCGCCGCAGCTTCCCGCTCACGTACTCTTTCAATCCCGTCAGTTGCGCGGTGTAGCCCTTTCCGTATTCAGGGTGCTTGTGCTCGAAATAAAATGTTGGAAACAGCTGGTCGGCCTCCGCCTGCGCTTGGGGCAGAGTCACTCCAGTTTTTAACCGGCCCACAAGCGCCAGATCGTTTCCGTCTTCGCGGAAATCATCCATGATGTACTGTGTGAACAGATCGATCCTGGCTCCCGGCGAAAACACCGCGCCAAAATCGAATGTCTGGGGCAGCACGCCGACCACCGTCATGGGAGTATTGCTGATGTTGATCGTCCTTCCCACGATGCTCGCGTCGCCGCCAAACTGCCGTTTCCAAAACGGATAGCTCAGCAGCGTCACTGGCTGAGCGTGCTTCACGAATTCTTCCTCCCTGAACAGTCGTCCCGCCGCAGGCGTCACTCCCAGTGTCTGAAAGAACCCTTCCGCCACCAGGAGCCCGGTCACCGGTATCGGCTGCCCCTTTCCCATAAGCTTGAAATTGTCCGGACCTGTGAACGCAAAGTAACCGCTCACGGACTGAAACGAGCGGTTCTGCTGCTGGAAATCCTGCGTAGCATCAGCCGTATACGTCATGCTGGATTCGCCGGATTTTGGATTCTTCTCGACGATCCGCACCAGCCGCTGCGCTTCAGGAAAGGGCAGAGGACGCAGCAAAATCGTATTCACCACGCTGAAAACAGCGACGTTCGCGCCCATACCCAGCGCGAGAATCAACACCGCCACAATCGTGAATCC
>DASUJR010000041.1:0-7735 GCA_036279175.1 Candidatus Acidiferrales bacterium | reverse complement strand
TCCTCGATCCCGGAGATTTCCTGGTTATTTATACCGACGGCGTTTCGGAAGCGACGAATATCCGCAATGAGCTTTTCGAGGAAACGCGCCTGCGGCAAGTGCTTGAGACGTTCGCAGGGCAAAACGTGAACGAGCTTTCGGATTGCATCCGCGAAGCGGTCAAAACGTTCACACAGGGCGCCGCACAGTCCGACGACATCACCGTTCTGACCCTCCAGTACAAAGGCCCGTCCTAACCTCCGCGCCGCCAACCGAAACATAAAGCATGTTCCGCGCGTATCTTCCCATAGCAGCATGCGCCGAACGCTGATCGTCGCGGGCCTCGCCATCGTTATATTCGTTCTGCTGGTGGCTGGAATCTCCGCAATCGCTGGCCGGATCATCGGTCCAAGCGTACTTCATCCGGCAAATCCCGATCCTCAACGCCTGCAGCCAACGGCAGCGATGCTCCGCGCAACCGGCGCAAGCACGGAAAATTTCACGGTCCGCGCTCCCGATGCGGTCGAACTGCGCGGCTGGAAAATTCGAGCACCGAAGCCGAATGGCGATTGGGTGCTTCTCTTCCATGGCATCGCGGACGACCGCACCGGAACGCTCGGACCCGCCGAATTCCTCCTTGTCCATGGCTATAACGTGGTGATGATGGATTCTCGTGGTCAGGGCGAGAGCGGCGGCAAAATGGCCACATACGGCTGGAAGGAGCGTTACGACACAGTTGCCGTTTCGAACGCGCTCTATGCCACCGAGCGTGTGCGGCACCTGTTCGCTCTCGGAATTTCCATGGGTGCAGCTATCGCGCTCCAATCAGCGGCCGTCGAGCCGCGCATCGAAGCCGTTGTAGCCGAAGATCCATTCGCGAACCTGCGCGAAGTGAGCTACGACTACGCCGGAATGCACTTCTCTCCCCTCCTGGGCAAAACATTATTTCGTCCCGCCGTTATGGTCGCTATGCACGCCGTCAAAGAAGAGGGCGGATTCAATCCGGACGACGTGTCGCCGGAGAAAGCTGTGGCGCAGAGACCGTTTGCTGTTCTCCTGATTTGTGGCACCGCCGATCACACCATTCCCTGCCGGCATGCGAGGCGCATTTACGACGCGGCACGCGGCCCGAAGGAACTCTGGATTGTTCCCGGCGCAGGTCACGCTGCCGCGCTCGGTCATTCGCCTGCGGAATACGAGCGGCGGGTAATCGCGTTCTTCGAGCGCGTTGCGCAGGCGACCGGCCGCTAACGCGCCGCAAGCCCCGACTACCCGAAGTAACCGAGCCCCCGCCTCCATCTTTTCTTTGCGCGGATCTCCGATACATGCGGGAGGAACGGCGCTTCCTCGCCGGAAATCTACAACGAACGAGCCGCACAAATCGTCCAACGAAGTAGCGCTCATGCTGTTCCCACCCGTGGCGCGCAGATCCTCAGGAGAAAGGTGCACCACCGTGAAGCACTTACTCGCGAAACGTTTCGCATGGCCGCTCTGTCTCGCCGCTTTCACACTGATTTTTCTGTCTGGATGCGCCACGCATCATGCGTATCTAGTCCCAGCGCCGAGCGCCAACCTGACGAATGGCGGGCACGCCGCTACAGCTTCGGCAAACGGAGTAACGGTCACCGTAACGCCGAATTCCTGGCAAGGCGTTCCACGCGACCTATACAGAGACGTGACGCCCTTGAAAGTACGCATCGAGAATCACAGCAATAATCCCGTTCGGCTTTCCTATGAGGACTTCGTCGTTCACGGACCTACCGGTGAAACGTTCGCGGCCTTGCCGCCGTCGGAAATAACCGGGCAGCACTACGGAGACAACGCCGGCCCGGATCGTTCCCGGATCGTTTTGGCGGCCTGGCACACGCCCGCTCCCCAGGTTCACGGTCGCGTAGTGATTGGCCGTTCCCGAGTGATCATTACGCCCCGTTTCGCATGGCGCGGGTTCTACTATGCTCCGTTCTGGGGCTACGGGTATTCCGGTCTGGGACCGTGGCCACATTACTGGCGCCCCAGCGTCGGCTACTACAATCTCTACTATCCCTACATGAGGTCCTTCAACTTGCCGACACGCTCCATGCTGAGCGAGGGTCTGCCCGAAGGCGTGATCTCGCCCGGCGGATTCGTGGACGGATTTCTCTACTTCCGAAAAGTGGATCCTAAGTTGACGAACGTGGATTTCGAGGCCAAATTGCAGGACGCAAAAACGGGACAGCCGTTCGGTGAAATCGAGATTCCGTTCCAGGTGGAAGAGAGAACAACGTACTGAATAGGGTGGTGAACCGAATCGAGTGTTCCGTTTTCGAGTTTCTACGACCCTGTGGACGAGTAGTGGCGCGTTCCGAAATTCCATAGCGAAATGGCGCCGATCAGAAAAGCGGCGGCGACCACCGGAACGAAGCGGACGTATTCCGGCGTGACCGCGCGTCCCAACAACTTTACGCTCGGATAAAACGACGCCAGGCCGAACGGAATGATCCAGCACAGAAAGAATTGAACCGCACCACTGTAGATCGAAAGCGGATAGCGGCCGAACGCGATCACGTTCCACACCGGCGGATGCACGCCGATGCGGTCCTCGAACCAAAATGAGACGGTGCTGAGAATCAGGAAAATCGAAACGTAAATTATCGCTGCGCATAGCCCGAAGAACAGCAGTTCGCCGATTTTGAACGGCGTCCATGCAATGTGAAGCCGGCGCGTCGCCCACCACATGCAGAACGTTCCCGTCGCCACTTCCTGAAGCGATTCCAGGCGAAACGTTTCAAACAACACCTGAAATAATGAAGAGACCGGGCGCAGCAGCACGCGATCGAACTTCCCTTCGATGATGTAGTTGTTGCCGAAATCGTAGAGGTTCAGGCTGATCACGTTGAACAGACCATACGGGATCAGCGAAAAACCGTACAAAAAGAGGACTTCCTCGAAGCGCCAGCCCTTCAACTGCGTGGCGTTGCGGAACAGAATCACGAGGAACAGGAGCGAGAAAATCGTCGCGGCAAAACTGGTGACCAGGCTGACGATAAAATCGCCGCGATAGCTGACGCGCACTTTTGCGTATTGCGCGAAGTACTCGCAGAAAAGCATCCAGTGCCGGCGAGCGGCGGCAACAATCGCGGTCGAGCTTGTTTGTTCTTGTGCCATTTTTGTCTGGCTGCCCTTCACGAGCCGAGTCTCCGAGCCCGACCCTCCCTATCCTCCGTGGATCGTGATTTTGCGCGACGCACGGTTCCACCACAGATTCGCCAGCGCAAGCAACGCGACCACCCACACCCATTGCACTAACAATGCTCGCGCCGCGTGAGCCGGATCCAGCTTGCCCAGATAAATCTGCAGCGGCGTGTACGCGATATGCTCAAACGGCAGCCATGCCATCACTTTCTGCAAGCTGCCGGGGAAAAAGTTGATCGGGATCAGCAGTCCCGAAAGCAATTCGATCAGCCAGTATTTCGCGCGGATCAGCGCCAGGATCGATTTCAGCGGGATCGCGCACGTCCCGATCATGAAATTGATTGCGCCCATCAGGAAAAAACTGCCGAGCACCCCCACCAGGAACAGGAGAAAATTCTCGCGCGATACCGGCCCTTGCACGGGAAAAATGAACGCAATCACAATCGCGGTCGGCAGCGTCAACAGGATCAACCGAAACGCCGATTCGCCCATCGCGCGGGAGATCCACATCCACTGGATCGATACCGGCTTGATGAAATCCATGGCGATCTTGCCTTCGATCACTTCGTACGCCATTTCCTGGTCGATCGTGTTCCAGTAGAACGAGCGGATAATCCAGCCCACGCTGACGTACGTAATCATCTGCGCCAGCGTGTAGCCCGCCAGGTGCGTCGACGAGTGGAAAACGGCAGTCCAGATGAAGTAGTAGACGGTGACGTTCAGAAAATAGGTGATGATGCCCGTGAAGTAGCGCAGCCGGAAAGCCAGAATGTTCACGAAGCCGACGCGCGAAAACTCAAGGTATGGCAGCAGCGACTCGACAAGTGATCCCACTGACGCTCGTTCTCCGGAACGCGGCCTCGCGTTTTGACGCAGCAGCGGCGAAAAAAGATGTTAGCACGCCGCGCCTCGCCGGCACCGCCGCCGCTGCCACTCCAATGCAACGTAAAGCTGGCACAGAGAATGCCCGCGCGCCCGACGGCGCGGAAAGCGCCACATAAGGTGGTCGCCCGCTGCATGTCGCCCGTGTCCTCCACGCACGCATTTTCGTGTGTGTCGTTACAGCGCGAATGATTTGTGGTTCCATGTAGCCGCCATGAAATTCGCGAACTTTATATCTGACGCCGCCGTTTGGGCGGTTCTATTTGCGGTGTCAGCATTCGCACCGCCTGTCGTGCCCGCGCAGACGCATGGCTCTCAGGCGACCGGGTGGCAGCCGTTGCCCGGACACGTCCAAGCGCCCATATGGCCTGGCACGCCGCCGGATGCGCAGCTCGTTCCTGGGCGCGAGACCGTCACTGTGGGGACGGGCAAGGGAGTCGCTGGCAAGCCCGTGATTGGGGTCGGCAACGTCTCGCAGCCGACCATGACGGTGTATTCACCGACGAGAAAGAGCACCGACGTGGCCGTCGTCGTCTTTCCGGGCGGTGGATTTCAGGAATTGGCGATCGATCTCGAAGGCACCGAAGTCTGCGACTGGCTCAACGCCGAAGGTATCACCTGTGTGTTGCTGAAGTATCGCGTGCCGAGTCCGCCTTATCACTGGCGATGTGATTGCCGGCCCAACGATCTCGAGACGCCAACCATGTCCTTGGAAGACGTGCAACGGACGATGGGACTCGTCCGTTTGCATGCCGCCGAATGGCATATCGATCCGCACAAGATTGGAGTGCTCGGGTTTTCGGCAGGTGGATATCTGGTAGCTGCGATCAGCACGCATTTCGACCGCCGGCTGTATGCGCCGATTGATGCAGCCGACAAAGAAAGCTGCCGTCCGGATTTCGCCGTCGGCGTTTACCCGGGACACTTGTGGCTCGAAAAGCGGTTTGGGTTGAATCCCTACATCCACGTCACCCATGACACGCCGCCCACGTTCCTGGTGCAGGCTGAGGACGACAACGTGGATGGCGTCGACCAGTCGCTTGTCTATTACATAGCGTTGAAGAAGGCCGGCGTTCCCGTCGAGATGCACCTGTACGCCCATGGCGGCCATGCTTTCGGCCTGCGCCCCACCAAGCTTCCCATCACGCACTGGCCCGACCTGGTCGACACCTGGCTGCACACGATCGGCATGCTTCCGCAGTAGAGCGCGTTTCGTTAGCGCCAGCAACCCAAACTGCCGGGCTGAAGGCCGTGCCTACGCCAGCAAGTCGAGCCGGCGTTTCGTCTCGCTTTCCGTCTGAGGTGCCGGCGGCGACCGCACAACGCGTCGCGCGAGGGCGCCAATCAGGATTCACGAGTCACCCCTTTTTATCTTTGCTTTTTCTTCGCCCCAGTGCTATCGTGCTCTTCCAGAAAAGCACGGATGCGATTTGGCGCAGTCTGGTAGAATCTGGCCGCCTGCCGCGGCAGAAAGCCTGTGGTGGGACTAAATCCGGGCTTGCAAGCTGTCACTACAAATTCAAACGAGCCCCTTCGAGGTGCACCCATGAACGATGAACGCAGCAGGAACTTGGATCTGGCGATTACGCAGATTGAAAAGGACTACGGCAAGGGCGCGATCATGCGGCTGGGCAGCCGGGACGTGCTGGTTCCGGTGAACGTGATTTCAACGGGGTCGATTTCGATCGACGCGGCGCTGGGCGTGGGAGGATTCCCGCGCGGGCGCGTGATCGAAGTCTACGGGCCGGAATCGGGCGGCAAGACCACGCTCACGCTGCACGTGATCGCCGAAGCGCAAAAACTGGGAGGCCAGGCGGCGTTCATCGACGCGGAGCACGCGCTCGATCCGGTGTACGCGAAGAAGCTGGGCGTTGACGTGGACAATCTGCTGGTGTCGCAGCCGGACAATGGCGAGCAGGCCCTGGAAATCGCGCAGGCGCTGATTCGCACGAATGCGGTGGACATCGTGGTGGTGGACTCGGTGGCGGCGCTGGTCCCCAAGGCGGAACTCGAAGGCGAAATGGGCGACGCGCAAATGGGTTTGCAGGCGCGGCTGATGTCGCAGGCGTTGCGGAAGCTGACCGCGATCGTTTCGAAGTCGCGCACGTGCCTCGTGTTTATCAACCAGATTCGCGAAAAAATCGGCGTGATGTTCGGAAATCCGGAGACGACGACGGGCGGCCGCGCATTGAAGTTCTACGCGTCGATCCGCGTGGATATCCGCAGGATTCAGTCGATCAAGGAAGGCGACCGGGTGGTGGGGTCGCGCACGCGGGCGAAAGTGGTGAAGAACAAAGTGGCGGCGCCATTCCGCGAAGCCGAATTCGACATTATTTATGGCGAAGGGATTTCGCGCGAGGGCGACCTGATCGATCTGGGCGTGATGAAAAACGTCCTCGAAAAATCCGGCACGTGGCTTTCCTACAAGGGCGAACGCATCGGCCAGGGACGCGAGAACGGGCGCATGTTCCTGAAGGAAAACGCCGACTTCCGCAACAAAATCGAGAACGATGTCCGCAAGGCGCTGGGCCTGCCGACATCCGCTGCGGAAGAGAACGGCAAGGCGGCCGCCCCGGCGGAATCCTCGAAGACGGTTTCGATGGCCGCTGCAGCAGGAAAAGCAAGAATGAAGTAAAAGTGACGCCCGCCACGGCGACAGGCTGCCGCCCTCCACAGCGGCCTGCGACCGCGTAATCAAGAGTCCACGATGCGACCCGAGCGCGCTTCGGCAGGTGAGCCTGTGCTTGCCGAAGCAGGCCTTCAATGCCGCATTTATCATCGCTGCCAACCGATGTCCCAGAGAATGTGGCTGGCGCAAAGCGGCACGGACCTGCCGTTTAAGGGCAAAAGCTGTGGCCGAAAAACGTCCGTTTCTTGCCAATCGCGGCGACAACCGGCGCGAATATCGTTGCCGGTCGGCCAGTCGTTCCTCTAGTGCGCTCGCGGCCTATCGCCTCTGATTGCTAAGTTTCGCTGCTCGAATGGGTAACGCACCGCCCTGTTCGTCCGGACAGTTGTGTCTCTCCGCTCACCTGCGCAGAATAAACTTTGGAATTTCCGTTGCACAAAGTACTGGTGGTACTTACACTGGCTTCGCGGCGGGAATTTTGCTGTCAGCCGGCGGTAATAAGTTGCAGGACAACGTCAAGGCAGGCCCAGGCACCTGAAGTCGGAGCACCAGTAGACCGGCGCTCCAAGGTTCATTTCCGGCGCGTTTGAAACGCGACTTCCCGCGTTCGAAACCTGCCTACGGCAGGCAGGCGCGACCCGCCAAGGCCCAGGTGGGACGGTCGATGAAGAGGAACTCCGTTGTTGCAGGATTTGCCGCTTTTCTTTGCCTATTGATTGCGGGCGCCGCCACCCAGGCGTCGGCCGCCGCGAAACGCACTTATCGCTCGCGCGCGCATCACCATCGCTACTACTACTTCGATCCGGCCAAATATGATGCGGGAACCTATGACGTCGCCGAAGTCCGCGAGTTGGCCATTGAGGCGCTCGGACATGAGCGCGGCGCCGTGGTTGCCGTCGACCCAAGCAACGGCCGCATCCTGACGATTGTCGATCAGAAGATGGCATTTCAGGACGGGTTCGAGCCGTGCTCGACGATTAAGCCGGTGATTGCGCTTGCCGGACTCGAGCAGGGAGCGATCACCAGCAACACAATGATCAAGGTTGGCCAGCGGCGATACATGGATTTAACCGA
>DASUJR010000040.1:0-5712 GCA_036279175.1 Candidatus Acidiferrales bacterium | reverse complement strand
CCTCGTGCAGCACTTTCAGTCGTTCTCGATCCTGTGCGCTCAACTCGATTCGCTCCGGTTCCATGCCCCCTCCCGCCTGGCATGAAACCGGACATTTCTACTTTGCACAAACCGGACATTCTCACTTTGCTGCGACACGGCCGGGAAATGCCGTTGACATACCTAGAATTCTAGGCTATTTTCCCACCAGCCCGAGTTGTCTAGGGGTAAATGGAATGGCGAGAAACGATCTCCAGGGAAGTCTGGACCTGCTCACACTGAAAACTCTTTCGCAGATGGGAGAGCTGCACGGCTACGGAATCGTGTTGCACATCCAGCGGGCGTCGGACGATCTGTTGTCGGTCGAAGAGGGTTCGCTCTATCCCGCGTTGCACCGGATGGAGCAGAGCGGCTGGATCCGCTCGGAGTGGAAGCTGACGGACACGAACCGCAAAGCGAAATACTACCGGCTGACGGCTGCGGGCCAGCGGGAATTGCGCAAGGCCGAAGAAAGTTTCGAACAGGTCGTGAAAGGTGTGCGCGCCGTGTTGCGCTACGCACAGGGGTAACTTGTGTCCGCGGTTTTGCTTCAGCTTTGGAAGTAGCTCCCGCGGTTTGAGGTTTTCGTCAGCATAAGGTTCTCGTGTCAGGGCATGACTTCGGTCATGCCGTAGGCGGTCACCAAAATGATTTGGTAGACCCCGAGGCTTCAGCCCGGCATGCAGTGCGAGGTAGTCATGTCGATCATTCGGCGCTTCGCAAATTTATTTCATCGTTCGAAGCTCGACGAAGAAATCGACGTTGAACTGCGCTCGCATATCGAAATGCGCACGGCAGACAACATCGCCGCGGGCATGTCGCCGCAAGAGGCGCGACGGCAGGCCGTCCTGCGATTCGGCAGCCGGGCCACAATGAAAGAGCGCGTAACCGCCGCCGACGCACACATGTTTCTTTATTCGGTTTGGCAGGACTTGCGTTACGGCCTGCGGGCGCTGCGCAAATCGCCCGGCTTCACCGCCGCCGCCGTCCTCACGCTCGCCCTCGGCATCGGCGCCAATACCGCGATCTTTTCCGTCATAAATTCCGTGCTTCTCAGCACTTTGCCGGTGAAAAATCCCCAGCAGCTCGTCTTCCTGACCAATCCCGAATCCGCGGGCATGGGTGTGGGCCAACAGAGTGGTGACCGCGACCACCTCACCTATCAGGAATATTTGGCCATCCGCGACCGCAATTCGGTTTTCTCCGGCGTTCTGGCGATTCAATCGGAAACCGCCACTATACCGGTCAGCACGGCAAATACGAACGTCGAGGATGAAAACGGGCCTCTCACTACCGTCAACATGACCAGCGGGAACTACTTTGACGTACTTGGTGTGCGCGCTATTCTGGGCCGCACCTACACCAGCGACGTCGACCGTCTCCGCGATGCCAATCCAGTTGCCGTGATTAGCTACAGTTTCTGGCAAGACCGCTTCGGCGGCGCCGCGTCCGCCGTGGGAAGCCGCGTGACCATTCGTCGAACGACCTTCGACATCATCGGCGTCGCGCCACCAAACTTTTTCGGCCTGACCGTCGGATATGCGCCGGATATTTGGGTGCCGCTGACCATGCAATCCGAGCTTTATCCCGGCTACGATTGGCTCGCGCCATCGAAGAATCCGCACGAAAAAACCGAATGGCTGGAGGTGGTGGGCCGGCTCAACCCGGGGGTCACCTTGGCGCAGGCCAACGCGAGCGTCAATGTTTTATTCCAGCGATACCTGCGGGCGCAGATCGGCTCGGCCGCAAGCGCCGCAGATCGTCGGAATTTTCTCGATCAACAACTGGCACTGAGCGAAGGAAGTCACGGCGCGTCCGTGGTCCGCGGAAATTTCGAGCAACCGCTCTTGATCTTGATGGGTGTCGTTGCGCTGGTTCTGCTCATTGCCTGTGCCAATGTGGCCAATTTGCTTCTCGCGCGCGCCGCTTCACGCCAGAAAGAAATTGCCATGCGTGTCGCGCTCGGCGGAGGACGTTTGCGGCTGCTCCGCCAGCTTCTCACGGAGAGCATCCTACTGGCTCTTGCCGGCGGCGCTCTTGGACTGTTTCTTGCGTCATTGGGCGACGCGGTACTGCTGCGGCTGGTTTCCGCCGGCGAGTCGCCCGTTCCGCTGAACATTCACGCCAATGGCACGATTCTGGCGTTCACTCTCGGCGTTTCTTTACTGACCGGCGTGCTCTTCGGCCTTGTGCCCGCTTGTCGCGCCCTGCGCTTGGACTTGAACGATGTGCTGAAGGGAAATTCCCGTGGTGTAGCCGGCGCGGCGGTCCGCAAAGGACGCGTGCCGATCGGCAAAGTGCTCGTCGTTGGCCAAGTCGCGATTTCGCTTCTGCTGTTAATCGTCGCGGGATTGCTGGTGCGGAGTTTTCAAAAGTTATCGGATGTCAACCTAGGCTACGACCGCGATCATCTGCTGATCTTCGGAGTGAATCCGCAAACCGCGGGTTATCAGGGCGGAGCAGCGACAGAAGTTCTTAAGGAAATACTGGACCGCCTGCGCGCCATCCCCGGCGTGCGCGGCGCCACGCTTTCGGACAATGGTCTGATGAGCGGCACGGACTCTTCCGATCCGATCAGTATCGAGGGTTACACCCCGAAGGCTGGACAGAAGATGCACGCGCGGTTCGATGAGGTTGGGCCGAACTTCTTCACCACCATTGGAACGCCCATCCTAATGGGCCGCGACATTCTTCCCCGGGATTCCGGCAACGGCCAGCGCGTCGGCCTGATCAATCAAACCATGGCCCGCTATTTCTTCGGCAACGAAAGCCCCCTGGGCCGGCGCATCTGGGACATGTTTCCCGCATCGCGCGCAGACTTTGTGGTTGTCGGCGTCGTCGCGGATTCGAAGCACAGCAGTCTGCGCGAAACTCCTACGCCCCGCTTCTACGTCCCGTTTTTCGATCCCATAAGCGAAGAGACCTATGCGGAAGTGATCGTGCACGTGCAGGGAAGCCCGGCCGCCGCAACTCCCGCCATTCGCCAGGCTGTGAAGCAGGCGGGCGCGAATCTGCCGCCGGTTCACATCCTGACCATAAACGATCTGGTGGAGAGGTCGCTTTCGACTGAAACCATGATCACCAAGCTCGCCGGATTCTTCGGCGCGCTGGCCGTTCTGCTGGCGTGCATTGGAATTTACGGAATTATGGCCTACGCGACTGCGGGGCGGACCAATGAAATTGGAGTTCGCATGGCTCTCGGCGCCCAGCGCAACGACGTGCTGTGGCTCGTCCTGCGTGAGACCTTGCTCCTGGTTGGCTTCGGGGTGGTGATAGGGCTGCCTGCGGTGATGGCTGCGTCACGCGTGATTCGTAGCCAGCTTTTTGGTTTGACAGCAGCCGATCCGCTAACCCTCGTTCTCGCTAGCACGCTGATGTTTGGTGTCGCCGCTCTGGCCTGTTACATCCCTGCGCGCCGCGCGATGCGCGTCGATCCGATGGTCGCGCTGAGGTACGAGTAGGCGGGGGTAGTCATGTCGCTCATTCGGCGCTTCGCGAATTTATTTCATCGTTCACAGCTCGACGAAGAAATCGACGCCGAACTGCGCTCGCATATCGAAATGCGCACGGCAGACAACATCGCAGCGGGCATGTCGCCGCAAGAGGCGCGACGGCAGGCCGTCCTGCGATTCGGCAGCCGGCCCGCAATGAAGGAACGCGTGGTCGCAGCCGACGCACACGTGTTTCTTTATTCGGTGTGGCAGGACTTGCGTTACGGCCTGCGGGCGCTGCGCAAATCGCCTGGCTTCACCGCCGTCGCCGTCCTCACGCTCGCCCTCGGCATCGGTGCTAACTCGGCCATGTTCAGCGTTGTTGACGCGGTTCTCCTGCGACCACTGCCGTTCGACAATCCATCACGGTTGATGATGATTGGGGAAGGTTTCCCGTCGCTTGGCTTTCCCAATATTGGCGTGTCCGCGCAAGACTTCACCATTTACGCTCGAGAGCAAAAATCGTTCGAATCCATTGGAGCATTTCAGAACAAGAATTTCGATCTTTCTGGCGGCGCAGAGCCAGAGCGAGCAATCGGCGCGCGAGTGTCCGCCTCAATTTTTCAGACGCTTGGTGCCCAGCCGCTACTTGGGCGCACCTTTACCGCGCGAGAAGACAATCCCGGCATCCACGTTGTCGTTTTGAGCTACGGACTCTGGCAGCGAAGGTATGCAGGAAACCGCGCAATTGTGGGGAGGATCATTACACTGGACCGCGTTCCTTATACCGTCATTGGTGTAATGCCAAAACAATTTCGGTTCCCGATGAGGGGGCCCCAAGACATGATTGCGGAAAATAACCAGCCTGCTGACCTCTGGGTACCTTTGGGTCTTACCCCCGAGGAATTGCAGTGGAACGGGATGTACGCGAATGCAGTCCTCGGGCGTCTCAAACCAGGAATAACGTTCCGACAGGCCCAAGCCGAAGCCAATGTTCTGTCAGAACAGATTGAGCACCAGTATCCTGCGGGCCTGCTAAAAGCATTCAACGACGCACGGCTTCATATGTGGGTGTCTTCTTTTCACAATGAGGTTGTCAGTTCGGTTCGAACGCTCCTGCTGGTGTTAATGGCAGCCGTCAGTATGGTGTTACTGATTGCCTGCGCAAACGTCGCAACACTCCTACTCTCCAGAGCTACTTCGCGTCAACGCGAGATTGCGATTCGCACTGCACTCGGCGCTTCACGTTTGCGCTTAGCGCGTCAGATGTTGACAGAGAGTCTCGTGCTCGCGGCCGCCGGAGGCGTGATCGGTATATTGATTGCGCGTGTGGGCGCAGGAGCTCTCCTGTCGCTAGCTCCATCGACTATCCCGCTTCCTCACGAGGTGAGCTTCTCCGGTTCTGTGCTCTTATTCGTGGGCTTTGTGTGCTGCCTAACGACGATCATCTTTGGTCTTGCGCCAGCGTTTCCATCGTCCGGCACCGCATTCCAGGGATCACTGCAGGAGTCCGGGCGCAGCGGAACTCCCGCTCCATCTCAGCAGCATTTACAAAAGACATTTGTTATAGCCGAATTTGCGCTCGCTTTTGTGCTGCTGATTAGTGCGGGCTTGCTTATTCGTAGCCTCGCACAAATTCTGCGGACGAATCCCGGTTTTCGTCCTGATCATGTCTTGACAATGAGTGTTCCTCTACCCGACGAGGCATACTCGAAGGCGTCCGAAATCCGCAATTTTTACCAACGGCTCGCCAGACGTGTGTCAGATTTACCTGACGTAGGCTCGACCACGATCACAACCGATTTGCCGACGGGTCGCGCAATGGC
This sequence comes from Candidatus Acidiferrales bacterium, assembly GCA_036279175.1. Taxonomy (GTDB): domain Bacteria; phylum Acidobacteriota; class Terriglobia; order Acidiferrales; family UBA7541; genus Palsa-295. Next base: position 437 of record DASUJR010000040.1, on the reverse strand, counting down.
TGTCGCACTGAAGATTCAGGAACGCCCCGGACTTGAGCCGCCAGTCGACGTCAGCTGGATTCTGGGGAACTATTTCAGCACCATGGGCATTCGGCTCATTAAAGGACGTGTTTTCACACCCGAAGATCGTGCCGGAAGCCAGGCCGTCGTAATTATCAGTGACGGCATAGCCAAGAAGTTCTGGCCGAGAGGTGACGCCATTGGCAAACATCTGGTAATTGCTGGAACGCCTGGCATGGCAACGGTTGTGGGAATCGTTGGTGACGCCGACGACGCGGCCCTTGGCACAACTCCCTGGCCGCATGTTTACGTTCCTTACTTGCAAGTGCCTGACGAACTGCTGGAGGATAAGGAGTTCAATTTTGCTCGCGCAATGAAGCTTGCCGTGCGCACATCCTTGGATCCGACCGTTCTGACTTCCGCACTAACCACGCAAG
>DASUJR010000039.1:0-13165 GCA_036279175.1 Candidatus Acidiferrales bacterium | reverse complement strand
TCGCAGTCTTGGTCTGACTCCCGCGCTCCATCAAGAACTCCACGATCATCCGCTGTTCGCTAGTCAGCGCGTCAAAGATGAATCTCGCCGAATCCTCACAGTACTGCCAGAACGCCAGTGCGGCGCGTAAGTGCTCCGACCTGATACAGTCGCTGCAATCCAACAGCGCGTAGAGGAGTGCGAGTCGAATAACTTGCGCCTCGCCTCTACTCGTCACACTTCCGAAAAGCCCCTCATGTTCGGCTGATAGTTTTTTATAAACACGACCCCACATCTTCTTGGCGTTTTCATCCATGTAAATTCGACCTTGGGACTGGGCAAACTCCACCGACTTCCGCAATCGTTCGACGAACGGAGCGAAGTCGATATCCTCGCCGCCGAACGGCAACAGCTTTGTTCGTTCAACGTGAACCCACAGGAAGCGATTCGCGAAGCCATTCATCGAATCGTCCTCAGTCATTTTCTTTTTGAGTTCGGTTATCGTGATGTCGCCAAGGATACTGACGGTATGATTCGTCGCGGTTCGCGGCTTGATGGTCAGAGTGCGGAGTGGTTTTCCATCCCAGGCATTGCGAATGTGAACGCTTATTGGGTTTGTCGGTCGCTGCATCACGACAAGCACCTGAGCAAATTCACCCTCATGAGAAACGAGCCGCTTGTCGCGGACCTCGGGATGTACCACGACAGGGGTTCCATCTTTTTCGCTGAGTTCTTCGTCACCAACAGCGACCACGAGTCCTTCCGCAGAACTCATACCACTGCGAACGCGCGTTCGAAACCATACGGGGTCAACCTGCTCGTACAATTCGTCAATGATGTCGCCCGCCGTTCCTTTTCGTGCTTTTGAACTTTTGCCGCAGCGGACGACGAATATATTTCCGTAGTGTCGAGTTGAATTTATTTGGTGATACGCAGTGCGCCCGATGACGTTCCCGTAGTACAGCAAAATCTGCCCGAGCAATCCCGCAGGATGTGCTTCGGTCTGCGGCTCAAGCGTTCGGACGATGTCGCCAGCGAGTCCGTATAGCGCGGCATCCTCCAGCTTCGGACGTAAAGCTGCTTCAAGGTCTTGGTACGGCTCTTCACACGGCGGTTCGGCAGAAGGGGGGACATCGCATGATCTCGCGTGCCTCTTCTCGTACGATTCCAATGCACACTTGAGAGTGCTACCGCGATAATCGGTTCGGTCCCACTTGTCACGCATCAAGATCGAGGTTCGAAAATCCTCATCAGCTTTGTCTGTGTCGCCTTGATGTTTCGCCACAAGTAGGTTGACGAGGGAAAGATCGACCTCACTCTGAGATTCCGCCTCTACGCTGCGCTCTTCGTATCGCGCGACGAATGGGCGATTCTCTGACGTGATTTCTCCGAGCATGAATAGTTCTATCTTCTGTTCAGAGGTCAGACCCTTTGGGCTGTAGATCACGCGCGATGAAGACAAGGCGGCAGAACTCTGCGACGATTTGTCCTTGTGCTTGAAATCGAATTCGTGCGCTTTGATGCGCGCGTGCAGCGTGGAGCAGTCATAAGCGCGAACCTCCGCTGGATATTCCGCGAGACGTTTGCCAGTAAAGACGAAGAATCGTTCACAGTCGTAGAGTTCGGCAGAGCCAATTTTAGCCGCACTGGGAACTACACCTCGCGTGATGAAGTGCGCGCCTGTTTCGGATTGCGATTGTTCGGAATACGAGTTGACCTCAGCGAGAATTTGCTTCGCCCACGGCGCGATCTCGCCATTTGCAACGCAGCCATCGAGATCACCACCGACGAATCCACTCTTTTTATCCTCGGTGCCAAATTCGAAACCGATTCCTGAAAAGCCCGACGCCACGTTCGCGACCGCCTGTTCGTACGTTCCCCAGGTCTGTGGATTATCGGATTCTGCCTTGCGTCTGCGAGCGAAGGGATACGCAGGGTTGTATGGAATTTTGTCCATTCGCTGTGTTCCGTCCGCCTTGAGCGACGGTGAGCCGTCTTTGTTGGTTTTCGGAACAAGCTGATAGTTCACCCAGTTCCGCAACGCTTTGAGTTCGACGGGGACTTCTGGATACGGGTCCTCGACTTCGGCTTTCACCTTTTTTTGATATGTGTACCCGAACGCGGCGTCGATGGCTGCGGGGTCAAGACGATGATTACTTGCTGCTGACATGGCGCGCCTCCAGCGAATTTACAAAAGTGGCGGCGCGCACTTCCTCGACAATTCTCACGTTCAACGCGATAGGTCGATTTCGATCAATGGGACCGACTTCAAACTCTACGCGGTCTCCTTCATTGACGAAGCGATGGTCTGCGGGAAGATGTGAACAATGGAGAAAGAGGTCGGGTCCTAGATCATCGGGAACGATGAAACCCCAACCCTTCGTGCGTTTGTAGAATGACACTGTGCCTAACATATTTTTCTGTCCTTTAACTCTCGTGAACAACCAACAGCCAGCGTCACGAGCGCGCCTGGGTTACTACAGATCGAGATATCGAAGCGGAATCTCAGGTTCTTTTCGCGTCCGAGTTCCGACTTTGCGTGACGGCAGTTTTGTGCCGGACACGACCCGATAGACCACGGGCGACTTCTTCAGTTCAATTTTTATTGGTTGAGACATTGAAACCTCTCCTGTATGCCTGGAGGTTCCTGCTCGAACCACTTAAGCCGCCCCGAACCTTCAGGAATTTTTTCCTGAATGTTTACCATCTGTATAAGGGTCTCACCCGCGTTTCTGCCGTGACTCGCGCTTCCTGATGTAGCTCGCGATTAGTTCACGGATCACATCGGACGCTGACCGACCTTCCTCAAGGGACAGCGCGCGGAACTTTGCCCAGTCATGCGGGATGACCAAGATTGAGGTCATACGGCAGGGTGATTCCAAAATCGCATCGGTGCGGGTCGAATCCATTTTTTGAAAATCTCCTTATATAAATGGAAAGATAATCCACATAGTAATGTCTTCGTAGATGTAGACCGTCTACAGGAAACGCTTCTGTTCAGGCCGCGCGCGATTCGGGCCGTACTCTTCTTCATACTCCTGATTTTTGGACGTGCTCCTTCGGAAGGAGCAGGTGCCTATAGGTCCGCCCGCTTCAGCGAATCGAAAATCGGCTCGAACGGTGACAGCGCGGTCCCGATATCAAGGATCGCGTCACTCAAGGTCAGCGACTCGGTGTAGATCGGCGCTCACGCGGCCCTTCGCTTTGCGGCTCTATCAATGTAATAGGGTGACGGCTCCGCATCGGGGAGACCCGACAGCCAAGTCTGGAGGTCACTCAGCAGTATGACGTACGGATATCCGCCATCTTTCGCACGAAGCGCACCCGAGCCGATGGCCGCTTTGATTGTGCCAACCTTTTTGCCAGTAGCTGCGGCAGCTTCGTGGACATTAAATGATAGTTTCGGAATCGAAACTTCCAACGGACGTACCACAGCGGAAAGTGCGGGCGGTGCTGGAGACACCACCTGTGATGCTTTGATGCGTCTGCTCATCTGGGGAAAACTGTTCTCGGGGTAGCCGTCAACTTCATCCAATATTGGAAGAAGTTAAATTCCTCGACGACTTAAAGAACAGCCTTTCTGAAGCGTGTGCTGACTTCCAGCCCAAGGCAGGTGGTAACTGCGTCCCGCACCCGAATCATCTCGCTGGCGAGTCTGCCTCCATACCGAGGCGAAAAACATCAATGTTGAGGTACGTTTCTTTTGTCGCATGGGATCAAAATCTCGTCAACATTTTGTTTTCGCAAGAGCGCAGATTGTGCGCACCGGCTACGCTGGGCTATCATCGGTGACATGATTTACAAGTTCCCCACAGCCAAAGAAGTGGACGCCGCCAGCCGGGAGCAACTTGCGGCTTGGTACCGTGGTCTTGTGGCGACCGCTGACGATCCTGCCGAACGTCGTCGGCAAATCGAGATCATGAATCGCATCAAAGCCCGGTTCACGAAGCTGGGCGGAATGACTCCAGCGTTATCAAAGAAAGTCGGATTCTAGGACGGGTGGCCGAGCGGTTGAAGGCACTGGTCTTGAAAACCAGCAAACCCGAAAGGGTTTCGTGAGTTCAAATCTCACCCCGTCCGCCAGACATTTCCCAAAAACACGAAACCCCCAGTGCTGAAAGGGTTTGTGGAAACTGGTTATGCTACGCGGAATACGCTACTCATCCTGGCTTGTTCGTCGCCCTGCATTTCATCCGACAAATACTGTTGCGTGACAGCCAACGAACCGTGACCCAACCACTTCATGATTTTCATCAAGTCGATTCCGGCGTGCAGTAAGTCGGTCGCGTAGGTCTTTCGCAAACGATGCAGATAATGCTTCTCGCACACAGGCTCGTCGGCACAAGACAACTCAACTTCGCGGCGGTTCTTCCCGCTGCCCACCGTCTGACGAGAGCGGCACCGGCCACAGTTCAGTTTCGCGCGCTGTGCGATCTCTTTGAACTCACGCAAAAAGTGACCTTCGGGATTACGCTCGGTGTTTGTGAAAATCCATCGCTCGTGTGCGCCCGCCGCGCGACGAGCTTTTGACAGAAGCTCGATCATCTCGTCCGGCAGTGGCACCGTACGTTCTTCGTGGTTCTTGGGACCTTCCCAGACATCTTCCTTGCCCTCGCCGGTGACGGTGAATGTCTTGCTTGTCCAGTCGATATTTTCCCACGACGAAAATTGAACTTCCTGTTCGCGAGCGCCACTGACATGGAAGAAACGGAACCGCAAATACTCGTCCGGCGTCATCACGGAGTACAGCTTCGCCATTTCTTTCTTCGAATACGCCTTCGCTTTTTTCTTGTCCACTTTGGGGAGAGTCACCAACTTGAGAGGTTCATCGACGCCAGTCTCCTTCGCGTACGAATTGAGCAGCGTGGCGATATTGGTCAGGCGGTTCACAATGGTCTTGGATGAGTAGCCCTGTCGCGTGAGTGACGCCATGTAGTTGGTGAGCACTGATTTTGTCGTGGCTTGTTTAACGGTCAGGATGTTGCGCGGCAGACCGTGGACAAATTCGTTCAGGTGAAGTTCGTATTGCTGGAGAGTTCGCTTCCGGCGCTTCGCCGCGATGCACCCATTTATGAAATCATCGACCGCCGTACGAAGAGTAGGACTGCCATCGGCGGAGGATTCCTCGGTCGGGCTGCTCCCGGCTTGCTTCGTCTCTTTCGCTTCTTTGTCGGCGTCTCGCTGCGCTTCGGCGCGCGTCTGGAATGGTTGGCTCCAGCCGCCGTTCGGCAAGCGATAGACGAACCCGCCGCCGTTCTTCTCAGCGGCTAAAACGAATTGTGGAGGTTTGCCAACTCCGAGGGGAATCCGCTGCCAAGGTGCCGTTTGGTCCGGTTGCCACTTTCCGTCGACTTTCGCTGCTCGCGTCCGAAGGTAGATAGTAGACATGGGCGCTCCGTTTTGTAATTGGGGTAATTACCTGAGGAAATCGTACCACACTGTACCACGAAGTCAAGACTCATCTTGTCACGCGAGAATTCGCATGTTTTAGAAGTTTGGCGGAGAGGGTGGGATTCGAACCCACGAGACCCTTTTGGGGCCTAACGGTTTTCAAGACCGCCGCCTTCAACCGCTCGGCCACCCCTCCATTTTTCAACAGCTTACCATGCAATAGGCCGCCGAGCGCGCGACGCGATCTGGTTTGGTTAGAAGGCGTGCCTGTTACAGCAGAGATGGATGGATAGAGCGCGGCGTAACAATCATCGGCGTGACAGTCCGAGAGCGGCTAGTCTGCGCCGGAGAACACGCACGGACGGATGGGCAGTTTGCGTTCTTTACGGGCTGCGCCTGCGCCCGCGGACGAAAATCCGGATTCGACTCCGATGGGAAATGTGACCGTTTCGAGATGCCTGAGCCGCGCCGTCGAAGCCGCGGGGAAATTTGTGCCGGGCAACGCGGGTCCCGGAAAAACTTGCGTCAACTGCAAGGCCGTCTCACCCATCGGCTTTCCCCTAGTGTTTAAGTTTCAGTGCAAATATCAGCTCTACGCACGAAAATTGCGCGCAAAAACAAAAAAACCACCGACCAGTTCGTTTGGCGGCGGGCTCGAATCCTTGCGGCTTATACTACAGTTCTAGATGCCGACCCTCACTGCGCCAGAGCACACTTGTGCGCGACAATTACAACAAGTCTGCGCGCTCTGGCTTACCGGTAGTACCATCAACGAAGGCTTAACAACACTCTTCCTCGATCGCAACGGCCTTTGCAGGACGGTGTTCCGCTTGTCAGGCCGGACAGATCGTTTGCCGTTGAACGACCGCCATTCGGGCCGCATGTCGTTCGCTTAGATCTCCGTCGCAGTCCGGAGTTAAGCTAGACCGACTCGACGTGCGGTGAATCCTTGAGCCGAGGGAGAAAAATCTCGAACGTGGTGCCTCGCCCGCGTTCGCTATCGACCCAGATGAAGCCGTCGCTCTGCTTGACGATCCCATACACGGTTGCGAGCCCCAAGCCGGTTCCCTGCCCCAGCGCCTTCGTCGTGAAGAACGGCTCGAACAAGTGGGCTTGAACGCCCGCGTCCATGCCGATGCCCGTGTCGCGCACGGTGATTTTCACGTAGGAACCCGCAGCCATCGGAGCTCGACGTTCCGCGTCGGCCTGCGTCACTTCGTGATTCGATGTTTCGATTGTCAGGACGCCGCCTTTCGGCATGGCGTCGCGCGCGTTCAGCGATAGGTTGACGATTACCTGCTCGATCTGGTGCGTATCGGCCAGAACCCGGCCGACGCGCGGGTTGAGCAGCAAAACAAGCTCGATCTCCCTTCCGAGCAGACTCTCCAGCATTTTGCAGGATTCGCAGACGACCGCGTTGATATCGAGCACCCTCGGATCTACGACTTGTTGTCTCGCGAACGACATGAGTTGACTGGTGAGCGCGGCGGCGCGTTTGGCCGCTTTCTTGATCTCCTGCACTTTATGGTGGGCGCAATCCTGAGCGGCGAACTGCTCGAGCAGGACATCGCTGAATCCGATAATGACGGCCAACAGATTATTGAAATCGTGCGCCAAGCCGGCGGAGAGCTGTCCGACCGCCTTCATTTTCTGCGCGTGACTCAAGGCATCGCGAATCTGCTGAAGTTCCTCGACGGTCCTTTTTCTCTCGGTGAGGTCGCGAATAACGGCGATGAACCGCGGACGCTTGCCGCGGACCAGCCGCAAGGCGAGTTCGATGGGCACGCCGGTGCCGGTCTTGTGCAGGACGGTGCATTCCGCTGGTTTCGAATCAAAATGAACGTCTGGTGCAAGCAGGTCGCGAGTCAGGCGCCTGGTGATGCGCTCGCGGTCTCTGGGGGAAATAATTCGGGTGATGCAGGTTCCGGTGAGTTCGTCGTGGGAATATCCCAGCATCGCCAAAGCTGCGCGGTTTGCAGCCAGGATATTGGCGCGTTCGTCGACGGCAAAGATTGCGTCGGGCGCGGCGTCGGCCATGGCCCGCTCCAAAGGATCGTGCGAATCGGTCTTATGGGATGGGTGTTGCGTTTCATCTGTGGCATTCATGGTTACATCGGATACGAACTGCGATCGTTCCTCCTCTGCTGGAATATGAGCTAAAACGCATGAGCACATCAGGTGAGGATGGCACGTCCGATTCGAACCGTCGTTGCGCGATATCAACTGCGAGGTTGCGCTAAAGCAAGGAAGAATGTGGGCGCGACTCACATTCAGATTTCAGCGGAAAGGAGGTGTTCAGGAGAGCGCAGCAGTATGCTGCCACGCTGTTTCTTAATGAAGCCACGGCGGGCCCACTCGCTGAGGCACCTGCTGGCGGTAAACATCGTCACGCCCGCCATGCTGGCGAGATCTTCGTTCGTGACTTCGATCTGCATTCCGCCGGAGACGGTGCGTCCGAGTCCGTATCCAAGGTCGATCAATGCCTGTCGCAGGCGGTGTGAAGCGCTGCGGCCGATGAGGCTCATATCGTGCGCGATCAACCTGACGAAGTCGTCGAAAACCGCCTCCAAAACATTCTCCCAGAGCCTGGGGTATTTCGCGCAGAGAGCCCGGATGCGTTCGCGCTCCCAGACGATAGCCGATCCGCTTTCGACCACTTCAACGCCTGCTAAGACGCTTCTCTGCTGTGCAAGCAAAGCCGAGTACGCGAAGTGATCTCCCGGCCGGATGAGCCACTGGAAAACGATCTTTTCACCCTCAGCAGATACCGCGAAATGCCGGGCTCGGCCCGAGCACAACAGGTACGCGTGCGTGGAGGCTTCACCGGGATAGGTCACCACCTGTTTGGCAAAAAGACGACACTGCTTTCCCGCGCGACGAATTTCGTCGATTTGAGCGGGCAAAAGACCTTCGAAGAATCTGAATTTTGTTTCGGGCCGAACGGCGGCTGCGACGGAGGCTTTCATGGCGTCTTCGTTCGCACGGTAAAAAGGCGATCTGCCGACCGCAACACGATGCTACCCCGTTTTTTGTCGATGACGCCCAAACGCACCCACTCGCTGAGGCACCTGCTTGCGGTGAACATCGTGACGCCTGCCATTCTGGCAAGATCTTCATTCGTGACGTCGACTTCCATGCCGCGCGCAACAGGCCGGCCAATGCCGTAGCTCAAATCAACCAATGCCTGCCGCAGACGATGCGCGGCGCTGAGACCCGTGAGGCTCATATCGTGCGCTACGACCCTGACGAATAGCTCGAAGTTCTCCGACATTGCGTTGTCCCACAGTTGCGGGTATTTCGCGAAAAGCCCTCGAATCCGTTCTCGTTCCCAGGCGACCACCGATCCACTTTGCAGGATTTCGACCCCGGCAAGAAGGGCCCGGCCGCTCGGGAGCAATGTTGCGTACGCGAACTGATCTCCGGGCCGGATGAGCCACTGGAAGACGACCTTTTGTCCTTCGGCAGACGATACAAAGTATCGGGCGCGGCCCGAGCACAGGAGGTAGAAGTGGGTAGCTGGATCTCCGGGATAGGTGACGACTTGTTTTGCGAACACGCGGCGAAGCCGTCCGGCAGAAAGGATTTCTTGAGCTTGAACAGGCGAGAGGCGTTCGAAAAGCCGGGACTTCGCTTCTGGCCGCGCTGGGACTGCGACCGCAGCCTTCATGATTCGCCTCTGATTGCCTCACCTGTATCACGAATTAAGCTCCGCCTGCAAGGCCGGGCGGCGCAAGCGGCCGCGTTCGATCGCGAATAGGCGAATAGAGGCCCGTGCGATTTTGCTGATCGTGCACTTTAGGAATCTCGACGCTACATTGGCGGAGGAAATGGCAGGCGACACGCTAAAATTTTCCGCAGAAGGTGTGTGTCAACGCGCAGGTGTGCGCCAGAGAATGAAGCTTTCCCGTCCATCTTTATTCATCCTTTGTGCATGGACCGTCTTTGTCGGCGGCTACGCCGCCGCTTCGCTGCTGCTTCCGCACGGACAGGCACTTTCGACGGTCAGCGACCTGACCGAGGCGTTCGTTGCGCTGTTTGCGAACTCGTGCCTGCTGTTGAACGCGGCTTCGCCCTATCGCCGCCGCAACGCGTTTTGGATGCTGCTGGGCCTGGGCTGCACGCTGTGGCTTGGCGGGCAGCTCGTCTGGATTTACGAAGGCCTGGTGCGGCATCGAAACGTGCACAGTCCCTTCCCCGGCGATATGCTTTTCTTCCTGCACACGATTCCTTTTATCGCCGCGCTCGCCATCCTGCCGCACCTGAGGAAGATGCGCGAATCGCTTCGGTACGGGCTGGTCGATCTTTCGCTGCTCGCAATTTTCTGGCTGTACGTCTACATTTTTGTGGCCCTGCCCTGGAAAGACGTCTGGCCGGTTCCCGCCTTGTTCAACCAGCGTGATTTGCAGGTCTATACGATCGAGAACGTGCTGGTGGTCGTTGGATTCGGCTTTCTCTTCTTTACCGCCAAAGGAGGATGGCGGGTGGTGTATGGAAATCTTTTTGGGGCGACCTCGTTGTACGCCATCGGCTACCTGCTGGCGCATCAAGTGGCTGCGTCTTCTCAGAAATATTCGGGCAGCCTGTTCGCGCTTCCGTTCATCGGGACTTTCGTGTGGCTGGGAACGACAGGAATCCTGGCTCGCGGACTGAATCTGGATCCGCAGCCGCTGGAAGGAAAAATCCGGCGCGACACTCAATGGCCTTTACGTCTGTCGATGTCCACGCTGCTGATTGCGCTGCCGCTGGCGTACTGGGCCGTATTCGTGAGCACCGCTCCGCAACCGGTGCGCATGTTCCGATTGACCGCAACTTTGGCCACTCTGTTCATCGCGGCGTCGGTTGTCTTCTTCCGGCAACAGCTGGTTTATCGCGAGCGCAGCGCGCTGGTGCAGGAGCTTCGTGAATCGCTCGCCAATGTGAACCGGCTGCAAACGCATTTCGTGCAGTCGGAGAAGCTGGCGTCTCTGGGCCAGCTTGCCGCAGGAGCGGCGCACGAAATCAACAATCCGCTGACGGCAATCCTGGGCTACGCCGACGTTCTGATCGGTGAGAACGCGCCGGGCGGGCGTCCACACACAATCGCGGAAAAGATCCGCGAACAAGCGCGCCGCACAAAAGACCTGGTGAACAATCTGCTGAGCTTCGCGCGGCAAGTTCCCGCCGAAAAGCAACTGCTCGACCTGAACACGATCCTCGCCAGCGCCGTTCAACTGCGCTACCTGGATCTGCGCGAGAAAAACATTCGCATCGAACTGGAAAATCGCAGCGTTCTTCCGGCCGTGCGCGGCGACCCGAACCAACTGTTGCAGGTCTTTTATCACCTGATCACGAACGCGGTGGATGCGATGGAGACTGTGGGCGGCGGCTCCCTGGCGATTCGCGCGTTCCGCGAGCGCGGATTCGTGATTGTCGAATTTTCCGACAGCGGTCCCGGCTTGCAGAATCCCGAGAAGGTGTTCGACCCGTTCTATACGACCAAGCCAGTCGGCAAAGGCACGGGCCTCGGACTCAGCATCTGCTACGGCGTGCTGCAAGAACACGGCGGGCGCATCAGCGGCTTCAATCGTCCGGAAGGCGGCTGCACGTTCCGGCTAGAACTTCCCGCGGTGCTGGCTGTGTTTCCTCAGCTTTCATCGACGCAGCGCGCAGCCTCAACCCCAACAATTCCAACGGCAAAAGCACCAACTGCTTCGCCTGCGCCGGCGGCGCCAGCTGCCGTGAGTTCAACAGCGAATTCTTCGGATTCGACTGCGCCTACAGCGCCCGTCAAACGTTCCAGGTAATTCGCGGCGCTTGGATTTCCACAGGCGTCCACACAAATCCACAGGTTTTCTGCGCGTCATGCTATTGACCGCGTGATGCGCGAGGTTTATCGTGCGCGACAGATTGAACCGGTAAGGTTAAAGACGGAACGGTTCAAATCGGATCAGCGATCACTTAAACGTTTTCGCAGGTCAGAGAGAACCGCGAAGTTTAAAGACTTCGCGATTCGGTGTAGCCTCGCAAGGGCCTCACGGCGCTTGCGGCGCTACGCTGAAGCGAGAAGCTCAGGGAAAGTAGGATGCGGTTCAAAGCCGCGGCCGCTTAACGGCGGCCGTAGTGATGGCGGTATTCGACAGCCCTGAGGCTTGAAGATCGGTCAGAATTCGCGAATCCTTGACTGGTTTCGCCCCCTTCGACCGATTGATAAGCTCGGGGGTTTCAAGGTTCGGTTTTGAGACTTGCAAGGGCCGCAAGGCTCTTGCGGGTCCGGGACGGATCGAGAAACTCGCAGGACGTACGCATCAGTTTGGAAGACGCATTAGCCGCAAGGCTGTTGGGTCGCCGGATTGACCCGGAACGCCTGTAAAACTTACGGCTCGATTTTGAGGGCGCAACGGCTTCACCGCTGTTGCGCCCTTACTTTTTAAGTGCATGCGCGTTCAGTTCAGCCGTCTCGGTTACCAGGCATGCCGCCCAAGTCGGACGACACCGTGGATCGGCTGTGGTCCGAAATGATTCGTTGCGGGCGAGGGATCGCCGCTCGAAAGGTTCGTAAACACCAGTGTGATGTTCGAGATTGCGAGATTTGGCCCACCGCCGAGGCAAACCTGCAGCGGCACTTGCGTCCCAAACGGCGATCCTCCATTTCCGGAAACCTCAGCCATCCCCTTCACTTCGAGCAACCATGTGTAGGTAGGGTACGGAGTGGTACCGGCGGGGCAATCGCTCTGCGGCGGATTGGAAATGACTGTGGCGCCCGTCATGGTGATGTGATGCGTGTGCTGGTGCCGCGCGTCCGTGGCGGCTCCCGAGCCCGCAGCTAAGTCGGAATACTCCATCGTCAGAGCCGCCGAAAAATTCGCCCTTGAGAGTGGTTGCAGATCCAAAGACCAGTGCCCCTGTAGCTGCCATGGACCGGCTGTCGGGTTAGCTGACACCGGGTAGTCGTTAACGACGCCGCGGAAATGCGTGCCGGGCCGGTCCTGCGCCGAAGCACCCACGGCTGTCGCCAAAACCAGTCCTAATGCGATGCGTACTGCCCACCAGAACGTCTTGCGGTTCATAGAAATCCTCCAGGTCTAAGAATTGTTCGCTTCGCCGAACGCTCCCCGGGCGGCGTGCGTGTCGAAACCGGCACAGACGCTTGCCCGAGGAATCATTCGGTAGTTCCCGCTCGATGCGTGGGCCCACCATCGGGCAGAGTCCGCGTTTCCGTCAAACAGCAATGTGCGGAATGGGCATTTGCGGCCAAACGCCGTCTTTTGCCGCGGCCCGGCCATCGGTTAGAATCAGGCCACGTACCGCAGGCGAGATCAGCCCAAACAGGAGAATTTCAATGGATGAGCCCGGGCCCGGCACTTCGATACCCGAAGCGGGGACCGAGAACCGGCTGGATTCCTGGAAAGAAATCGCCGCCTACCTTGGGCGCGACGTCACCACAGTCCAACGCTGGGAAAAGCGCGAAGGAATGCCGGTCCATCGGCACCTGCACGACAAGCGGGGATCGGTCTACGCGATTCCAGCGGAGCTGGATGCGTGGCGAGAAAGCCGCCGGCTGCGTCTGGGCACAGAAGCGGAGACTGAACCTGAAGTCGGTGAACGCGGCAACCAAGCACGTCCAGCTCCGGCGCAGGCCGCCGAGGCGTCTGCCAATGCCTCCGGCATCCGTTTCTGGTTCGCTCTGGCGGGCATCGCCATCCTCGCGATTCTGGCGATTGCTTACGCGATCTCACGAGGGCGAACAGGCGGCGCCAGCCCGAGAATCCGGTCGATCGCGGTGTTGCCGCTCAAGAATATGTCGGGCGATCCCGGA
>DASUJR010000038.1:0-2213 GCA_036279175.1 Candidatus Acidiferrales bacterium | reverse complement strand
TATTCTGCCGCCTCGAATTCTTATTTCACGCAAGGCGGCACTTTACGGGGCGAGTGGCACGGTCAGATCGCCGCGGTGCTGAACCTGAACGGAGAAGTTACGGCGGAGGCCTTCGACCGCTTAGCCGAAGGGAGGGATCCGGCAACCGGCGAACAGCTCATCCAACACCGCGACACGATTAAGACCCGCGCTGGCGAGGAAGTGGGCCATCGCGCGGGTTGGGACTTGACCTTCAATGCCCCCAAAACCGTGAGCCTCACCGCTCTGGTAGGCGAGGACGAGCGCGTGCGCGAGGCGCACCGCCAAGCCGTTCGCGTGGCGCTTGACGCAACCGAGAAATACGTGCAAGCCCGGATCGGCGGAACCAATCCGGCAGAGACCACGGGCAAATGGATCGCGGCCACTTTCGAGCACGACACCGCGAGGCCGGTGGACGGTTATCCCGCGCCGCATCTGCACACACACGTCGTGGCCTTCAACATGACGGAGGATGCCAACGGCCAGGCTCGTTCGCTGCAGCCGTACGAGCTTTTCAAAATCCAATCCATGTCCACGGCGGTGTATCAGAACGAACTGGAACACCGGCTTCGGAACCTTGGCTATGAAATTCAGCGTGGCGCCAATCATGCCCCGGATATTAAAGGATATTCTTCCGAATACCTGAACGCGGAGAGTCTTCGAACCGCAGAAATCAAGCGCAAAGCGGAAGAGCTAGGGCTCGCCGGCCGGGAGGCCGAGAGCATCATCAAGCATCAAAACCGTGAAGAGAAGCTGAAGCTCACATCGGAAGAGCTGCGCGACTTGCACAAGCGGAGTGCCGAGGAATTCGGCAATCAACCCGCGCGTATCGTCGCCGAGGCTGCCCAGCGGCATCGTCGTGAGGTATCCCAGGAGAAAAGCGAAGCCCGCGCACAAGCTGCTGTTTCTTTCGCACGGGATCGCCTGTCGGAGCGTAGCGCCGTTTTCGAACACTTCGAAGTTGTGCGCGATGCGCTGAGGCACACCCATGGCAAGGCACGTCTTGAAGATATTGAGGCTGCAATCGACCGTGGCCGCCACCAGAGGCAACTTCTCGAAGTAAATCACGTCCGTCCGCATGCTCCGGCGGCGCGGTATACAACGCCCGAACTGGTCGCCACGGAACGCGAAACCATAGAGCGCGTTCGTGCCGGACAAGAGCGGATACGACCGATTGCCGGCATTGAGTACGGCGCGATCATCGCGCGTTACGGCGACAAGTTGAACGACGATCAGCGGCGGCTGGCATATGAGGCGCTGACTACGCGCGATCAGATTTTCGGCATTCAAGGCGGTGCAGGCACGGGGAAAACGACCGCACTCAGCGCCATCCGCGAACTGGCCGACGATCGCGGCTACCAGACGCTCGGCCTTGGGCCTACCTCGAAAGCGGCCAAGGTTCTGAAGGAGGCCGGAATTGAAGCGGAGACTCTGCAGGCGTATCTCACGCGAGGCCAGCAATCGCGCGAGGATGCCCGAGCCCGGCTGTTCTTCGTGGACGAGTCGAGTCTCGCATCGAGCAGACAAATGCGAGACTTTTTGCAAACAATTCGGTCGCATGATCGCGTCGTGTTGATCGGTGACACCCGCCAGCACCAGTCCATCGAAGCGGGACGGATCTTTCAGGAATTGCAAGATGCCGGAATGAAAGTTGCCTCGCTAACCAAGATTGTGCGGCAGAGGGACGAGAGCTTGAAAGAAGCGGTCGCAGCAATGGCGGCCGGAAGAATCGCAGAAGGCGTAGATCTGCTCATCGAGCAGAACCGAGTCCACGAAATCGCGCACCGCCAGCAGCGCTTCGAAGCCATCGCGCGGACCTATGCCGCCGCGCCTGACGGAACGCTGGTGATCTCTCCCGATAACCGATCCCGCCAGGAGTTGAATGCGGCAATACGGGCGGAGCTGCGCAACGCAGGGCAGCTCGCTGATGATCGGTACCAAATGCCGGTCCTGGTAAATCGGCAGGAAATTACCGGAGCCGACCGCGGCGTCGCCGCTTCATATCGCGTGGGCGATGCCGTTCGCTACCTGCGCGGGAGCCAGGCGCTCGGGTTGGAGGCGAAAAGCTACGCAGTGGTGATTGACGCTGACACTGAGCAGAACCGAATCACAGTACGAAAATCGGACGGACAGTTTGTCACCTACGACCCCGCACGGCTGCGCGGCGTCACACTATACGAACCGCAGATGCGCGC
>DASUJR010000037.1:0-7831 GCA_036279175.1 Candidatus Acidiferrales bacterium | reverse complement strand
ATTCCCAATTTCCTTGTGCAGGCCGTAGTGCGTTCCGAACCGGCGCTGCGCGATCGCGCCGTTGCGATTGTCGATGGAACGCCCCCAGTTTGGAGCGTCGTTGCAACGAACGAAGCGGCGGCCAAAACGGGAATCGCGATCGGAATGACCAAATCGCAAGTGCAGCAATTCTTCGGAATCGAGATTCGCCATCGTTCGCCGGCGAGCGAAAGAGCGGCGCATGCGGCGCTGCTCGATCTGGGATGGTCGCTTTCGCCGCGCGTTGAAGATACCGCGCCGGATACCGTCGTTCTCGATCTTGCCGGATTGAATTCTCTGCTCGGGCCGGATGAGCAAATTGCGAATCAGCTTGCCGAACGCGCGGCAAGACTAGGTCTGCTGGCGCATATCGCCGTCGCGTCGCAAATGGAATCGGCGATTGTCGCGGCGCGAGGTTTTGCGGGCCTCACCGTAATTCCCGAAGGTGCGGACGCGGAAACTCTCGGGCGCTTATCCGTGAATGCTCTCTCTCCTTCTTTGGAAGTGCTCGAAACGCTTGAGCGCTGGGGTGTGCGCACGTGCGCGGAACTGGCGGCGTTGCCCGTCTTGCAACTTTCCGAACGTCTTGGACAGGAAGGCGTCCGGCTACACGAACTGGCGCAAGGCAAAAGCGGCCGCGCGGTGGTGCTCGCCGAACCGGCGGCTCATTTCGAAGAGGAAATGGAGTTGGAGGACGCGGTCGAGGAACTCGAACCGCTTTCGTTTCTGCTGGGACGATTGCTCGGACAAGTGTGCGCGCGGCTTGAGGCGCGGTCGCTGGCGGCATGCGCGGTTCGCGTGCGATTCGTGCTCGATTCTTCCTTCGAAGCGGATGTAATGAAACCAGCAGGCAAAGACGAACTACAGAGTACACAGAGAAAAACCGGAGCACGCGGAGAAGTTCGTCTACCGCAGAAATCCGCCATGGCGGGCAGGCGTCGAGAACGCAGGGGAAACAACGGCGCACTGCGATCGCCAAAGACGTACGAACGGGTATTGAGTTTGCCGACGCCCATACGCAATCCCAAAACCCTGCTGAATTTGGTGCGATTGCACCTGCAATCCGATCCCCCCACTGCGCCAATTGTGAAAATCATTTTGGCGGCGGACGCGGCGCGGCCACGCGTTGCACAGGCGGGCCTGTTTCTTCCCAGCTCCCCCGATCCGGAAAAACTGGAATTGACGATCGCCCGGCTCGCGAATGTGGTGGGAGATTCCAACATTGGCTCGCCTGAATTGGTCGACACGCATCGGCCGGGAGACTTTCGCATGAAACGCTTCGCGGCAGACGCTGTCGAGACAGAACCGAGACGTAAATCACAAAATGCGAATGCGACAAGCGTTTGCGAGCGGTGCTCCCTGCAAGCGTTACGTGTTTTCAGGCCGGCACTCGCGGCGAAAGTCGACTTGTGCGATGGAAGCCCCGTGAGGATTCGTTTTCAAGGAATGGACGGGCGTGTGATCGCGGCGTCGGGTCCGTGGCGCAGTTCCGGCGATTGGTGGCGCGAAGACGGCTGGCAAAACGATGAATGGGATCTCGAGGTCGTTTTTTCCCCCGCCGTCGAACCGCGCGCGAATGCCAGTTTCCTCGCATTGCCGATGAAAGTTGCGGCTTGCGCCGCGAATGAGGCACAGCACAGCTTTTATCGAATTTTCTTCGATTCCATCCGCAACGAATGGTTCGTACGTGGAGCTTACGATTGAGCTACGTCGAATTGCACGCGCGATCTGCGTTCAGTTTTCTGGAAGGCGCGTCCGCGCCCGAAGAACTGGCTGCGCTTGCCGCCGAATACCAGATGCCTGCTATGGCGCTGCTCGATCGCGATGGCGTGTACGGCTCGCCGCGGTTCCATCTTGCGATGGACAAAGCTTCGCTGCGCGCTCACATCGGCGCGGAAGTTACTTCTCCTGAAGGTTGGCGCTATCCGCTGCTCGTATCGTCGCGCGAAGGCTATCAGAATCTTTGTCGCCTGATCACGCGCATGAAGTTGCGCGCGAAAAAGGGAGAAGGTCATGTTTCGCCGGAAGAAGTCGCTTACAAAGCTGAAGGATTGATTTGCCTCACCGGCGGCGACGAAGGCCCGCTGGCTCACGCACTGTCAAAAGGAGGAACGCGCGCGGCAACCGAAAGCGTCGAGCAGCTCTGCCGACTTTTTGGACGCGACAACGTTTACGTCGAATTGCAACGCCATTTTCATCGCGAAGAGGAAGCGCGCAACCATGCAGCCGCCGCGATCGCGCGCGCATTGCATCTACCGTCGCTCGCGACCAATGGCGTTTGCTACGCCCAGCCCCGGGAACGCGAAGTGCTCGACGTCTTCACCTGTATTCGTAATCACGTCGCGCTGGCGACGGCCGGCCGCCTTCTGCATCGCAATTCCGAACGCTGCTTGAAGACGCCCGTAGAAATGGCGCGGTTATTTTCCGATTTGCCCGAAGCCATAGCGAATACGGAAACCCTCTCTTCACGGCTGAAATTTACTTTGAAGGATTTGGGGTACCAGTTTCCGAAATATCCTCTCCCTCCACTCGAAACGGAAATGAGTTTCCTGCGCAAGCGCACGCGGGAAGGAATGATCGACCGCTATGGGCTGGATAACGAAAAAGCGCGGCAGCAGATCGATCGCGAGCTCGCGCTGATTGAAAAACTCCATCTTGCCGGCTACTTCCTGATCGTCTGGGATATCGTGCGCTTCTGCCGCGAGAAAGGAATTCTCGTGCAGGGACGCGGCTCGGCCGCGAACAGCGCGGTTTGCTATTCGCTCGGTATCACCGCAGTTGATCCCGTCGGAATGGATTTGCTGTTCGAGCGCTTTCTTTCCGAAGAACGGGGCGAATGGCCCGACATCGACGTGGATCTTCCCAGCGGCGACCAGCGCGAGCGCGCGATTCAGTATGTATACGAGCGCTACGGAAAACTGGGCGCTGCGATGACGGCCAACGTCATCACCTATCGCGGCCGTTCTGCCGCGCGCGAGATTGGAAAGGCGCTCTCGTTCCAGCCCGAAGTGCTCGACCGGCTTTCGAGCCTGGTCGGCACGTTCGAATATCGCGATTCGAACGACACACTCGATCGCCATTTCCGCGAGGCGGGCCTCGATCTGCAAAATCACCAGATCCGCAAATTTCTCGATTTGTGCGTAATGGTGCAGGACCTGCCGCGCCATTTGGGGCAGCACTCGGGCGGAATGGTGGTGTGCCAGGGACAACTCGACTCGATCGTGCCGCTCGAACCGGCCACGATGCCCGGCCGCGTGGTCGTGCAATGGGATAAAGAAGATTGCGCGGACATGGGAATCGTGAAAGTCGACCTGCTCGGACTGGGAATGATGGCCGTGCTCGAAGATTCGATCGCAATCATTCGCGACGATTACAAGGAAGAGGTCGACCTGGCGCATTTGCCGCCCGATGATCCACTTGTTTACGAAACGCTTTGCAAAGCGGACACCGTGGGCATGTTCCAGATCGAAAGCCGCGCGCAAATGGCGTTTTTGCCGCGCCTGCAGCCGAAATGTTTCTACGACATCGTCGTGCAAGTAGGAATTATCCGCCCGGGCCCGATCGTCGGGAAAATGGTGCACCCGTATCTGAAGCGCCGCCAGAAAAAGGAACCGCCCACCTGCCTCCATCCATCGCTCGAACCCGTGCTCGAACGCACGCTGGGCGTGCCGCTTTTCCAGGAGCAGTTGCTGCGCATGGCCATGATTGCCGCGGGCTTTTCTGGAGGACAAGCCGAAGAACTCCGGCGCGCGTTTGGATTCAAGCGCTCCGAGCGGCGCATGAAGGACATCGAAAAGGAATTGCGCGCCGGAATGGACAAGACAGGCATCGACCCAGCCACGCAAGACACGATCGTGCAGTCGATCACCTCGTTCGCGCTGTATGGATTTCCCGAATCGCATGCCGCGAGTTTTGCGCTGCTCGCATACGCGAGCGCCTATCTGAAGTGCCATTATTTGGCCGCATTCACGGCGGCTCTGCTGAACAATCAGCCGATGGGATTTTATCGTCCGGCAACGATCGTCAAAGATGCGCAGCGCCACGGACTGAAAATGCGTCCGATCGACGTAACCTGTTCGGATTGGGCGTGTACTCTGGAAAAACAAAGGCAAGGCTTCGCGCTACGGATTGGCCTGCGTTATGTGAAGGGACTACGCCAGGGAATTGCCAACGAAATGGTGGAGCAGCGCGCGATCCGGAAATTTTCCTCGATTGAAGATTTGAAGCTGCGCGTCGGCGCGATTCAAAAATCCGAGTTGGCAGCTCTGGCGGAAATTGGCGCATTGAATTTCATTGCCGGAAAAGACCGGAAAATGCACCGCCGCGATGCGCTATGGCAGATCGAACGGGCGGCGCGTCGCGCAGGCCCGCTATTTGAGACAACCGGTCACACGGATACGCCAGAAACACAAAATGCGGAAACACCCGCGACAAATCAAAAATTAGATTCGTCGTGGCCGCCACCGCTCTCCGAAAATTCGCCGCTCGCGGCGATGACGTCCGAGGAGCGGCTGGTCGCCGATTTTCGCGGCACGGGAATGACAGTCGGCCCGCACCCGATGGCATATCACCGCGCGCAGATGAAGCAGCAAGGCGTTCGTTCTGCGGCCGAGCTTCATGCCCTAAGAGATGGAATGAATGTGCGCATCGCCGGCGCAGTAATCGCGCGCCAGCGGCCCGGCACGGCGAACGGATTCGTTTTCCTCAGCATTGAAGACGAAACGGGCATCGCCAACGCGATCATCACGCCTCAGCTTTTCGATCAGGACCGCATGGCAGTCGTCCAGCACCAGTTTTTAATGATTGACGGCAAGTTGCAGAACCAGGAAGGCGTCGTATCGGTGAAAGCCGAGCGCGTCGAGCCGCTTGCGATCACCCGCGCGGAACCCGCGTCGCACGATTTCCACTGATCTCTACTCGGCTGCGATTCGCAGTACTCGCCCAGGACAGACCGGCGCAAAGCGTTGTACGATTCGCTGCGGAGGGACGGGATCTTGGCGCACGCGCACTTCGCAAAGCGTACGAACTGGAACCTGCAGACGAACCGGCTGAGCGAAGCGCTCGATCAGCACCGGGCCGCGGCCAAACCCTTGATCGACCTGACCGCTTCAAACCCAACGAAATGCGGCTTTCAGTACGATTCGGAAACCATCCTGCACGCTCTGGCGAATAACGCTTCGCTGGCCTACGAACCCCAAGCGCAAGGGCTGCTATCGGCGCGCGAAGCAGTTGCCGAATATTATGCCGAGCGCGGCGACGCCATTTCGCCTGCAAGCATCCTCCTAACGACCAGCACGTCGGAAGCGTACTCGTTCGCATTTCGCCTACTGTGCGATCCCGGCGACCAGATCCTTGTTCCGGCTCCCGGTTATCCGCTATTCGACTTCGTGGCGGATGTTCTCGACGTGAAGCTTCTCCGTTATCCGCTGTTTTACGATTACGGCTGGCAGATCGACTTCAGTGCGCTGGAACGCGCGATCGCACCGGCCGCGCGCGCCGTGGTCGTCGTCCATCCAAATAATCCAACTGGAAACTTCTGCGCCGCCGCGGAATCAGAGAAACTCGCGCAACTTTGCGCGCGTCATGGGCTCGCATTGATCGCCGACGAAGTGTTTCTCGATTTCGCACTGCCACGTGAATCAGCCGGCTGCGCTGACAAGCGACCTGCTTCGCTGCCCAAAAGCTTCGTTGCGAGCGATAGTTTTCTAACGTTCACGATGAGCGGCATCTCGAAAATCTGCGGCCTTCCACAAATGAAGCTCGCCTGGCTGGTTGCGAACGGGCCGGCCGAAGTGAAATCGCAGGCGCTCTCGCGGCTCGAGATCATCGCGGACACCTATCTCTCCATGAATGCTCCGATCCAGCATGCGGCGCGCTCGTTCCTCGCCGGCCGCGACAAATTTCAGCGCCAGCTCATGAATCGTGTCCAAACCAATTTGGCGGAACTGGATCGGCAGCTCGCCGCTCAAAAATCGTGTTCGCGGCTCGAAATCCAGGGGGGATGGTATGCAGTGGTTCGCGTGCCTCGCACGCGCACCGATGAAGATCTCGCCATCCACCTGCTCGAAAAGCACGGCGTTTCCGTGCACCCCGGCCACTTCTACGAATTCCCCACCGACGGTTATCTCGTTGTGAGTCTGATTACGCCCGTGCAGGAGTTCTCAGAAGGAATTGCCCGGCTCCTGCCCGCTATGACCTGAACCAGCATGTCAGCATGTGTTAGTACCGTTCTTGATCCTCACGACACGAGTGTGGGCATCCGCGGCTGCGACAATTCCCGTAGTGGGTCAGTTTGGATTTTCTTGATCGTGACACAAGCCGCTAAAATTCAAACTGACCCACTATCACCATTCCTGCTCTATGTACTTCGCCTCTGACTTTGCTAGCATGTCCGGTGGGTCGGCGCTCGCAAGCGCGAGCGGCCGGATTTCCAGCGACAATCGAATACGCGCAAAAAATGGCACGCTCTCCTCGTCTCGTAGTGGTGGAACCAAACGGCACGCGCCGTGAAACCCAGATCTCGTCCTTTCCCTTCCGCATCGGGCGGCAGGCCGGCAATGAATTGACCCTTCGCGACAGTCGCATCAGCCGCCAGCAAGCGCAAATAACGGCTGATAACGGGACATTCATTCTCGAGGACATGGGCAGCCGGCATGGCACGTTCGTCAACGGCGAGCGCGTCGTTCGCTACGAACTCAAGCCCAAGGACCGTATCGATTTTGGGATGGCCGATTCGTACAAGCTGGTCTATATCGGC
Source organism: Candidatus Acidiferrales bacterium (assembly GCA_036279175.1). GTDB lineage: Bacteria > Acidobacteriota > Terriglobia > Acidiferrales > UBA7541 > Palsa-295. The sequence goes on along the minus strand of DASUJR010000037.1, from coordinate 1,056 downwards.
GATGGCGCCACGATCGAGGAACTGCTTGAGAAAGTTGAAGCGCCGGCGCCGGCCGAACCCGGCTCGCGCGAACTCCATCATCTGGGCGTGCTGCTGGAAGTGGCGCGCACGATGGGAGCGGGGCTTTCGCTTGAAGATGTGTTGAGCAGCGTGGTCGATGCGGCCATTCAGGTGACACGGACGGAACGCGGCCTCTTGCTGCTGGCAAATCCGGCGGGCGAACTGCAAATGGCCGTCGCGCGCGACGCGCAACGCAACACCCTGCGGCCCGATCAGTTGCAGGTGTCGCAAAGCGTCGTCAAGCGCGTCGCCACCACACGGCGCGAGCTGGTGGTCAGCGACACGGGCGCGGAAACCGCCGTCAGCGCGCAGGAAAGCGTCGCCCGGTTGGAACTGCACACCATTGTCGCCATTCCGATCGACAAACTCCCGGTAATTGAAACTCTGGACGCTACAATCTCGACGCGCCAGGGGGACCTGATCGGCGTTCTCTATCTCGATAGCCATACCTCATCGACTGCATTTACCGACCTCGATCGCCAGGTGCTCCACTCGCTCGCGCGCGAAGCCGCAACCGTCGTCGAGAACGCGCGGCTCTTCGCAGCCTCTCGAGCCAAAGCTCGCCTGGACCACGAAATCGAACTTGCGAGCCAGATTCAACGGCATCTGTTGCCAAAAGCGATGCCGGACCTTGCGAGCGTTGCCGTCGCCGGAACCACTCTTTCCTGCCATTCCGTTGGAGGCGACTGCTTCGACGTGATCGAACTCGGCGGAGGCCGGCACGGATTCTTCGTTGGCGACGTGGCGGGAAAAGGACTCTCCGCCGCGTTGCTGGCCACGCTCCTTCAGGGCGTGTTCTTCACCACGGCTGCAATGGATATCTCCCTCCCCGGAGTTTTTTCGCGCGTGAACACATACCTATGCGAGCGCAGCGCTGAAGAACGTTACGCGACGGTGTTCTACGGTGTTCTCGACAAGATGGGCCGCTTCGAGTACGTCAATGCCGGACACGTGCCGCCGCTCCTGCGCAGAAGGTCTGGCGCCCTCGAGGCGCTC
>DASUJR010000036.1:0-2865 GCA_036279175.1 Candidatus Acidiferrales bacterium | reverse complement strand
GTGAAGGCGCTGCGCTTGCACCGATAGAACGTCACCCCGCGCCAGGCCGCGCGTACATCAAATACTTATACGAGGACGCTTCGAACCGGCCGATAGATTCGGTCAAATCAAATCGTGGCAGGCGCGGACATTGCGATTGATCCTCGCGACCACCTGGCGATTGCGGGGGTAATCGTGTGCCGGTTCCCTCGAACGGCGCTTTCCAGCGAAACTCGTCGAATGACTCGCGCAGTTTACGGACGGATCGTATGCCTCGCCCAACTCGAGACGCAGACCGCTTTGTAGGGCAAGCCAAACGGAATCAACAGGAAAGCACGGTCCAAGATGGATGCCGGAAATAAAAACGGGAGGCGGAAGCCACAATGGTTCCACCTCCCGGGGTGGGTGGGGTGATTACCGGAAGGACTGACTGAAGCAGGAGCTTCAGCCTAGTGTTCCAGCAACCCGGCGTTTTATCGCCGGTGCCACGTAGTTCTTGGATTAGCATAGGCAAAAGGAGGTGTCAACTTCAATCGTGACCGAGTCAACAGAAAACGTTTTCCTGAACCGACTTATGCCGAAATGGTGGGATAAGCGTTCGTCGTGGTGCGAAAAGTGTGATTTTGCAGCAGCTCCGTTCAGGTCGCTCTGTTTATCCCGATTGACGCAAATAGTCGCTTTTGCTATCTTTCTGACGTGAATTACGGGAGTGACTCGTGAAGCGTCGAGCGATTCGTGCGACAAGCGCCTCTCGGAGCAGTCATAAGCTACTGAAAACAAGGGTGATAACAAAGGAAAAAGTCGCCTTGCCACCCGATCCTCTTGCTCCGGCGCGCCAGCAGCAGCTCAAGGCTTACGAAGAAGCCCTCAAGCAATTCCAGCAGCAAAGGTACCTTAAGGCTAAGCAGGCATTCGAGAAAGTGCTGGAAGGGCCAGTCGGCGAGTTGTGTGACCGCGCTCGCGTGCATCTGCGAATTTGCGAGCAGCGAAGTTCAAATTCGGCCGCTGGCGCGGTCAAGTCAGCCGAGGATCATTACACGCACGGCGTGGCATTGATGAACTTGGGGCGCTGGGACGAGGCGCGAGAGCACTTCGATCGCGCGCTTAAGGCGCAGCCCAAAGCCGACCACATTGTGTACGCAATGGCTGCCTTGGATTGTCTGACGGGTGAAGCCGACGCGGCGCTGGAAAAGTTGAAGCTTGCGATTCAGTTGCGTCCCGAGAATCGGTATCACGCCCGCAACGATGAGGATTTCTCTTTCTTGCAGGAAGATCCACGATTTACAGAGCTCCTTTATCCTGAACGCGACAACTCCAGCATGTAGTTTGCTCTCTGCTTGTGGCCAGCGACAAACAGCGACGACTTAAGCCTGTGCGAATCGTAGCATTGGGCGGCGGGACAGGCCTGTCCACCCTCCTACGCGGGCTCAAGGAATACGTTTCCCCGCGGCGCCTCGGAGCGAATCCGCGGCCCATCGCGGATCTTGCGGCTGTGGTCACAGTGACCGATGATGGCGGAAGTTCCGGCCGGCTTCGCCGGGAATACCGCGTCCTGCCACCCGGCGATATCCGCAATTGCATGGTGGCTCTTTCGAATGACGAGCGCTTGCTCACCCGGCTCTTCAAGTACCGGTTTCCCGGTGACGAGGGACTGGGCGGCCATAGTTTCGGCAACCTCTTTCTCACCGCACTGACGGGTGTTACCGGCGACTTCTCGGATGCAGTGCGTGTTTCGTCAGAGGTGCTTGCTGTCCGCGGCCGCATTTTTCCTTCTACTGAGCAGAACGTTACGCTCGAAGCGGAACTCGAAGGCGGGGCGATCATCAAAGGAGAGACGCGCATATCGAAATCGCGCAAACCAATCGCGCGGATTCGGTTGGTTCCCCGGCGCGTTCGCCCGCATCCCGAAACGCTTGAGGCGATCCGTCGCGCGGACCTGATTTTGATCGGCCCGGGTTCTCTATACACGAGCATTATTCCCAATTTGCTGATCGGCGGCGTGGTGGACGCCATGGCGCGGTCGCGGGCCACGTGCGTCTACATCGCCAATCTGATGACGCAACCGGGCGAAACGCAACACTACTCGGTAGCCGATCACGTGCGCGCAATTTACGATCACACACGCACGAAGCTGCTCGACTACGTTGTCATCAACCGGGGATCGATTGCGCCGCGGCTCCGCCGCAGGTATGAAGCGCAGCATGCGGAGCCGGTCGCGCCATCCTACGCGGAATTGCATCGGATGGGATTGAAGTATGTGGCCGGAGATCTTCTTCACCGCGATGTTCTGGTGCGGCATGATCCCTCACGTTTGACCCGTTTGCTGCTCGACCACTTCGTCACCCGCCGATTTAGGGCCTAGCCGCCGGCAGCTTAGGCTGGCGCTGTTGCCTTGCCGCCGCCATTTCAAAAGCGCGTTGAATCACTCGAGTCACCGTAACCGTAACAGAATAGCGGTCAAGATCGGCCTCTGAGACCCAAGCGACGTCCGTAACGTCACTCCCCGCACGAGCTTCCCCGGTCACGGGTTCGCACAGGTAGTCCAGAATCACAAAATGATATTGCAGCCGGCCGCTATCGTCGCGGAACACTCGCTCGAACACTTCGATCAGATCGACCACCCGTACTTGAATGGCTGTTTCCTCCAGCAGTTCGCGTTCGACACCCTCGATCAGGGTTTCGCCTAACTCAAGCGTTCCACCGGGAATCGACCACTCGCCTTGAAGGGGCGGGTGTCCACGTTTAATCAGGAGAGCGCGCCCGTCGGAGATCACCACTCCGCCGACGCCCACGATGGGCCTTTCCGGGTATTCACGGCGCATCAATTGGGCAGATCCTTCGCTCCAGCGCAGTCATTCAGATGCCAGCGTGCGCGAGAGGGCGGAA
>DASUJR010000035.1:0-10314 GCA_036279175.1 Candidatus Acidiferrales bacterium | reverse complement strand
GGCCGAAAGATACCTACGGGCGAGGAAATCGTTTTCGGCGAAGACGAACTGATAGCGCGGGTTGAGGGCCGAGCCGCTTTCGGACTACGCGTCCTTCGTTTCGAGCCGGTAAATGCAATGGAGAAGACGCTCGAAAGCCTGGGACATATTCCTCTGCCACCGTATATCAAGCGCCAAGACGAACCAGCCGATCGCGAGCGATATCAGACGGTCTACGCGCATGCGGGAACGGCCGTTGCAGCGCCAACGGCAGGGCTGCATTTCACGTCGCAGATTCTGGAGCGCATACGCGCGCGGGGCGCCGAGATCATGGAACTCACTCTTAATGTCGGGTTGGGCACATTCGAGCCGGTGCGAACTGAACATCTTGAGGAGCACAAAATCCACACCGAGTTATACGAGATCAGCGAGTCTGCTGCAGCAGCTTTGAATCGGGCGCGGCGAGAGCAACGGCCAATCCTCGCTGTGGGAACTACCGTAGTTCGTGCATTGGAGGATGCTGCAGAAAAGAGCGCTGCAAAGGCGGCCAGCGAGCAATCACACATCGAACCTGGATTGCGAACGGCAGACATTTTTCTTTACCCGGGGAAACCATTTCGCATTGTCAACCAAATGCTTACAAATTTTCATTTGCCGCGATCAACTCTCCTCGCGATGGTGGCAGCATTCGCCAGCCGCGAGAAGATTCTGGCAGCCTATGGTCACGCTGTCGAGACGGGCTATCGGTTTTACAGCTACGGGGATTGCATGCTGATTCGATGACCAGTGCCGGCCGAAACGCAGGTCCGCCGAGCACAAGAAGATTGGGCCGGGTTGCAACCAAGTCTCGCCTTAGCGGCGATTTTGGGTATAATCGCGTCCCAATTGTGAAACTTTCCAATGCGCTACCTGATTCTGAGTGACATTCATGCGAATTTAACGGCGCTCGATACGTCGCTTGAGGCTTCCAAGGGCCGCTGGGAAAAGGCAGTCTGCCTTGGCGACGTGGTCGGGTACGGGCCCGACCCGAACGAGGTGATCGATCGGGTGCGGTCGATCGACGCTGTGACGATTCGGGGAAATCACGACAAGGCGACCAGTGGAGTGGCCAACGCAGACGACTTTAACCCCATTGCGCGCGCGGCGGCCCTCTGGACTCGCAGACAGCTGCGACCTGAGAATCAGGAATGGCTGGAGAAACTCCCGCAGGGCCCGCTTTCGGTGAACGGGTTTTCGCTGGTGCACGGGGCCGTGAATGACGAAGATGAGTACGTACTCGCGCCCGCGCAGGCGCTCGACAGCCTGGCAGCGGCGCCCTCCCCGGTGACTTTCTTCGGACATACTCATGTGCAAGGCGGATTCTTCCTGTTGGATGACAAAGTCAGCATGCTCCAGGTAAAGGCCGAGGGCAAACGAGCGTACGCACCCGTGAAGATCGAGTCTGGCGCGACGTACATGCTGAATCCGGGGTCGGTTGGGCAGCCGCGCGACGGTGACACGCGTGCAGCGTTTGCCATTGCCGACCTGTCGAACAATTCCGTTGAATTTTGGCGCGTCGCGTACGACATCGAAGCGGTTCAAAGGCGCATGGCGGCGAATGGGCTGCCCGAACCGCTGATATTACGATTATCGTTTGGCCGTTGACACGACGGCTGTGCTGCTTTTCGGCGCTACTGGTAGAATGAGGTCATGCTGGCAGAGCCAAGCAACCGTAATCAACGCGGAGGCGTCCTTCCCGCCGCACTCATCGCGGGACTCGTAATCTGTGTGATCGTGGCCGGGGCGATCGTGTTGATGTCGCGCCATACAAGCGCACCGCAGCACGCGGCGACTCAAAACGTGAAGTTGCCCTTCGGACCCGCGGAGCGGGCCTATGCGCCGAACATTCATTTCACAAAAATCAAGCTTGCGAAGGCCGAAAACTTCCTGGGAGAAGAGTTCACATACGTGCAGTTCTCGGTGACAAATGCGGGAACGCAAGACATTCATGGACTGAGTATCCAGCTTGAATTCTACGATCCGTTCAAGCAGGTGATCCTGAAAGACAAAGAGCAATTGATAGGTCCGAACGATCCGCCTTTGCATCCGGCCGAAGAGCGCGGCCTTCAAATTACGCTCGGCGGGCTGCCAGCAGAATGGAATCATGCAGATCCGGTTTTCCATGTGACGGGTCTGGCTTTACAGTAGGACTGTTTTTTTCCTGGCGTCGACTGTTTTCTAAACGGAAGGGTCTTTGGTTTTGCGCCGGCGCGCACGGGGCGGACCAAGACAATGTCTATGAACGATTGGGTCGAACTGGACCGTGCCCTGTCCGCAATGGCTGCTTTCGAGGCAGTCGAGATTCGCGAAGACGGGGTCTGGCTCGCCGGGTTCTCCGCTCTGAATTACGAACTCCGTCGAAGTGGAAAGGGCGCGCTCGTGCATCTATGGTCGAGCGAGCGCAACCTAACGCGCCGAATCCTGCGGGTGAAAGAACAATCCCCCATTCGCATCGTGCTCGAGGTGCAACGTTTCGGCCGGTCAAATGCGGCACGACTCGAGTTCGTGCGTACGGATTCGCAACGTCCGGGGGCGCGAATTACCCGAGAAGAATTTCGCACGCGTTTCAGCCGCTTTCTCGCGGAGCGTTTTCCGGACGCAACAATTGATTCCATGACCTCTGCGCCCGATCTGGAGCACTCATTTTCCGGCGTATACGTGCGGGGCCGCATGCATGAAGGTTTGCGAGAGCACGCGATTGTCGCCGTCTGCGCCTCGGAAAGTCCGGCTGCGATCGAAGGTATTCTTACATTTGGCGTTCTATGGCTCGACTGGACGCGCTTGCACGCTGAACGGCGCCCTGTCGAAGGCTTGCGTCTTTTCGTTCCGCAGGGCGCAAGTCGGTCCGTCCGCGAGCGCGTGCTCGGACTGGGAAGCGGCGTTCGGGTTGAAATGTTTGAGTTCGACGAGCGCGAGGGACACATTCGGAAGATGGATCCCGCCGACGCCGGGAACCTGAACAGCCGCTTGATTCCTCGCGCCGATGCGCAGCTCTTGTTGGATGCCGCGCAGAATGCTGTCGAGCGTATTCGTGAACTCGCGCCTCCGAATCCTGAAATGATGCGGTCTGTCACCACGCGAATCGTGGCGGGATCAAGGGAAGTGGCTATTTGTTACAGAGGCTTAGGATTCGCATATTGGTCACCCGATGGCCTTGTGTTCGGAGTCGGCGACGCCCGGGAGCCTCTTACGGACCGAGCGCGACCGCGATTCGCCAGGCTCCTTCGCGATTTGAATCACTACCGCTCATCTTTATCGGAAGAAACCGGTCATCCGCTCTATCGCGCTGCGCCGGAGCGTTGGCTCGAAACAATCGTTCTGGAAGAACCCTCGCGAATCGACGGCCGGCTGGATTCCCGGTTTTTATATTCGTCCGTTCCAGCCGTCGCCGCCGGCGATCGCGGCGTGCTGGACGTACTTGGCATCACGCTGCAAGGCAGGCTGGTTGTGATCGAGCTGAAAGCGTCAGAAGACATGCACCTGCCTATTCAGGCCGTCGACTACTGGTTGCGCGTGCGGCGGCACCAGCTGAGCGGCGATTTTCAAGCGTACGGCTATTTCGTGGGGCGCGAAATCAGCCCAGAGCCGCCGCTGGTATGGCTGGTTGCGCCGGCGCTGCGGTTTCACCCTGCGATAGAGACAATCCTGAAATATCTTTCGCCCGAGATTGGGGTTACCCGAATCGGTGTGTGCGAGAACTGGCGACGCGGCGTAAGCGTGGTTCTGCGACAGTAGATGCGCGGCGCGGATTCAGGTTAGCGATTAGAAAAATTAAGGGAAGCGGTCCGGTTTCAGCCGGTGCCACTTCCCGGGGTGTGTCCTAGAAGTGTTTGATAAGTTAGACGCACGCACTCCGAAAAGGTTGCACATGTTGCGCGAGAACGCGGGAAAAAGTGCCTAGGGTGAAAGCTGTATGGAAGGGACCTAATAAAAGAGATACTTGCGCCATTTCTCATCCCGGTGACCAATCAACCGCATGAGTTGTCGCGAGGTATGCAGCGTAAATGGCCGCGGACGGCGTTGCAACTTCAAGCCGGCCTCTTCCGGTGTGCGATCGCCCTTTGAGTTGTTACATGCATAGCAGCAGGCGACGAGGTTCTCCCACGACGAGCGGCCTCCGCGCGAGCGGGGCATAACGTGGTCGAGAGTCAATTCGGATGCCGGAAACGAATTGCCGCAAAATTGGCAAGTATTGCGGTCGCGCAGAAGGATATTCTTGCGCGATAGCGCGCGGCTCTGCTGCGGGATATGCCGGTAACTCAGCAGGCGAATCACCGACGGCACCGAGACCGCGCGTGAGCTCGAATGCACCTCCGCGGCGGTTGTCTCCTCGGCCTGGGCAACTCCCTTGAGCATCAACACGAGCGCGCGGCGCACCGCCGTTACGTTGATTGGTTCGAATGTCGCATTAAGAACCAGAACCGGGGCTTGCATTACCGAGGGGCGCGAGGACGGTGGGGTGACAGGCTTCGGGGCGAGAGGGTCCGGAGCTACACCTCCGAGCCCAAGTCTGGGCCGGGGGCGTAAGCCACCCTTAAGCCCACTGCTCATGCGACTCCAGTCCGCGTGACGAAGAAGGACCACCTCTCCCTGCATTACACAGATGCTGCATCAGCCGGAACGGTTTCACAAATCGAATTGCGGTCCACGCCGAGGCGCGACCATCCGGGAACGACCCGCGCCATCGTGACGGCGAATACCGCTGCTGCCCCGGCTTTCTTCAACGCCCGGGAGCAGGCATCGAGCGTGGCGCCGGTGGTCAATACATCATCTACCAGCAGAATGCGAAGGTTGTCAACTCGGGCGCGTTCTCGCGTTGCGTACGCGCCACGCACCGACGTCCAGCGCTCAGTGCGAGACAGGATGAGCTGTGCGGGTCGTGGCTTCGTCCGAACAAGAAGATAGCTTCCAAAACGCAGGCCCAGCTTCTTTGCGAGCGGCTTGGCAATCAGCTCCGCCTGATTGTAGCCGCGTTCGCGGAGGCGGCCGGGATGCAGCGGAACCGGAACGACCAGATCGATCCGCCAATCTCTGGCACGTTGACGAACGACCTCAGCGAGACGGTCGGCGAACCAGTCGCCGAGGGGCCTGACACCCTCGTATTTCAGCAGGATAATCGCGGCTGAGAGCGCTTCATCGTATACGCCATAGCTGCGCGCGCGATCGAACCCGTATGCTCCGATCCGGCACAGGCGACAGAGCGGCTGCGCCGCATCGGCAGCATGAGTCGAAATGAAAGGACGGCCGCAGGACTGGCACATCGGCTCCGTGATGCGCTCGAAGCCATTGAGGCAGCGGTCGCAAAGCGGAATGCGGCTCGCGCCGGTCAGGAGATCGTCGCAGATGCGGCACGGCGCCGGAAACAGTATGGACGCGAGTGCGCCGGCGATGGTTCGTATGAGCACTAGATTCGCTCGTCAAATTCGGGGCGAAGCTAGCTCAAAGACCGCAACAAAAACAGACCGTAAAACTACGGATGGACGCGAATGTCGGCTGATGGGGCAGCGCGGTGTGCGGTCCCGCGTTAGAGCGTGCCCTGCTCCATTTTCTCCTGGCACGAAATGCAGTAACGCGTCCAGGGAACGGCTTCGAGGCGCTTCTGCTGGAGTTCCTGATGGCACGAAACGCACTCGCCAAAGCTGTTTTCGCGGATACGATCGAGGGCGTCGTCGACCAACTCGAGAAGCGTGCGATCGTTATGCGTCTGGCCGAAGAGAAACTCCTTTGTGTAGGAGTTGGCGGCCTTATCGGCCAGATCCACGGTAGGATCTTCGTCGGCCTCGCGGCCTTCCTGTTGGGTGCGCGCGATAATGCGGAGAAGTTCTTCGCGGCGCGTGGTCAGCTTCTTTTTGTAATAGTCGAGACGCTTCTTATCCATGTTCAAGTCCCCAGACGGGCTATCCGGCTCGCCCAAAACCAGCGATTCTAGCGGGCACAGGCACCATTGTCAACGAGAGCATTAGAAGCTGCCTTAGCTCGCTAGTTCTGTCACTCCCCGTCAACGGCCGGTGAAAATGCGGATGTCGTGCAGCGCTTCGGCGTTCGCTGGCCTTGACGGCCCAACGGCATCTTCACACCTTAGGCGGGAATCTGCGGGACTGCGGCGATCAGCGATTTCGTGTAATCCTCGCGCGGCGATGAAATCACCTGATCGGCGTCGCCGATCTCGACGATGCGGCCTGAGTACATCACGGCTATCCGATTGGCTAGCTGCGCCACGACGGGCAAGCTATGGGAGATCAAAATCAGCGTGAGCGAAAATTGCCGCTGCAATTGCGCCAGCAGCTCCAGAATCTGCGCGCCAATCGACACGTCGAGCGCGGAAACGGGCTCGTCGGCGATCACCAATTCCGGCCGCAGGATCAGCGCGCGTGCAATACCAATGCGCTGCCGTTGCCCTCCGGAGAATTCGTGCGGATAGCGATTCAGCGCATCCTCGCCCAGTCCGACCGCTTGCAGAATTTCAGCAGCTTTCGCTCGGCGCTGCACGCGGTTCAGATCGGGTTCGTGAATGGCAAGCGGCTCCGCAACGATCGTGCCGACTCGCATCCGTGGATTCAGCGACGCGACCGGATCCTGAAAGACCATCTGCATGCGGCGCCGAAGCTGCCGCAATTTCGCCCCGCTTGCGCCAAGCCAATCTTCGCCGTGGAAACGAAGTTGCCCCGAATCAGGTTCGATCAGCCGAAGCAACATGCGTGCGAGGGTAGTTTTCCCGCAGCCGGACTCACCGACGATCCCCAGTGTCTCGCCGCGTTCAACTGAAAATGAAACGCCGTCAACCGCCATCGTCCGGCGAACCGCGGAGCCTAGGGCCCCCGTCGAAGCCGGGAACGACTTGCGCAAGTTGACCGCTGCCAATAAGGGCTTGCCATCGCCTGTGATACCTGTCTCGGTTGACCCACCGGTGATGGCTGGGATCACGGAAATCTCGGCGCCGTTGGGAATTTCGCTCGCCAATCCCTTCCCATAGCGAACGCAGTCGTTCCCGATAAACACGTTGACGTGCTGCCGAATCTCGCCTTGTTCGGTCAAAATGCGGTCCCGGAGGCCAGGATATATGGCAAAAAGCGTAGCAAACGCGTCCCGCAAAGACGGAAATGAACCCTCGATCGTGACTTCCCGCCGCCCATTAGTGAACGTTCGCAGGGGGCCGGGGATATGGAAGACGACAGCCATCACGTTGGTATCACAGCCCTTACCGGCGGCCTCGTTTCTTGATCTTTCGTCCGACGCGAACCTTTTTGCCTCGATGAGACTTGAGCGACACGGATCGCGCAGCCGACGCGCGCTTGCCGTTCGAGGCAGAGCCGTAAACCGCGGCTTTCACGCAAACGATCGGCGGCAGTCCTTCCAGAATCGTTTCCCAGCTCTTTCCATTGTCTCGCGAGCCGTAAAGTCTGCCGCTGCGTGTTCCGAAATAAATACCAGTCGGATCGAATGAATCCGCCGCCAGACCGTCGCGCAAAACAGTCTCATATGAATTGCGTTGAGGCAGGCCGCGCGAAAGCGGTTCCCATGCGCCGCCCGCATTACGAGAGCGATAGACGCGCAATTGTCCGTCGGGCGTACAGCGAAATTCGTCGGATTCGACAGGAATCACGTAAACGCAATCCGGATCCTGCGGATGGATCAAGACAGGAAAGCCGAAATCGGAGGGAACTCCGCTTGCGATGTCCTCCCAACTATCGCCGGCGTTATTGCTGCGATAGATTCCCCAATGGTTCTGGAGGAACAGCCGCTCCGGGCGTGACGGATGCATAGCAAACTTATGAACGCACTGGCCAAACTCGGGGTATTTGTTTGGCGCGAAAGTCACGCGGATACCTTTATTGCGCGCCTGCCAGGTTTTGCCTCCATCATCAGTTCGATAAGCTCCGCCAGATGAAATGCCGACGTACATTCGATTCGCATTTGACGGATCGCACACGACCGTATGCAGAGCCAAACCTCCGTTGCCAGGCACCCAGCGCGGACGGTGCGGATGGTCAAACAGTCCCCGTACGAGGGACCACGATTGGCCGCCATCATGCGACTCGAAAAGAGCAGCCGGTTCAACACCGCAATACATGGTTTCGGGGCGGTCATCCCTTAACGCGATCTGCCAGATATTTTTCAGCGACAATCCCGAATCCGCGGGAAAACGTATGGGCGCTTCTTCCGGTGTGCGCCACGTCTTGCCAAAATCATCGCTCGAGCGCAGAACAGTTCCCCAAAGTATGCTGTAAGTAGATGCCCATAAGCGGTGGCGCCCATCGCGCCCATCGAAAGCCATTGCGTACGCGGAGTCGCCGTGAAAATATGGCCCACCGACCTCCCACCGTTTCCTGGCAGGCGCTGAGCGCAGCAAGAACGCGCCCTTCGTCGTTCCGACCAGCAGCAGCGCTTCTTTCGGAGTGACACGGATGTGATGCAGGCTGCGCAGAACGGTCGGGGGCGCCCGATGACCACTTGGGCCCGCCGACGCCGACACGGCGGCCACCTGAATGGCTCCAAGAGCCGCGCTCACTTCGCTTGCTCGTTGGTAGCGGATCGCGAGATCCTTTGCCAGGTAGCGCTGAATGACTCCACTCAGACCCGGCGGAACATTTTTCGGCAATGACGGGGGCGGCTCGTTCAACACGGCAGCGGCCAGCGCAAACGGAGTCAATCCGCGGAACGGCAATTGCCCGGCAGCCGCCTCGTAGAGAATCACGCCGAGCGCCCAAATGTCGACGCGATGATCGAGACGCTCGCCTCGAAATTGTTCAGGCGCCATGTAAGGGAGCGTTCCGGTGATGCCTGTGGCGTCGACAACCGATGCAACCGATTTGGTGGCCCTATTCGGCTCACCACGGTCGACAAAACGTGCGAGACCGAAATCCAGCACCTTCACGCGTCCGTCTGCCGCAATCGCGACGTTCGAGCTTTTCAGGTCACGATGAATGATGCCTCGATCGTGAGCGTGCGCCAGCGCTTCCGCGATCTGCACCCCATAACGAGTGACCTGCTCGAACGGCAAGCCGAGCGATGTAATAACTTCGCTGAGCGGCTTGCCCTCGACCACTTCCATCACGATAAACAAGCGGCCCTGATGTTCGCCGATCTCGTGAATGGTGCAAATATTCGGGTGATTCAACGCGCTGGCGGCTCGCGCCTCGTGCAGGAGTTGTTCGCGTCCGAGTTCATTAATGTCCGGGCTGTCGCTTAGTACCTTGATCGCGATTTCACGATTGAGGAGCGGGTCGCGAGCACGGTAGACCACACCCATGCCGCCGCGCCCGATTTCACTCGTGATGACGTAGCGTCCGAGGGTCTGACCGATCATTCGCCTCCTCGTATGCGGCATTCTACCAGCGGCGCGCGTCCGCTGCCGAAATTCGGGTGCGAGTCTGAGGGCTGATCACTGACATGACTGGCATACTGGCTCCGCTTCTGCGAAACTCCAGAATTCGCTTTCGTACGCAGCGGAGGCCCCCGAATCCATGAAAGCTGCGGTTATAGGCGCGGGCTTCGTTGGTCGCGCGCACATTGAAGCTCTTCGCCGCCTCGGAATTGAAGTCGCCGGGCTGCTCGGCAGCTCACCGCAGCGCGCGCGAGAGCAGGCGCAAGCGCTCGGGATCTCGCGCGCCTACGCCTCGCTCGACGAGCTTGTGGCGGATTCATCCGTCGCAGCGGTTCACGTCTGCACGCCGAATCATTTGCATTACGCGGAATCGGAAGCTGCGCTCAAAGCGGGGAAGCACGTGATTTGCGAGAAGCCGCTGGCCATGAATTCGCGCGAAACGGCGCAGCTTGTCGACTTGGCCCAGAAGCAAAAGCGCGCGGCAGCCGTAACGCACAATCTGCGTTACTACCCGATGTGCCAGGAAGCGCGTGCCCTTGTGCAGCGCGGAACGATAGGCGAGCCACGAATGGTCCATGGCTCGTATTTGCAGGATTGGCTGCTGTATCCGTCGGACTGGAACTGGCGGCTCGATCCGGCGCTGAGCGGCTCAATGCGCACCGTAGCCGATATCGGCACGCATTGGCTGGACACGGTCACGTGGATCACCGGACAGCGCGTCACTGAACTTTGCGCCGACCTGGCGACAATCGTGATTACGCGCGAGCGGCCATGCGGTCCGGTGGAAACGTTTCAGGAGCGCACAGGCACGGATTTCGAGAGAGTCAAGATTGATACGGAAGATTATGCGTCCGTGCTGCTGCATTTCGACCGCGGCTTGCGCGGCGCCATGACAATTTCGCAAGTCAGCGCAGGACGCAAAAATCGTTTCTGGTACGAAATCGACGGCAGCGAAGGCTCGATCGCATGGA
>DASUJR010000034.1:0-18004 GCA_036279175.1 Candidatus Acidiferrales bacterium | reverse complement strand
GCGCGCATTCGACTCGCCCCGCAGAAAAGCTGGGCTGTCAACCAGCCGGCTCAGCTGTCGAAGGTGCTGCAGACGCTGGAAGGGATTCAAAGGGAGTTCAACAGCTCGCAGTCCAACGGAAATGCGGGAAAGAAGGTTTCTCTTGCAGACCTGATCGTCCTGGCCGGCGACGCAGCGATCGAAAAAGCTGCGAAAGCCGCCGGGTACGACGTGAAAATTCCGTTCACTCCGGGGCGCACGGAAGCGTCGCAGGAGCAAACGGACGTGGAATCATTCCTTCCGCTCGAGCCTGTGGCAGACGGCTTCCGCAATTATCTGAGCGGCAAACAGCGTCTATCGCCCGAGGAGCTATTGGTCGACAAGGCGCAATTGCTGAACCTTACCGCACCCGAACTGACAGTTCTCGTTGGCGGGCTGCGCGTACTCGGGGCAAATCACGGAAAGTCGGCACACGGCGTTTTCACCAATCGGCCAGAGATGCTGACGAACGACTTCTTCGTCAACCTGCTCGACATGAGGACGGAGTGGCAGCCGGCCTCAGGTTCGGAAGGTGTTTATGAAGGCCGCGACCGGAAAACAAACCAGCTCAAGTGGACCGCCACGCGCGTCGACCTGACTTTCGGTTCCAACTCGCAGTTGCGCGCCCTGGCGGAAGTCTATGCCTCCGCGGACGCGAAGGAGAAGTTCGTGAAAGACTTCGCGGCAGCTTGGACGAAGGTAATGAACGCCGATCGCTTCGATCTCGCGACGGCTCGGCGGAAGAAGAAGGCTACTGCCCCGACGACAGCCGCTGTCCCGGCGGATTGAATCGTCAAAAACTGGAACGGCGCGCTTTTCGTGGGTCGCGAGACCAGGACTGGCGCGCCGTTTTTTCGTTTGCCGTTCCCCGGCGACCGGTCACCAATACGATGCGATCCCAGACGGACTTTTCGCGGAGCAAGTTGAGATGAGCTCGCGGATGGGTGCTACTTTCCGGAGGCCTCTATCCTGAGGACGTGGATCGTGTCCGTCTGCTCGTCGAGCGTGCCCGTGATTCGAACTTTCTTGTTGGCCAGTCCGCGGTCGATGTTCTGGTCGTCGAGCTTGTAAACTTTCCTGCCATTTTGAAGGACGAACCTCCCACCGCGCTGTTTAACGCAATACCAAACGCAGTCGGCGGGCGTCTTGCCGAAATCGCCCGACTTCAGCATTTCCTTGTGTGAGCGACTGAGGGAATGGACATTCAAAGCGCACTGCGAATCCGATATGACTCCGGTGAAGACCCGCTGTTCGTCGTTTTGGGCGGCAGAAACGGCAGCCAACGACAGCGCGAGCACGACTAGTATTCCGATAAGACCATTTTTCCTCACGATTTTCACCTTTCGTCGACTATGAAAAAATCATTTGGCTTTGGGCTCGACGATGACTTTCATCGTCATCCGTTCGTGGCCTGAACTGCAAATCACCGTGCAGACGACCAGGTATTCGCCAGGCTGGTCTGGCGCCGTCAAATCGAATTCCTGAAGCCCTGGCTTCAGGAGCAAATCCCAACCGGGCACGGGGGTGTGATCCGGCCTGAGCAGTTCGAAGCCGTGCACTGATCCATCCCGATTGCGATTCTTGGCCTTCACGGCTCTGATTCTCAGGTGGACGTTTTCGCCCGCGGCGAGCGTCAAGACGGGCTGTTCCTGTCCCGGAATTTTGAAGCGACTGTCGTGATCCGCGACGATATCGACCACGCGGCCTTTTGTTTGCTGCCGCGCCGCAACCGCAAACGAAACAGCCGCAACACATAGCATGACGGCCACGATTGACGCCGGCACCCCGGCAACGTAGCAGCGTTTTTGTGCGTGGTCCATACGCTATCGCGTCATGTACCACAAGATGAGTTTCGCGTCGCGATCTGTAATCGTAGCGCGGACGCGCATGTGGCGCAGCGCCGTCGCCATGACCCGCGGCGGATACTTGTCTGGAGCGACGTGGCATCGGCCGCAATTCTGATGGAATCGTTTTTCGCCCTCGGCGAGTGAGAACTCCTCATCGGCACTGGCCTGATGGCCTTTGGCCGCTATGCCAACTCGATTTGCGGTTGATGTAGCTGCGGCGGCCTTTTGAGGCGAACCTTGGCTCTCCAGAGGCAGCATTGCCGTCAAGGTGAGCGCAAGAATCGCGAAAGTAATTGTGTGCGCGCGCATCAGTTCATCCCTCCATGGCCGAGTGCCAGAACGAATCTGTATGTCAGACCGACCGTCCATACATTTTCGTTTTCGAGCGAGCTGAACTGACGCCCGTAACTGCTGACCGCGCGCAGATCGCTGCGGAAATAGTAATTCACTCCAAACTCGAACTCCTTCGTACCTACAGGCAGCGGATCTTCTGCAGGATCGGCGCCCACGAAATACTGCTGCATCCTGCCGACGAGCTGCACGCGGCTGAAGAAGTCCCGGGCTTTTACAATTTGACTTAACCGGTACGCGGGTTCGATCCAGTAGCCGCTTCCCTGCCTCGATCGGGCGTATTCGCTTCGCAAATCGAGCGGAAGCACGGGCGGTTGCCATTCGAAGTGGAAGCCAAAGGCGTTGGAGCGGTCGTCTTGAAGCAAATGTTGCAGTGAAGCACCAATCTCCAGCCGAGGTCCGGGGAAGAAAAACCCGGCTCGCCCGCCAAGCTCGCGGTCGGAATCGATAGGGGAGACGGTGCTGAGCACGGAAAAGTACGCGGCATAATTCAGATTTACGGTGGGGTTCAACTTGAACCCACCGCGTGCCATCGCGCCTGTGGCCGCTCCGCTTGGTCCGGTTGCCAGCGGCAAAATGAGGGGATCGCTTTGCAGATCGCGGATCCAAATGGGGTACAGGCGTTCGTTGTAGATACCGAATGGCGTTAGGAACCGGCCGACCGTGACGGTTAGATAAGGATTCGCGATGTAGTCCAGCTGCAGGTAATCGACTTCTTTTTCTACCGTGCCGTGGAATGAATTGCTTCCGGGCGGCGTGGAAAGGTCGGATTCGAACGTATCGCGCGATTCGATCAGCCAATGCTCGCCAAGCGGCACCAGAAAGACAGGAGAAATCAGCGGGCCAAGATGCGGATCGCCGCCTTCAAACGGAGTAATGAAGCCCATCCCCGCACTGAAAACCGGAATGGGCTTCGGCAAATCAAACGATTCTTCCTGTGCCTGCGTAGCGGGTGCCTGCGCCGCCGCGCCAAGCGGCAACCCAAGCAGCAAAGACAGCATAGCGCCCACGATCCAGCCGCGAGGCCTTCTGCACAAACCAGCCGTTCCGGGGCAAACCGATCCGGGCGAAGGAAGCCCTTCGACGTAGCAAATCATGCTTTTTCCTCAGAATGCCGGGCAGTTTAAATCGCCCGTGGACCCACCCGGACGCGGAAGGGGCACGTTTTTATATTGTGCTGAGTGCAGTGTGAAGGGTCAACGCAAGATGGGCGGCGCGGTGCTGAATCAATCATCGACGGACGATGGGCGCTGAATGTTTACTCGTGCCCCCTGACGTTTTTCGGACTACCCTGTCCGGCCTTACCACAAGCTGGACCACACGAGAGGGACGGATACGAAAAGTCTTCCGACTCTGATGTTCTTAGTCTGTCGCGTTTTCGTCTCCATTATCTTCCCAAACCAGTTCGAGTGCTGCGCAGGGTGCAGCGAGGCAAGAGCCTGAAAATCACGGGATTGGGTCGAGCGTCTGCTGACGTACCACAATTCCGGAGGATCTGGGATGCAGATCCGCGACGTGGCGAATGCCGAGGACCATGGGTATCGAATCATTCTCAACATCGGTGATTAGGCCAGCGATCTGGCCGCTGCTGCGAGGAGCGTGTGTACAAGCTGCCGAACCCATTTTACCTGGTTCAATAGGCGCGCTCGGTTGGAGTATATTTGCCGCGCAATGATTTGATCTACGGAGGCTCTGGTGGGCATTAAAAGTGAGACTTCGGATCGCGTGCTGATTGCCTCTGAAATGTTGTTGAGCCGACGACGACTGCTGAAAGGAGCAGTCGGGATGGCCATGGCGGCGGCTGCACACGCGCTGATGCCATCGAACGTGCAACGCGTGCTGGCGATGGAACCGCCCAGAAACAGTTCGCTGAAAGACATCAAGCACGTGGTGCTGCTGATGCAGGAAAACCGCTCGTTCGATCATTACTTCGGCACGCTCGCGCGAGTAAGGGGCTTCAGCGATCCCAATGCAATGAAGCTCTGGGGAACGGGCAAGTCCGTTTTTCATCAGCCGGATCGCGAAAACCCGGATGGATACCTCCTGCCTTTCCACCTGGATACTCACACGACCAGCGCGCAGAAGATTCCCTCAACCAGCCACGCGTGGGCCGTCCAGCACGCGGCCTGGAATCAAGGCGACATGGACAATTGGGTGCCCGCGCACCGCAAGGCAGACGGCGCGAACGGGCCATATTGCATGGGGTATTACAATCGGTCGGATATTCCTTTTCAATTCGCGCTGGCGGAGTCGTTCACGCTGTGCGACGAATACTTCTGCTCCGTTCTGGGCCCCACGTGGCCAAACCGTATGTATTGGATGACCGGGACGATTGACCCGGACGCGCTTGGCGGTGGGCCGATCACGCACAATGTGGTGCCTCCCGGCGGATACACCTGGACAACATATGCGGAACGTTTGGAGGAAGCAGGCATCAGTTGGAAGGTGTATCAGCAGGAGGACAACTACGGCTGCAACGTGCTGGAATATTTCAAGCCTTTCCAGCAGGCCTCGAAGCGCTCGCCGCTTTACCAGAAAGGAATGCTGCGCGGGCAGGAAGGGCATTTCGAATACGACGCTATCAACGACAAGTTGCCCACCGTGTCATGGATTATTCCAACCAGTTTTCAGTCGGAACACCCCGATTACATGCCCGCGGATGGAGCAGCATATGTCGCCAGCAAGATCGACGCGATCGCCGCGAATCCGGACGTATGGGCAAAAACTCTTTTCATATTGAACTATGACGAGAACGATGGAATTTTCGATCACGTCAGGCCTCCCTGGCCGAAAGCCGGTACGCCACATGAGTTCATAGACGGGCTACCGATTGGCGGCGGCTTTCGCGTTCCCTGCATTTTGATTTCTCCATGGACTACCGGAGGGTGGGTTTGCAGCGATTCGTTCGACCATACTTCCGTCCTTCAATTCCTCGAGAAATTCACCGGCGTGCGAGAGCCGAACATCACCGATTGGCGTCGAAATACATTCGGCGATTTGACTTCCGCGCTGCGCTTTGGAGATCG
Source organism: Candidatus Acidiferrales bacterium (assembly GCA_036279175.1). Classification (GTDB taxonomy): domain Bacteria; phylum Acidobacteriota; class Terriglobia; order Acidiferrales; family UBA7541; genus Palsa-295. Next base: position 12,762 of record DASUJR010000034.1, on the reverse strand, counting down.
GAGCGCAGAACCCCCGATCCTGCCTGACACAAGCGGGCCGCTGCGGCTGGCTGAATATGAAACAACGTTCCTGCCGAAGCCGGTTTTCCCCACGGGAGATCAAAAGCCGCCTGAACAAGAGAAGAGCCGGGGAAAAGACATGTCGAGCAAAAAATCCTGAATCCCAACGGGACGGGCAACGCTCAGCCGCTGAGCGAAGCTACAATTTCCTGCTGTCTTGAAGGGATGAAATAGAGTTTCACCGCCGCGGTTGACCCGGCGGCTGCGGCTGTGCTGGCGGCGATGGCGGATTTTGCGGGAAGCGGAATCTTCCCTCGTACGGCGAACCAACCGCTGCGGCTCCCCCGCTGGATCCCCGGCCCGCGTAAATCGTTATATCTTTGCGATTCGCAAAGCGCACGACGTGCGGCGTGATCAGAATCAGGAGCTGCGTGTCGCCCTGCTGCACCGCTGTGTTCCCCGTTAGGACATCTCCCAACACGGGCACTTCTCCCAGGCCGGGAATCCCGTTTAGCGCATTGGATATGGAAGGCTGAAGAATGCCGGCAAGTAGAGTGGTCTGATCTTCCTTTAGACGGACGGTTTGGTCGAACGAGTCATTCGAAAGCACAGGAATCGAGTTGAAGCTCTGTCCCGCAAGACTGGAAAGGTCTAAGTGAAGCTGCAGCGTGACTTCGCGATCCCGGTGAATCCGTGGCGTGGCTTTGATTTTCAATCCAATGTCGACGTACTCGGAGTACGGAAACTGCGTGCCGGGAGAGCCCAGTCCAGGAGTCGAAGAGGATGACGTCTTGTTCAAAATCACCGAAACCGTGTTCGATCCATTGTTGGCGATCGCGCCGTCGGACGTTCCGTCGCCATTGAAATCGGCGGTCACGATGGAAAGAGGATTCGTGCCCACGTCGATTTGGAATGGAATGTTGAACGCGCCGCCCACGCCGCCAAACAGTATGCCAACCGCATTAGCCGTCGAGTCGGTGACCGCTAGATCCAGGATGCCATCGCGATTGTAATCGCCCACCGCAATCGATGTTGGGCCGGCCCCCCCTTCATAAGCGGTTTCAGGCGCCAATGTGCCGTTCGCAAAACCGGTCGCGTTGGCTTGGCCCAAGAGGATCGAAACCGTATTGTCCATAAAGTTCGCTGTTGCGACGTCGAGGATGCCGTCGCCGTTGAAATCGCCGGTGGCGGCATATACGGGAGATGCGCCCGTGCTGTAATCCGTTCGCGTCTGAAATGTGCCGTTGCCGTTGCCGATGAACATAGAGACAGCGTTGTCGTTCTGATTGGCGACGACAAGGTCCAGGATTTGATTGCCGTTCGTGTAGGTAGCACCATTGAAGTCGCCCAGCGCAAGTGCTGTTGGAGCGCGGCCTGTCGCGAGCAAACTCGGTATTCCCGTTCGCGGCGCAAATGTCCCGGTGCCGTTCCCAAAAAGAAGCGAGACTGTGTTGTCCGACTGGTTGGCGACCGCTAGATCGATGTCTCCGTCGCCGTCCAGATCTCCCGCAACCACCGAGACGGGCACCGCGCCCGTCGGATAATCCACCTTTGGCTTAAGCGTGCCGTCGCCGTTGCCCAGGAGAATCGAAACTGTGTTCGCACCTTTGTTAGCGACAGCCAGGTCGATATTGCCGTCGTTATTGAAATCGCCCGCCGCGATCGACACGGGCCCCGTCCCTGTAGCGTAAGTGATGGGCGAGGCAAACGTGCCATCCCCATTGCCCAGAAGCACCGAGATTGTGTTGTCCGAATGATTCGCTACGATCAGGTCTTGTACGCTGTTATTCCTCAGGCTCGCCGCCGTTACAAACGCCGGCGCCACTCCTGTGGAAAGCGTGGAGATCGGGAAATTGTCGGAAGTGATGTTCAACGTGCTCAGATTCGTCGTCAGGCTTGACGAATACTGCGCGAGAGATACCGGATATCTCTCGCCGACGAAGAACGTAGCCGGCTGCCCATCCTGCGCGCGTAACACCACGCGCCGTCCAGATCGCACGAGCGTAAGCGTCCGGCTCAGATTGGCCGCCGCGCCCGGCAGCGTGGCGAAGAACGTCGACGCGCCGCCTCCGAAGGCGACTAGCGGCGGCAGGAGCGAGTTCACATCCAATTGTCCTGACGCGAGTTCCGAGGCGATCTGCGCAGGCGTCAGGCCCGAGAGAGCGGACGGCGTGCCGAAAATCTGCTGGAGCGTCGTGATGATCTGCTGCGCTGAATTGCCCGAACCGAGCAAGTCGCTCGCGACTGAATAGACTGTTGTAGACCGCGGCGGCGTGATCCCAATCTGCTGCGCGAAAGCGCGGTCCACTTCCAGAATTTCCATGTCGAGAATCAGTTCGCCGGGCGGTGATTCGAGGTTCGCGATCAAGTCGCTGGCCACCGACATGGCCCGCGCATCCGCGCGCAGCGTGATCGTATGCCCGGCTGGGTCCTCTTGAACGCGAAGGATTCCTGTCACGTTGCGCACCAGCCGCGCCAGCTCTGTCACCTGCTCGGGGCTCTCCGAGGCGGGCAGACGAATCGTCCGGACGAGGAGCGGCTCGTACTCGTGCCGTTTCTGAGCAGTGTCATCGGCGACGAAAAACAGTTTGTCCGTCAACGAATGCCAGAAGGTCTCCGTCGCGGCGCCGGCCAGCTCCATCGCCGTTAAAAAGTCCACATCCTTCACCTGGAGATGAACCTCGCGGGCGTGCAACTCCGCATCGAAGGCTGCGTCGACCCCGAACTTCTGCCCAATCTGCTGATACAAACCTTGCGTATCGCCGCGATAATCGAAACTGCGCACGCCCTCCGCATAATGCAGCGGGATCTCGCTCGCCAGCTGTATCCCCGGCCGGCTTTGCTTCTCGCGACCGGGTTCCAGCGCCGCCAGTTCCGCGATACGTTCGCGAATCGTGCGATCGGTAGGATCGAGTTGGTAGGCTTCGAGCAGTTCCTTACGGGCATTGCCTAGCTCGCCCGAAACGGCCTCTTTTTCTCCCTGATCGACTTTCGCTTGGATCACGCGACCTTTGGCAAGTTCGCGGCGGAAGATGTACTGCCGATTCTTCGGTGCCCACTCGACTGCGCGCGAATATGCATCATAGGCTGCTTGCCAATCCTGCTTCTGCTCAGCGTCGAGGCCTTCCTTATATGCCCGCTTCGCCTGCTTCGGATCTGGTTTGAAGTGAAGATCGCCCGTTGCGCCCGCTTTATTGGCCTTGTCACTCACCGCAGTAGCTTGCGGTCGCAGTCCGGCAATCGCAATTGTGGGAAGGATGGCAACGGCCAGGACGAGGAACGGCCCGAGAAGAGTTCGGGACGAAAGCTGTCTCGCGCGCATCAAAGCAGGCGTAACCACCAATCGTTTAGACGTCTATTGTACGGTCAATGTTGTAGATACCCGAGGAAAACAGTTGAATTCGCTTGCCACTGCGGAACGTGCCCTGTACACTCGTTCTGGGCCAGTTGAAAGTGAGTTACAACTGGGAATGCCAGTCCGAAACAGAAACGGTGGTCTGACGAAATGCTTTCGGCCCTCCTCGTCGCTCTTCGTGAAGGCCTCGAAGCTGCGCTCGTAGTTGGAATCGTACTCGTTTACCTGAACCGCACGGGCCGTCGCGCTCTCGCCCGGTACGCGTGGGCTGGCGTTGCCGTCGCCGTGGCCGGAAGCGTTGGCGCCGCAATTCTCCTCGATAGCCTGCACATCAGCGAAGACGGGTTCGAAGGCCTGATGATGCTTGTCGCTGCCGCGCTCGTCGTCACGATGATCGTGTGGATGAATCGCGTCGCGCGCACCTTGCGCAAAGAGATCGAGCAGCGCCTCGAAGCTTACGCGCAAAAATCAACCCTCGCCGCGGGATTGGGCATCGCCGTCTTCGTGTTCATGATGGTCCTGCGGGAAGGCGCCGAACTGGTACTGATCCTGCGAGCAGTCGAGTTTTCGACGGCCGGTGTTCAGGTTTGGATCGGAACGGGGCTGGGCATCGCGGCCGCTGTCGCCGTCGGGTTGTTTTTCTTTCAAGGAACGCTGCGCATTCCGCTATTTCGCTTTTTCAGAGTCACCACCATCATCCTGATGGTGGTTGCCTTTCAACTCGCTCTGACAGGCGTTCATGAATTAAGCGAGGCCATGTGGATTTGGTCGAGCGAGCGCGAGATGGCGACCATCGGCCCCATCGTCCGCAACGAACTTTTTTTCTTCATTGTGATTCTCGGCGTTGCCGTAATCGCGGTCTTACGCGAGTATTTCAGCGCGAAGCAGCCCTCCGCCAATTCGTCGATAAATCCCGCCGAGCGTCGCTTGCGTGAGTGGGAATTTCGGCGCCAGCGAGGATGGAGCTTCGCCGCCGCAATCTTGTGCGTTGCCGTCGTGCTATCGCTCACGGCGGAGTCCGTTTACACGCGTGCGATGGATGCGCCGGCAACCGCCACTGTGCTTGCGGCACAGGGCGGCGATGTCCGGGTGCCGCTTTCACAACTCAGCGATTCCAAGCTGCACTTCTACGAAGCCGACGTGAGCGGCACCGAGATCCGCTTCTTCGTGATTCACATCGGCAAGGACTACGTAACGGCGCTCGATGCTTGCCAGATTTGCGGCCGCCAGGGATATCGTCAGGAAGGCAACAACGTGATTTGCCGCAATTGCGGCGCGGTGATTTACATCCCCTCGATCGGACAGTCGGGAGGTTGCAATCCCATTCCGTTGAAATCGAGCATCGAAAACAGGAATGTAGTCCTGCATCTTTCAACACTTGCACAGGCAAATTCTGTAGTCCACGCACACTAATGTTCACGCGTTTGATCAAAGAATCGTTCGTTCGGAATCCGCGCCGGAAATTGCTTGCGGCAGCCGCGCTGATGGTGGGCATGGCCGTGGCTACAGCGGCCTTAACCATCGCTTTGGAAGCAGGCGACCGACTCGCCCGCGAATTCCGCAGCCTCGGCGCGAATTTGGTGGTCACGCCAAAGGCCGACACCCTTCCCGTCGACATCGGCGGTGTGGATTACCGTCCCATCGACGAGGGTGCTTACCTTCGTGAAGCGGATCTCGGTCAACTGAAGATGATTTTCTGGCGCAACAATATTGTGGGATTCACGCCGTTCCTCGACGCGCCGGCTTACGTTGCTCCCTCCGGCGGCGACAAGCCGATATCTGCCACGCTCATCGGGACCTGGTATCGGCATTCCGTTCCCGTTCCGGATGGCACCACGTTCAAGACGGGCCTGTTTTCGACCCATCCGTATTGGAAAATTCGAGGACGATGGTTCAACGACGGGGCGAACGAATGCGTCGTCGGCGCGCGCTTCGCTGCCGAACATCCTGACGTCTCGACTGGGAAGACCATTTCGATCGTGCAAGGCGCTTCATCGTCTAACTCAGCTTCGTCGTCGAACACAACGGTCCCGCTGACAGTCACCGGAATCGTCTCCACGGGAGACGCGGGAGATGACGCGATCTTCGTCCCACTGACGATCGCCCAGCGACTCTCAGGGCATCCCGGCCAGTTCCGCCGACTGTTTGTCAGTGCGGTGACGAAGCCTGAAGATGCGCTCTCCCGGCGCGATCCCTCCACCATGACTCCTGCCGAGCACGATCGCTGGTTTTGCTCGCCTTACATTTCTTCGATCAGTTTTCAGATCGAGCAAGGGCTGCCCGGCACAGACGTGCGCGTGATCCGCCGCGTGGCCGAATCCGAAGGCCGCATTCTCAGCCGCGTCAGCACACTCCTCTGGATCGTCACGCTCGCCGCGCTGATAGCCGCGGCGCTGGCTGTCGCCGCCACGTCCGCGACGACCGTTCTCGAGCGCCGTGCTGAAGTTGGAATCATGAAAGCCATCGGCGCAACGAATGGAATCGTGATCTGGCTGTTCCTGGCCGAGCAGCTGATGTTGGCAATCGTTGGCGGTCTGCTGGGCTACGCGGTGGGTACGGGCCTTGCCTGGTCGTTCGGCGCGAGTGTGTTTGGCAGCCCGGCGACCCCTCGTGTTGTTTTACTCCCTGTCATTATTGGCATCGCTGCCGCCGTCGCGATCGTCGGCAGCATGATTCCTTTGCGGCGCGCCGCGCGTTTCGATCCCGCGCCGATTTTGCGAGGCGAATGATGTTCCGGCGGCTGGTCTGGAGAATGATGCGGGGCAATCGCGGCCGCCTGACCGTGGCGCTCGTCGCGCTGATCAGCGGCGCGGCCGTGATTTCATCGCTGATGAATCTCGAACTCGACCTCGAACGCAAGCTCACGCGCGAATTCCGCTCGTTCGGTGCAAATGTCGTGCTTGCGTCGCGGCCTGGCGTCGAAACGGCCGGCGCGCAAACTGCTGCGCGCTCGCTCCTGAGCGAATCCGCCATCGCGGGCGGCTTGAAGGCAATGAACTCGTCCGACGTGCACGCTTCAGCTCCCTATCTGTACATCGCCGGACAAGCTGAAAACACGACCGTCGTGATCGCTGGAACTTGGATGGATCAGATGCAGGGCCTCGCGCCCACGGCCAAAATCGAAGGCAACGGGATCAATTCGCGCGACGACCTGGTCCATTGCCTTGTCGGCCGCAACGTTGCGGATCACTTTGGCTTCGGTCCCGGGCGCCAGTTCGATATTTCCTATAACGGGCAAACTGCACAGGTCATCGTCGCGGGCGTGATCGATACAGGCGGCACCGAGGACGACCAGATTCTCGTGAACTTGCCCGTCGTCCAGAAACTCGCGTCCATGCCGAACAAAATCGAAGTCTGGCAATTCAGCGTGACCGGCGCAACGGCGCCGATGTCGCGTTTCTTAGCGCGCCTTCAGTCTCAATTCCCCGCTCTTGAGGTCCGCCCAATTCGGCAGGTGACCCAAGCGGAAGGCGACCTCCTCAACCGCATCCGAAGCTTGGTCGTCGGCATGGCCATTCTGATCCTCGTCTTGACCGCGTTGTGCGTCCTTGCAACGATGGCTGCTCTTGCCATGGAGCGTCGCGCCGACGTTGGCCTGATGAAAGCAATCGGTGGCTCGATTTCACGCGTGATGGCGCTCTTTCTCGCAGAAGTGGGCGCGCTCGGCGCAATTGGCGGACTGCTCGGCTGCGTTGCCGGGCTGGCGCTTTCCGATTGGATGGGCCATCGTGTGTTCGGCACCGCGATCTCGCCGCGCTGGGAAGTCTTCCCGTTGACCATCGCGCTGATGATCTGTGTCGCACTCGCCGGAGCTTTGCCGCTTCGATTGCTCGGCAATATCAAGCCGGCAATAATATTGAGGGGCGAATAGTGGCGGAACTCGTCCACGTCGACAATCTCCGAAAAGAGTACGGCAACGTTCGTGCGCTCGGCGGTGTTTCGTTTCGAGTCGAAGCCGGCGAATGGATTGCCATCATGGGCCCGTCTGGCTCGGGCAAAACAACTCTGATCAATATCCTTGGCGGCCTCGACACGCCCACTTCGGGCGCGGCCATCGTGGACGGCACCGACATCGCTCGACTCGATGAATCAGGCCTCACGCGTTTTCGCGCGGAAAAAATCGGTTTCGTCTTCCAGCAATTTCATCTCGTCCCATATCTCACCGCGCTCGAAAACGTGATGCTCGCGCAGTACTTCCACAGCACGACGGACGAATCGGAAGCACGCGAGGCCCTCGCTCGCTTTGGCCTTGCCGACCGCGCTCACCATCTTCCTGCGCAGCTTTCTGGCGGCGAGCAGCAGCGAGTCGCCGTCGCCCGCGCGCTGATCAATCATCCGAAACTCATCCTCGCCGACGAGCCTACCGGCAATCTCGACGCTGCGAACGAAGAAACCGTGATTCGCCTGTTCCAGGAATTGCACGCCCAGGGGCATACGATCCTGATGGTCACGCACGACGCGTCGGTCGGGCGCCTCGCCGACCGCCAGATCGAATTGGCACACGGCAAGCTCGTCAACATTATCGATTTTTCGGCGGAAGAGGAAGCGCGGTTCGATCACCTGCTCGAGGAAATCTGGCTTTGCGATGAAAAAGGAGTCACGCCCGACTTCGTCTGCGTGCCGCCAAAGACTGCCGAGGATTCCGCAAATCTCGTCTCGCGGCTCGTCGCGCTTGGCCTGCTCGAAGTCCAGAAAGCTGGCGTTTCGCTCACGCCGCATGGCGAAAATCGCGCGCGCGATATTGTCCGGCGCCGCCGTCTTGCTGAACGCTTACTCACCGATACGTTCGCGGTCGAAGAGGCTGCCGCGAATTCCGATGCCTGCAAGTTCGAACACATTATCAGCCCCGAACTCGACCAGCGCATCTGCACGTTCCTCGGCCATCCGAAGACGTGTCCGCACGGCAATCCGATTCCGCCGGGCCCGTGCTGCGTCAAGGTACCCTCACCCTCAACGGTCGATAGCGACGCGAAGAAGGCTTGGTAGCCTCCGGCCCGTGCCGGCCTGTCTCACTGGCTGTCTCCCCGGCTGTCTCGATGACCAGGCGCAACGCTGCTTTGGGCATGCGCGTCGAGCGCCTCTTCGTAACCTGCTAGAATTGAAAAGAAAATGCCGCTTCCAATCGATATCCGCAAGAAGCCCATCGGCGTGAAGGTTCACGTTTCCACCGGCGAAGGCGTGGAAGTCACATGGTCAGACGGCCACACCAGCCGTTACGATTTCCCTTACCTCCGCGACCACTGCCCGTGCGCTTTGTGCAAGGACGAACTCGAAAAGAAGGAAAAGTTTGGCGCGTCAACAGCCGCGGGTGGCTCGTCCGCCGCGCTGCCCATGTTCAAGCCGCGCGTGAAAGCCAAATCCGCCACGGCTGTCGGCAACTACGCCATCCAGATCGAGTTCACCGACGGGCATGCCACCGGCATTTTCAGCTTCGACCATCTCCGCGAAATCTGCCCTTGCGACGCCTGCTCCCGCGAATTCCGCGCGGCCTCGGCCTAACCGCACCCTGCAGGTTTCATGTCCAACGCAGGATCGCTGGCGACCACGTGAAGGTTCAACTGATCACTCGTGTGTCTTGCTGTTGTGACCCCGATCTTCGATCCGCAGCTCAGCATTCCGGTCGGCAGCCACCTCGCGCACGATTGTCTTAGGCGTCCGGAACGAAAGCCCAGCGCCAATCAGTCCGCGAACCACCAGAACGGCGCCCGCAACTCCAATCAGCAGATTCCCCTGCTTTAGATCGAGCAACGGAATCGCAATCAGCAGGACGCCGACCACTCCCAGCGACCCCGCGCGCACCATTGTCAGCGCGCGTCCTTCGCCCGGCGCAGGCCTCGCCCACGCCCGCGCCGCCCAGAACACAAAAATAAATCCGAGCACGATCATTACGCCCGGATGCGTGGGCAGCGCCATCCGATGCGTTGCGGCTAGCAGGACGAGAATTCCGCCGAGAAGCAGCACGATAAATTCGTTCAGCAGACGAAACAGGTTTGGCATGGAAGGCATGTGGCTTTTCTTCCCGGCGGATTATCGCTTACAAGATTGCAGCACGCAAACCGCGCGCGCCGCGCCGCTTGCGATGTGCCGTTCGGCCGCGCTGCTGTTAGATTACCTTGGATCGATGGCACATGCGATTCGTGGGCTCGTCCTCGCGCTGTGCGCTGACGCGTGCTCCATCGCCGCGCTTCGATCACCGCACTTTCGATCACTGCACGGGGAAGTGCTAGAATGAGCGTCTTTCACGTGCTGCATCCGCGGGCGGCGGGGAACATCGAATTGTGAGGAGCGAACCTTTGCACAAAGTGATCATTATCGGTAGCGGATGCGCGGGCCTCACCGCGGCGATCTACACCGCGCGCGCGGACCTGAATCCTCTGGTTTTCGACGGCTACGAACCCGGCGGCCAACTCGCGCTGACCACGCTCGTCGAAAATTTCCCCGGCTTTCCCGACGGTATTCTTGGCCCCGAGCTGATCGAAAATTCTCGCAAACAGGCGCAGCGTTTCGGCGCGGAATTTCGCTCTGGCGCCATCGACTCGGTTGACCTCAGCAAGCGGCCGTTCAAGGTCGTAGTAGCCAAAGAGACCTACGAATGCGAAACGCTGATCGTGGCTGCCGGCGCTTCTGCTCGGATGCTTGGAATTGAATCGGAGAAGCACCTGCTCGGACACGGCGTTTCCACTTGCGCCACCTGCGATGGTTATTTCTTCCGCGATCGCGAAATCCTCGTGGTCGGCGGCGGCGACACAGCCATGGAAGAGGCGACTTTCCTGACGCGCTTCGCCAAGCGTGTAACGATCGTTCATCGCAGAAACGAATTTCGCGCCACGCGGATCATGCTCGACCGCGCTCGCGCCAACCAGAAAATCCGCTTCCTCACTCCCTATATTGTCGACCAGATCCACGACGTCGACAATAAATCCGTCGAGCTCGTCACGCTCCAGAACGTCGAGACCGGCGTGCCCGAAAAGGTCGCGGTCGAGGGCGTCTTCGTCGCCATAGGCCATGATCCGAACACGAAAGTTTTCCGCGGCCAACTCGAAATGGACGAAGCCGGATATCTTCGCACCCACGATGGACCATTAACGAACGTCCCCGGCGTGTTTGCCGCGGGCGACGTGCAGGACCACCGTTATCGCCAAGCCGTCACCGCCGCTGGTTCCGGCTGCATGGCCGCCCTCGAAGCCGAAAAATTCCTCCAGGAACACGCCGTTCTCGAACAGAAAACAGCCTGACCGGAACTTCGCCGACTAAAGCGCCAAAGACGCCTAGCTTTGCAGAAGATGGTTGAGCGCGTCCCGTCGAAGGGGTGCCCAAATCCTAATCAGGGGTCGACGGGGCTTTCCGAGAACTTGCGCCACAGATAGTAGCCGATACCTGCCGCAGTACCGATAATGATGATCCGCCAAACAAGATGGTAATTGTACGGACCGTCGGCCCTATGGGGCATCGGGTCGTTTGGCACGAGCTCGACATAGTAGGACTGGCCGGCATTCACGACGAGAGTCTGTGAACCGCGGTGAAGAACCAGCGCGCCGGTATAGGCTGAGATGACGATGTCGTTGTGAGCCGTCATCGTCACTTGGCCATACGCAGGCCGGCCGCCGGCGGCTTGGATCACACCTTCCGGCGCAAGAATCTGGAACTGTCGATCGGTGAGCGAGGAGAATCCAAGGGTGCCACGCACGAGTGTCGCCTGCAGAACCGACGATGATGCACCGATGTTCGCTGCGGTGTCAGACAGGAGATAAACCTGCCCCCCGCCCACGGTAAGACGAAGCTCGCCTCCAGCGGCAGTATCAAGGGAATCGCCCGGATACACAGTTGTCCCCGTCGCGGCGTTCGCGTGGCCGATGTGCGCCAGATCCGCGAGCACAATTACGGCGAACGTTGCGCCGGTCGTCTGCGAGTCGTCGGTTGAAGATACAGCCGCCTGGACCGAGGGCTGAATTTGCAGCAGCAGCAGCAGCAGCAGCATTCCGCTGCAAATCACCGCGATCAGCAGAGAGCGCGAGCGAAAGCCCAATGCTCCTCCTAGACTGACACCCTTCGACTCTAGGCACCCCCTGCTAGGGTGTCAATACCGGAACTCCTCATTTCTAAAGGGAATAGCTGATTATTGGTCGTGGAGATTCAAGCGAACAGTTGACGACGATTATTAGTAGAACTCTCCCAAATTCTGTGACTTACCGCGCCCCCAGAACTCCTCGGAGGAGGGCCAGTCAAGCTACGCGTGCGTTCCCGCCGGCACAGGCTTTTCTCGCCCGCCGCCGTGGCTGCTGCCAAGTTCGCGGACGATGTCCCCCACGAAAGCTTTCGCATCGCCGAAGAGCATCAAAGTCTTATCCATGTAGTAGAGCGGATTGTCGATGCCCGCGAAACCGGGACTCATGCTCCGCTTGATCACCATCACCGTCTGCGCTTTGTCCACGTCGATGATCGGCATGCCGTAGATCGGACTCGACTCGTCGGTGCGCGCGGCGGGGTTGGTAACGTCGTTGGCCCCGATGATCAGCGCCACGTCCGTTTGCGGCAGATCGGAATTCATGTCGTCCATTTCGATCAGGTGGTCGTATGGAATATCGGCTTCGGCAAGAAGCACGTTCATGTGGCCGGGCATGCGGCCGGCGACAGGATGGATGCCGAACCGCACTTCGATTCCCTTCTTCGTTAAAACGTCGTACAGCTCTCGAACCTTGTGTTGTGCCTGTGCCACCGCCATACCGTAGCCTGGAACGATTGCGACTTTGTTCGCTGCGCCCAGAATCGCGGCCGCTTCTTCGGCATTGGCGCTGCGGACGGTCCGCTCTTCCGTTACGGCTTTCGGTCCGGCCTTCACTTGTCCGAACGCACCGAACATCACGTTCGTGAACGACCGGTTCATCGCCTTGCACATGATCACAGACAGGATGAAGCCCGAAGAACCGTCCAGAGCGCCGGCGACGACAAGGATCTTGCTGTTGAGCACGAAGCCCAGCAAAGCAGCAGAAAGTCCGGCATACGAGTTCAAGAGCGAGATCACCGTGGGCATGTCCGCGCCGCCGATCGGCGTTACCAGCAAAATGCCGAACAGCAGCGAGACTCCCACCATCGCCGGGAAGAGAAACATGTACTCGGAATGAAGCGTGAGGACGATGGCCAGCACGATGGCAGAGCCGAGGACGGATAGGCTGACGATGTTTTGGCCGCGATAGACAATCGGACGCTGCGGAAGCAGCTCCTGGAGTTTACCCGCCGCGATCAGGCTGCCCGTAAGAGTCAGCGACCCGATGATCACTTCCAGTGCGATTTCGACCATGTCGAATTTCGTCACGTGGGGCGCGCGTATGTAGTATTCGGCGATTCCAATCACCGTGGCGGACAAGGCGCCGAAGGCATGGCTGAGAGCGGTTCGCTGAGGAACGGCC
>DASUJR010000033.1:0-7166 GCA_036279175.1 Candidatus Acidiferrales bacterium | reverse complement strand
CACCGGACGTACTACAGCGGGATTGAGCGTGGAGCGCGAAACGTTTCTCTGATAAATATCGAGAGGGTTGCGAAGGGACTCAAGACACCTCTTCCCGAACTGTTTGGCCGTCTCTGAGCGATTGCCCAATTGGAGCCGGATACCACTCTCCCACAAGCGTAATCGAGCAGCGGAGAACTCCGGCTTTCTTGTACCATTCCGCGCGCGCGCGAAGGACATCCACTGTAGCGGAAAATGTAGCGGGTACTGGTCTAAATGAGCTTGTACCGGCTTATACGCGGATTTTGTAAGAGGCTGGAAAACTAAGGACTTACAAGCGCATTGAAATTCAGCGAATATGCCCTGTCCGAGATTATGAGTCCCCTGCTCTAACCATTGAGCTACAGGCCCAGCTAGTCCATACGCAGCCTAATATCAGCCGGTTGAAGGTGAAGCGAATTCTATTCCTCCAAGGCGTTGGCGCCGGTTCTGGCGCCGGCTCGCTTTTGTGCGGCGCCAGCCATCAGCGCCCGTTGGCCGCGCCGTCCATCGTCATTCCATTGTCGCATTTGGACGCGTACGGGTCGAGATATCCGCCACTTGCGTGTTTGGATCGTCTTATTGCAATTCTATGAGGAACGGATTCAGCAAAGGCGCCACCGCCGGCCATTCAAGTTCGATTCGACCCATACCCATTCAAAACATCGTCCCTGCGCCGCCCGGCCAGGATTTCACCAGCTTCCTGATCCGCATCCCCGCAAGTGGAAGTGCCGCCATCGACATCAGCTTTGCCGCATCAGCTTTGCTGCGGTACAGTCCTGGGCGTTTTATGCTATGGACGACCGGGGTTCGAAGCCATCGTGGTCGAACGAAATACCCATTGCGAGGCCTTTGTCTGGATTGAGACCCGGGCATCAACCTTCCTGGTCGCCGGGTGGTCTGCGGCAGAATCAAAACTTCGGCATAGCCGAGAAACGAGGTGTGGGCGTTTGTGAAAACACTATTGATGTTTCTTCTTTCATGTGTTTTGACGGTGGCCGCTTCCGGCCAAAAAGCTGCTTTCGTGGTTGGAGAGAAACTTGCGAGTTCAATCGGGTTCTACGATGCCAGTTTTCACCGAATTGGCGGCGTGAAGGTTGGCACTCATCCACACGAGATAGCTTTAACGCCAGACAGGAAGACACTCTATGTTGCCGACAACGGCGTGATGTGGATGACGGAGACCGGACCGGGGGACAACACGGTCTCGATCGTGGATATTGCTTCAATGAAGCGCACCGCCACGATCAATCTCGGACAGTTTCGCCGCCCCCACGGGATTGCCTTCGACCCAGGCTCGGGCCACGTTTATGTGACGACAGAAAAGCCGTCTAGACTTCTGGTCCTGGATCCCAAGGCGCTCAGGGTCATTCGCACGTATGACGTCAAAGGACAAGCACCTCATATTGTCAAATTCGATGGCAAAGGAGAATGGGCATACGTAAGCGATACGGACACTGGAACGCTCTCGGCAATTCATCTTCGCTCCGGCGATGTCATATCGATGCCTTCAGGTGAGCGACCGCAGGGACAGGCTAAGTCTCCGGATGGACGAACAATCTTTGTTGCTAATTCCGGCGGCAATTCAATCTCGATTTTCAATCTGGCCGAAAAGAAGAACGTCGGACGTATTTGGACTTCGGGCAAGGCGCCCGTTCGAGTTGTCGTTTCCCATGACGGCAAGACCCTCATTTACGCTCTCCAGGAGGGGCGCAGCGTCGGCTTCGCGGACGTCAAAACGCGAAAGGAGCTTCTGGAAATTCCCGTTGGCGGCCGGCCCGTCTCAATGTCTTTGTCCTTAGATGGCAAGCTTGCCTATTGCTCGGTGCAGGAAGAGGATGAAATCTTCATCATTTCCGTCGCGGATCGCAAGGTAATTCGGATAGTTCACACGCCGAAAGGGACGGGACCAGACCCGGTAGTGCCATTAAGATGAACCTTGCAACGAATAAAGGCAAATCTTTGCATGCCACCGGGAGGATGTGACAGTGACCGATTCATGTACGGCTGCGGTACTCAGTTCTTATAAGCAACCACTGGAGTTGAGGCAATTCCCGATTCCCAGCCCCGGCGCCGGAGAGGCCCTTGTTCGGGTGGAAATGGCCGGTATTTGCGGCACCGATGTGCATTTGGCTGACGGCGAGTTGGATATCCCACTTCCTGTGATCCTCGGCCACGAAACGGTGGGGAAAATCGAAAAGCTAGGGCCTCAACTCGATCGGGATTGGCGTGGAGTGCCACTTGCGGTAGGAGATCGAGTGGCCTGGGCAAGCTCGGTGGTGTGTGGAGAATGCTACTACTGCCGGCAAAAGCACCAGCCTACGCGCTGCATTTCACGTAAGGCATACGGCATCTCATATTGCGCCAACGATCAACCGCATCTGCGCGGCGGTTACGCCGAGTACATCCTGCTCCGGTCGGGCACGGCAATCTTCCGGATTCCGGATGCTATCCCAACCGCGGCGGTAGTCGGAGCGGGATGCGCTTTGACAACTGCCCTTCACGGGCTGGAGCGCGCGACCGTGACATTGGGCGACGTGGTCGTGGTGCAGGGAAGCGGCCCCGTTGGACTCGCTGTTCTGGCCGTGGCCCTGCAGTCCGGGGCGTCGCAAGTCATTGTCATCGGAGCTCCCCGGCGCCGCTTGGATCTTGCATTGGAATTCAGTGCTCATGCCGTGATTTCAGTGGAAGAGGCGACCACTTCCGAAGCAAGAAGGAAACGTTTGTTCGATCAGATTGGGCCTTACGGTGCCGATGTGGTTGTCGAATGCGTTGGGCGTCCGTCGGTCGTGCCCGAAGGTTGGGAATTCTGTCGAGACGGCGGGAAATATCTGGTGCTTGGCCAGTATGCCAATGCGGGTGAAGTCCTGATGAACCCGCATACGATCACCCGCAAACAGCTCCAGGTGATCGGTAGTTGGGGATTTGAGCCGAGACACCTGGATAAAGCTCTCGGATTGCTCGAACATCGGCATTGGCAAACTCGATTTGCAAGCGAAGTTACGGACCGATATCCACTGAGCCAGGCGAACGAAGCATTGGAGAAGGCGCGTCTCGGAAATGGCGGCAAGACAGTGATCACACCTTAGCGAGAGAATCGCTCCCTTACCATGTTTTGGATCATGTACGGAGAAAAATAATGCTGAAATATCTGAAATCTCGTCTTTTGACTGCTGGTGCATTTCTGCTTTTCTTGCTCGCTTTCGCACCGCTTTCTGCGCAAACGATCCACACATGGGAAATGCACGAAATCGTTCTGCACGCGGCCAGGCCTTATGCAAATGCCTATAAAGATGTGGATGTCTGGGTGGAATTAAAAGGGCCAAACTTCTCAAAGCGCGTCTATGGTTTCTGGGATGGCGGCGATACCTGGCGAGTCAGGGTCGTGGCGACCGAGGCTGGAAAGTGGACGTGGATAAGCAATTCCAATCAGGCCGGAGACTCAGGCCTTAATGGAAAGACGGGCGAGTTTTCGGCAAAAAACTGGACTGAGGAGGAGAAAAGAGAGAATCCGACTCGGCACGGATTCCTGAGAGATACTGCCAATCGCCATGCGCTCCAGTATGCAGATGGAACCCCGTTTTTCCTCGTTGGCGACACGTGGCTGGCGGCATCAACCTGGAGGCTTCCATTTACCGGCAACCCGCCGGAACCAAACTACACTCCCGGCCCGGGAATTACATTTGAGGACGCGGTCGCCTATGTCAAGCGCCAGGGTTTTAACGAGGTCAGCATGATCGCCGCTTTTCCATCGTGGGCATCCGACCAGTATCCCGCCACCTACGCCGATAAGAACGGTGTGTACTACCGGAACGCCTGGGAAGAATTTGGAGTGAAGGTTTCATCGGATGGTGGTTCGGCCAGGGATACGGCAAAGCACATGGAGGATGAGCATGGCTATCGGCCTTTTGAGATCGTTCCGAACCATCAAGGGTTGCCGAACTTCGATGCGATCGTCCCGCAGTACTTCCAGAGCCTGGATAAAAAGATTGCGTATCTGAATGCACAGGGTTTCATTCCGATGCTCGAAACCACTCGGCGCGACGTTGCTCCGGCATGGAAAGCGTACTTCAATTTCAACGAGTCCTATGGCCGTTTCGTCGAGTATCTGGTTGCACGTTACGGTGCCTACAACATCATCCTGAGCAAAATCCATCTCGACGTCGCCCCGGAAGAGAAGATTGGACCCAGCGCAGGGTCGGGACGTCGCGTCATCGGTCTAACATCCCAGGAATTTAACAAGGCATTGATTTATCACCTGAAGAAATATGGGCCGATGCCTTTCGGTCAGCCAGTAACAGCACTCATCAATCATTCAACTTACACAAGCTTCGGACACGGTGAAGCAGCGCCATGGATCACATTGGATAGCGTTGGTAATTATCCGAGAAATAACTCGATGTACGAGGCTATTGAAACTCTGTTTAAACTTCCTGACCCCAATCCTGCTATCGACCTTGAGCCATACTACGTGGCCTGGTCCAACCGTGCGAATTCACCGGCAGGAGAGCGCCCTCCTGAAAATTCCGATCGGGACAATTATTTTTCACGTGCCATGATGTATGGCTGCGTGCTCTCGGGCGCCTTGGTAGGTCACGTTTGGGGGCATGGCGCCTATGACTTCACCACCACCGATGAGCCCAGGGGAAGTAGGCCGTATATCTGGGAAGCACTGCAATATCCGTCTGCCGGCCAGATGCAGTGGATGAAAAAGTTCATCACATCGGAAGGCAAATCCTATCAGGACCTGCTGCTCGCTTCAGACGACATTAGCCCTCGTAAAGCGCCGGGAAGCCCGGAGACCGGTTTGGACGGTTGGGCGTTCATGATGATGACAGAGAAGAAAGATTTGGCCCTTCTCTATTTTGAAACCAGGGCTGAGCGGGCAAAGATAAGTGACTTGGAACCCAATAAGGTTTACCGGTTTACGTGGTACAACACCAGGTCCGGACAATGGCTTGAAAACTCGACTGTGACCACGGACGCTCAAGGTACTGCGCAATTACCCTCATTTCCGGGCGGTGGTGACGTCGCTACCGTCGACTGGGCGGCGAAACTGACGTTGCGTTCGAGTGCGAGTTAAGGACAAAGGTTGAGGTAGTTGGATCCGAGCCGGCGACTATGCGGGGGTAGAGGCGCCGCTCAAATGCAGTGGGAAAGATGTTGCTACTCCGCGGTGAATTCGGCGCCTGCGCGGATAAGTGGAAATCGGGTGGCCGAGAGATCAGCTTTCGAAGCGGAGAATGCGCCCGAGGACGTTGTCGATTGCGGAGAACGGGCTGCGATGGCCAAGCACGTCTTCGGTCAGGCGGCGGCTCTGTTTGAGATCTTCGTCGAAATCGGAATCGATGACGGCGGCGAGATCGCGATCCAGAACGGCGAGATTGACCTCGTCGTTCAGGGCGAAGGAGCGGTGGTCGAAGTTGGTGGAGCCGACCACGCTCCACTGGCCGTCGATGGTCATGAGCTTGGCGTGGATCATGGCCGGCATGTAGTCGTA
This sequence comes from Candidatus Acidiferrales bacterium, assembly GCA_036279175.1. Classification (GTDB taxonomy): domain Bacteria; phylum Acidobacteriota; class Terriglobia; order Acidiferrales; family UBA7541; genus Palsa-295. Next base: position 1,648 of record DASUJR010000033.1, on the reverse strand, counting down.
GATTTCGGCGCCCGCGCGCATGAGGTGGCGGGTGGCGCGGAGGCTGAGCTTGTGGACGATGGGATGGTCGATGTGAGGCCCTGCGGTGAGGATGCGGATCTGGACGCCGCGATTTCGGGCTTCCACGAATGCACGGCGAGCGCTGGGATCCGGAAGGAAGTAAGGCGTTGTGATGCGGATGGAGTGTTGCGCGCTGTGGATGAGGGCCTGAAAGAGCACGCGGGCGCCGGTGCCACCGCCGCGCGGCGTGCTGATGACGACGAAGCACTCCGCGCCCTCCGGCGTTGAGCGGAAAGCAAACTGGCGGGGGCCGGAGAGAATTTCGCCGGATGCCTCGAGCCAGTTTTCCGCAAAGGTGGAAACGAGACCGGCCGTCGCCTCGCCTTCGATGCGGAAGAAAGTGTCGCGCCAGGCTGGGCCGCTTCGGGTGGCGTGGAGCCAGTGGTCGGCAATGCCCGCGCCGCCGATGAAGCCTGTGTTGCCGTCGATGACGATCAGTTTGCGATGCGTGCGCTGGTTGAGATCGGGCCAGGTATTCCAGCGGAGGGGATGATACCAGCACACTTTTCCGCCTGCGGAGCGGAGCCCGTCGAAGTAACTGTTGGGAGTGCGGAGGCTTCCGACGGCGTCGACGATGAGACGGACATCGACTCCGGCGCGGGCGCGCTCGGAGAGCGCATCGAGAAATCGGCGGCTGACTTCTCCCGGCGCGAAACCGTAGAACTCGATGTTAATCGCCTGGCGCGCCGATTGGATGGCTTCGAGCATGGCGGGAAAGAATTCGACGCCGTTCTTGAGGCGATAGAGATGCGAGCGGCGGCGGCTGCCGTCGGTGACCGTGCTCAGAAACTGGATGAACTCTTCGGAATCGAGCGGGACGTCGGGAGACTGCATCGCAAACGGAGGCTGGGGGCCGAAAACGTTGATGAGAACCCTCGCTCCGTAGAGGGCCGCGGCGCCGACGCCGAGCGCGGCCAGGGCACGGTTGCCACAGGGCGATTTCATTGCTTTTCGCGAAACCATCAAGTTGGCTCCCACAAGCGGTGTATTCCAGACTTTACGTTGGATGCAGATGGCTGGCCCGATCTTATGTGTCCAACTATGGTAAAAATCGCGCCGAGAGGACCGGCAGTAGGACTCAGCGCGGCAAAAAATCGGGACGTGGTGGGATGCTTCCGGTAGCTTCCACTCCCGTGCGCGAGCAGCACTGCTTCTGTCGCGTGGGCAAGTAATCTCTCAGTCTGGGCTTCGGTTCATATCCGCCAAACTGGCCCATCTATTTATTGGCTATTGGTCTCTGCTCATTGACAACCCCGGGTCGCCCGTACTTTCAGCAAAATAGAGCCAAGTTTGCCGTCTGGTCAGCCCTGAGCGGGGGTCGGGACCGTGAGGCTCGCCAAAGGACGGCGCTGGCCGTGTCGCCGTAAAATGGGAAATTAGAGAGCGGTACGCGGCGGCTTCTTTTTCCAATTTGGAATCCACGGACGCGGTTCCCGCATCAGGACAGGAAAGCAATTCCGTGCGGCAGGTGACAATGGTCACCGTGCACGAGGTGCGTGTCCCAGTAGAGAGCTTTACGGACGCAGGCGCCTCGGCGCCCGGCAAAGAAGAAGCAGAGAAAGTGAGTGGAAGCGTGTTAAGACGGATG
>DASUJR010000032.1:0-6623 GCA_036279175.1 Candidatus Acidiferrales bacterium | reverse complement strand
GGGCCGTTGCATTCGCTCTACGCAAACGCTCCGCGGCGCTGCGGCATCAAGTGTGGCTTGCGGCCGTCGCCGCATCTCTTGTGCTGCCGATCGTCGCTCCCCTTCTTCCCGCGTGGCACTCGGACGCGCTGAACGTGGCCGTCGAGCAGCTAACTGGAGCGGCCCCATCGCCAGGCGCCACCTCGTCCGGTCCAGGCTTCGTGGTGAACGCTATCCCAGCCACGAATCATGCCGCGGTCTGGCCGGCTGTCCTGCTGGTAGTTTGGATTGCCGGAACGGCGCTGGCGCTCATCCGGTTTGCAGCTGGATTCGCACAAATGGCTCGCGTTCGCGCTCGATCGAAGCGGCTGACGGACGAGCGCTCGATTCGCGAATTGACGCAGATCGCCCGCGCGTCCGGAATCTCGCGGCCTATACATTTATTCGAGTCCCCTGATCCGACGGCGATGCCGGTTGCCTGGGGCGTGCTCCGCCCCAAGATCCTTCTTCCAAGTTCGGCACGTGAATGGAACGAAGATCGCCGCCGCATTGTCCTTTGTCACGAACTGGCCCACGTTGCGCGCCACGATTGCGCGGCGCAAATCCTGGGCGAAGTCGTACGCGCGATACATTGGTTCAACCCTCTCGCATGGCTCGCGGTTTACAGCTTGCGTCGCGAGGGCGAATGCGCCTGCGACGATTCCGTCCTGAACGCGGGTATCCAGCCGCAGCACTATGCGGATGATCTGCTCATCCTGGCCCGCACGCTGGACAAACAAAGCAGCGGCTGGTTACCGGCCCTTGCTATGGCACGTTCCACCGATTTCGAAAGGAGAATTACCTCAATGTTGAATCCAATCGTCGACCGTCGCGCACCTTCGTCGAAATCCAAGCTGATGGTTTCACTCGCCGCGTTCTTGTTGCTGCTTCCGCTCGCGGCGGTCCGGCTATCGGCGCAGAACACATCGGCAACCTTTTCCGGCACCGTCTACGGACCGGACGGCGCCGCAGCTTCCGACGCAACCGTCGTCGTCATCGACATCCGCGCGAACATCCGGAACATGACGGCCTCTGGCGCGGACGGCCGGTTCGAAATAACAGGCCTGCCCGCCGGCGAGTACGAACTGCAAGTGATGAAACTCGGCTGCAAGACATACGATGTCCCGAATATCACGCTACAGCCTGGCGAGACCCGTTCGCTCGACGTGAACTTGGTATCAGGTCCGACGGAGGGGGCTGCTGCACTGCCGAAACAGACCATTCCCGCGAAGATTCGGGTCGCCGGAAATGTGGAGGAATCTCACCTGTTCACGACGGTTCCGCCGAAGTATCCAGTGGCCGCAAAGAGTCAGGGAATTCAGGGCACGGTCGTCCTTCGTGCGGTCATTGCAAAAGATGGCACGGTCGAATCGCTCGTCGTGAGCAATCAGGCTGACCCGCTGCTTGCTCGTTCCGCCATTGAGGCCGTAAGCCACTGGCGATATCGTCCGACGCTGCTCAATGGAGACCCCATCGCTGTGGAGACACAGATCAGCGTCATTTACTCGCTGAAGTCGTGAAAAGAGTGCTGGGGCCTCGCGGAAAATCTCCCCTGAGATTCCCGGATCACTTCTTTGCGGTGCTGCTGATCGCCATTGCGATCCTGTGCGCGGGCTGCGCGGCGAGGCATGTTTCTGCGAGCGGAAACTATCGCTTGGCGGGCCTGTATCTGTTACCGCCCGATTCCCCTCAACAATTCAATGATGTCCAGCAAGAGCGGATTTCCCTGGGCGACTTGGGAGCGATGCCCGTCGAACAACCATCGAGCAAATGTTCAATCCAGGATCGCTGGTTTTCGCTTTCCGCGCGAAAATCCGGAGCCGCCGTGGACTGGACTGCGACGGTCCCGCTTCCGGCTGCGTGGCATGATCCCAATCTGATCTCCAACGGGCGCTCCGAATGGATCGAATTTTTCAATCAGATGAGCGACCTGCAGAACGCAGGATGTATGAGCCGCAGCGCTTATTCGAGCGCCAGCCGCACGATCGCGCAGAGTATGCCGGCGCCCGCGATGTACAGCCTCTTCTTTCGTTACTCGTTCGGTAGCCAGGGATACGTCGATCTCGTGCCAGGCATGCGGCTCTTTATCGAGCGCTCCATTTTTCGCGATGAGTCGGGAGATACAAACCAGGTTTCGAATTACGTCGGCGAGCGCAAAACGTTCTACGACGTTGCAGGCTCGCCGGCGAAGGGCATCGCGCTCAGACGAGATGGCGTGTGGCGGAGCAAAGGCTTGTCTTCGCGAGCAGGAGCGGAATATCCGGACACCGGGTTGTCCCGCCAGTTCGCCGGCATGCGCGCACTGCGCCTTTTCGTTCTCACGCTGTTCGTCCCGCCGCAGGTGCGTCGCAATTCTCTCCTCGTCGGCGTGCGCAATCCCCAAGATATGGTCCGCATCACGCGCACGATCCAGAAAAATCCCGAGATTCCCTGCAAACAGATGCCTCGCGACTCGGTGTGTGCGTCGTTCGACGGCGTAGTGTCTGCCAGCGTAGAGATGAACGTGGTCGTGAACGGACGTCGGCGCTATTTTCCGATTGGATCCACAGTGGAAACCGCAATGGCAGCTGTGTCGCCGCACGCGGACGCTGCCGCACTGCAAACTCTGCGCATTCGGCGTCTCTACCGCGGTGCGTATCGGAACGTGCAATTCAACCCATTCAATCCCGAACTTCCTAAACTCGCCTTGTTTGCCGGCGACCGTATTTCCTGGAAGACGGGGCCTCCTTAATCGGCTGGCGGCAAGGGTCGCTAAGTCAAAATGCCTCAAACAGCCCCGTCGCCAACTTTCCGGGTGTTTTTTGCCTAAGCTACTTGTTTTCAGCATCGGCGCACTCGGAGGGCCTACATTTCAAGAGTGACCCCACGATGAGCATTTCTCGACACGTGTGCTGAGAAGTTTTCACCGTAAGTCCTTTGTAATCATCGAAACTGCCAAAACTTCTCGACACACTTTGCGCAGTTTTGGCGTTCAAGAATCGTTGCACCAACTTGGTGCAATCGACGGACGGATTTGGCAGGTGCTGTCCTCCCCAATCACCGACCCGCCACGCTCCAATAAGCCCCGATAGTCCCCGTTTTGAACGCTACTTAAAGTGGCGGACCCACTTGATATCGAAGCCGTACGTGCCGTTAATGTCGCGGAGGAATTCGACAGAGAGCGAGCGGCTGACGTCGTATTGGACCTGGATCATCTGATATTGGTTCGTGGTGGCGGCATTGCTCGAGTATGTAATGGTGAGATTGCGCGCCACCTGCTCCTGAATGGTGACGCGCGCGGCGGCGTTCGATTCCGTGGCGGCTCCGGCAACAAATGGATCGACGCGAAACTGGCTGATGCCGAACAGGTGCTCGATGCGTCCCCCGATGCCGCTGGAGATGGCTTCGGAGAGCAGCGCGGTGGCGCCATAGTTCTGCGAATTGGCGGACTGCGTGCGCAGCGCTTCGCTTTCGCCGGGAGTGCCTAGCGCGAGAAGCGCGATGATGTCGCTATCGGGCAGTGGCGGATCGGAGTGATAGGTCATAGAGAGATGGCTTGCGGCGCCCGAGAAGTTGATCGTCACCTGATACTGGCTGATCGTGGCGGTAGCTTCGACGTTCAGCACCGGGTCGAGGCGGAACGGATTGGCGAAATTGATGTCGCCGCGCGTCAGCTGGAAGGTGTTTCCCCGGAAGGCCATCTGTCCGCCGAGCAAGTGGATGTTGCCGAGGAGAATCGGACGATCCCAGGTGCCGCGCAGGCGGACGCTTCCGTCGACGCCAATCTGAGCGTTCGTCCACTGAATCTGAGCACCCGCTGCAGCTTGACCCTGGACGTCGAAAGAGAGATTGCGCAAGAACGGCGACGTTGACGGCGGTCCCGGCGCTGTTTCCGACGCAGCCGCAAAAAACGACGCGACATCGACGCCCTGCGAGAACAACAGCCGCTGCACCTGCACATTCCCGCTGAGAAGCGACGCTTTCGACGATCCGGCCAGTTGCAATTTCCCTCCCGCCAGCCAACTGAGGCCCGTGGGATAGCGGATGCGAATGGTGGTAGTCGAAGCGTTCACCTCGTACCGGAGCGGCCCTTCGCCGTAGACCACATTGCCGCTGAGCGTCATCTGCCCGCCCCCTGTTTGCGCGGTGATGTGGTCAAACAGGAAGCGGCTTTGGTCGAACACGAAGTCGCCGTTCACGTGGCTCAGACTGACGGGAAAATCCGAATAGCTGGCCGACGCATCGTGAATGGCGGCACGACCGGTGATGCGCGGACGCGAGATCGTCCCATTAATCGAGACGTTTGCATCCGTGCGGCCTTGAACTTCGAAGCCCGGCAAGAATCCGCTGAGTAGGCGCAGATCCAGCCCGCCGAGGACGGCGAGTCGCAAAGGGCGGTCGCCATCAAAACGAGCCGAGCCCGTGACACGAACGTCGGTATCGGGGCCGTGCAGATGCGCCTGATCAACGCGGACTTCGTTCGCACGGTAGGTGAGGCGAATGTCCTGATCGTTCGTCAGATGAACGAATTCGTAATCGAAGGAAATGCGCGAAACGTCCGCCGTGACCTGAATCGTATCGGGACGGCGCACCGACCCAGAAATCGCAAACACGCCATCGACGCTGCTGTGTCCGGTGATATGCGTCAGGTGAAGGCCGGCCACAATGAACGGATCCAAGTCGAAATGGGCCATGGTGAGTTTGCCGGAGATGGGCTGGTCGTCGTCGAAGCCAACGGAGAAATCTCCGTCGAGCGTTGGTGTGGACGCCGAGGAGTGGACGGAAACGCGAGCGACGTGGCCGTCGGAAGAAATTTGCCCGTGGAAATCGCCTTCTTTCTCTGTGCCCAGCCCTAAGTTCGCGACGCGCAGTTCGCCTTCCGCAACGGGCGCGAAGAGCGGCCCTTTGCCGCGCACGTTGAAGCTAAGATCGCCGGCAATGGGAATTGAAGGTGTTTGGATCTCGCGAATCTGCTGAAGTGCTATGCCGCTTCCCGCCAGATTGAATTCGGTGGTGAGTTCGTGCGGATGCAGCGCGATGCTTCCAACGACGCGGCTCGTTTTGCGGCGCAACTCGGCATCCGCCAGGCTGACGTCGTCGTGGGACAGATGAAATAGCCCTTTCAGGCTGTCGAACCGAATTCCGCGCATATCGATGTCGTCGAGAGCGAACTTGCCGTCGAGAACGGGTTCAGCGCGCGTGCCACTGCCTTGGAAGGTGCCGGTGAGCAGTCCATTCAGCGGATAATTCAGACCAAGAATCTCCTGCAGATCCCGCGTGGGCGAACGGTCGAGCCTTGCGTCAAGCGTCCACTGGTCGGAGGGAAGGAAACTCCATTTGCCGTTGAGCTCGAGCGCGAGATTGATCTTCGCGGATGTCGCGCCTCGGCGCACGGTGGCATTCGTGAGGCGGAAATCGTCCGGGGAATAGTCCATGTCGCCGATAATCGAGTCCCAATAAAGGCGGTCGTAGCGGGCGCTTTCGCCATTCACGTGCCCGGTGAACGTTGGGCCTCCAAGCGGACCGATCAGGCTGCCCTTCCAATCGGCTTTGCCGGAAATGATTACAGGATCCTTCTCACGGCCCATGATGACGTTGATGAAATCGTCCCACTTGCGAAGATCGTCGGCGTGGAACTTCACGTTCAGGTCGGAGATCTGAGAATCAAGCCGGCCGCCGAACTCCACCTGAGCCGTGGGCATAGCGATCAGGCCGCCTGGGGCTATCGTCACCGAATGGCGGTAAGCAGCGTAGTCGTAATCGATCTTTGCCGAGACGGGATTCATGCCCGGCGCGGCTGTTGCAGGCGGCGACCAGCGCGTCTCGCCATAGGTGCGGAACTCCTTGAAATTTCGCGACCACGTGTTGACGCAATCGGCATCGACCGCGCCCTGCCAATGTAATGAGTTTACGGGGAAGCTCGAGTTATCCAGCGCAGCGAAAATGCGAGCGAGATTTGCGCCGCGGAGTTTTGTCTCAGTACGGAATTGCAGGCCGTGGAAAAGCATCTGGAGGCGTCCCTCGATCGAGCCGCCGAGTGCGGTGATGCGCAGATTCGGAACGACGAGCTTGCGGTTTGCGACGTCGTAATTTCCCCAGGTCCGGATGCCGCCGGCGTGGAACCATTGGAAATGCATGCCGATCCCCCGTGCATCGTAGTAGCCGCCCGCGGTCCATTGGCCCGAGGCGTAATGGGCATGGCCGGAGAAGTCGGCAATGCCGTCCGGCGTGTGCGGCGAGTGCAGGATCGTGCGGATATCGAGCAGCGAAAGCCGGCCGCGATAGTGCAAATCCACATCGGGATGGGAAAAGCCGGCGACGTCAGCGCGCAGATTCAATTCCGAGTTGGGCAGGTGCAGGACGAAATCGTTGAGTTCGAAGGAATCGGGATGGAGCGAAAACTTTCCGGCCAGGTCGAACGCGAACGGAATGTCCCGCTTCGCGGCGAGCAGAACGTGATGGAAATCGAAGGTGCCGAGGTAAACGCCAGTGCCAGAGGAGTCAGCGCTGTAATGAAGCGCAAAATCGACATTGCGGCCTTCAGCTGCGAGCGGGATACGAAGATTGCCGATGTTGCCGCTGCCGTTAGTCAATTCAAGTTTAGCGATTTGGAGATTGAAGAGTGT
>DASUJR010000031.1:0-7170 GCA_036279175.1 Candidatus Acidiferrales bacterium | reverse complement strand
GGTAACCGATTTCCGCGGCGACCTTCTTCGCCGCGTCCTCGTCTGCGACAAGTCCATCGCTGCCGGGAATAATCGGGATTCCCGCGGCGGCCACTTCCCGGCGTGCACGATCCTTTTCGCCCATCATACGAATGCTTTCAGGGGAAGGGCCGATAAAAGTGATGCGGGAAGCCTCGCAGACCTCGGCAAAGTTGGCGTTCTCGGAAAGGAATCCATAGCCCGGGTGAATTGCATCCACATCCGCAATTTCCGCAGCACTGATTACCTGAGGGATGTTCAGATAGCTCTCAGAGGACCGGGCGGGGCCGATACAGATGGCTTCGTCGGCAAAACGAACGTGCAGGGAGTGGCGGTCAGCCTCTGAATAAATGGCGACTGTTCGTACACCCAGCTCGCGGCACGCGCTGAGAATGCGGAGCGCAATCTCGCCCCGGTTGGCAATGAGAATTTTTCGGAACATCGGCTCGAAATGAAGTTACTTACCGCGATGCGGACGTATACCGAAAAGCGCCTGGCCGTATTCGACTGGATGGCCGTTCTCGACGAAAACCCGCGCCACTTCGCCCGCTACGTCCGACTCGATCTCGTTCATCAGCTTCATCGCTTCGATAATGCAGAGCACCTGGCCCGCCTCTACGCGCGAGCCCACGGAAACGAACGGGTCCGCTCCGGGATTCGGGGCGCCGTAGAACGTCCCTACGATTGGCGACTTGATGATGTGGAAGTCTTCCGAAGGAGCTTCAGCAGGCGCCGGGCGAGCAGGTACGGCATGCGCGGGCTCATGGACCGGAGCTACGACTTCCGTCGTAGACATCTGCGGCGCCAGCGCCGCGCGAGCTAGCACCGGGCCAACGGCAGATGGCTTACGAAGCCGAATGCGAATGCCATTGCGCTCGTACTCAAACTCTTCCAGATCGTGCTTCTGCATGAAATCAAGAATGCGTTCCACTTCAACGAGGTCGACTCGCTGCGCATTTTCGGAAGAGACTTTTGCACTTTTGGGCATTTAGAGTTCGAAGAATTCCCGAGAAGCTGTAGTCAAAACCTGCGCGCCGCGCGGTGTCACCACAACATCGTCCTCAATTCTAATCCCGCCAAGGCCTTCGACGTATACGCCTGGCTCGACCGTCACCACCATGCCTGTTTCCAGGCGGGCCGATTCGCCACGGCCCAGACGCGGCATTTCGTGAACCTCAAGTCCGAGCCCATGGCCAGTGCTATGCGTGAAAAAGCCCGCCAGATTGTGCCGCTTCAGTACGTCTCGGGCAGTTTTGTCGATCTTCTCGGCCTCAATACCAGGCCGAATTACCGCCTTTGCCGCCTCTAACGCAGCAAGAACGGCGCTGTACATTGCCCTTATCTTCTTCGGACCGCGCCCCAGGAAGATCGTGCGCGTCATGTCACTGCAATAAGCGCGGAGTATAGCACCCTGATCGAGCACGACCAACTCGTTTTTCATCAGCAGCTTGGCACTAGGACGGGCGTGCGGCCACGCAGAACGCGGCCCGGAAGCTACGATGGATTCGAACGAAGGACCCGCGGCACCCAAGGTGCGCATCCGGTAGTCGATTTCGGCGGCGATGGTCGTCTCCGGAACACCGGGCCTGAGCACAGGCAGCACTTGAGCAAATACATCGCTGATCAATTGGGCGGACGCCGCCATGCGCGAAATCTCATCATCGTCTTTTATTGCCCTCAGGCGTTCAATGAGGTTTCCGGCAGCAATCCAGCGCAGTTTTCCTGCAGCATGCGTGTCAATGGCAGCCTTCTCGGCGACCGTAGTTTGGCCCGGAGAATAGGCCACGCTCAGACGGCCGCGCCGGCGCATCCTGCGCAGCTCTTCTCCTGCGGCGCGAAGGATACCGTGCTTGGCAATCTGTACGCGAGCCGACGTTATCTCCTGACGAGCCTGCAGCGTGTACCGGCTATCGGTAAAGAGAACGGTGCGGTCGCGCGCGACAAGCAGCAAACCTGCGCTGCCGCTGAAACCGGTGAGGTAAAGGACATTCGGCAGGTGTGTGACCAGCGCAGCATCGGCGCGAACCTCGGAAAAAGCAAACCGGAGCCGCTCGATCCGGCTCCGGTGTGAAAGGTTGTGTTGTGATATCGCGTCCAGGCTAAGCGGTTCTCCGAACCAGTGTGCCTCCTTACCTTAGCCGGGTAAAATCCTCGGCGTCAAGAAGAAGAGCAGTTCCTGTTCCGAAGTGGCGACGGTCTTGTGTTTGAAGAGGTTTCCAATTATGGGCACGCTCCCCAGCACAGGAACATCTTGGACATCCGTCCGTTGAGTCGAAACCATGATTCCGCCGACGACCACCGTGGCGCCGTCCTTGACGGTGACGCGCGTTTGAGCCGACTGCGTATCGATGGCGGGGATGCCCTCTACCCGCGGAATCGCCTGGTCGATCTGGTCATTCTCAATCGTCACGTCCATGTAGATCGTGCCATCCGCAGTGATCTGCGGCGTGACATCGAGTTCCAGAACAGCGTCCACAAACTGGACGGAGACCGTATTGTTGACGATCGTCTGAACCGGGATCTTCGTACCTTGCTTCACGACGCCCTTCTCGTTGTTCTGCGTGAATATCGTGGGCTTCGAGAGCAGCTTTCCGACGCCTCTGTCCTCCGCGGCAGTGATTATCTCGTCCAGCGCGAAATTGCCGTTTTGGAAGATATAGCTGAATCCGCTGGTCGGCACGGCCGTTCCGAGGTTCGTGATAAGCGGCATTGCACCACTCGACGGAGTGCCGGGGCTGGTACTGGACGGTGGTGTACCAGGCGTGCATGTACCACTTTCGCAGAACGGAGGTGCGGGCGAGTGTGTGATTGGACTCGCGCTGAGTGCGCCGCCAAGTGTGCTATTCCCGGCTCCAAGCGCTGCTGCGAGCTGAGTGCCAAACTCGCGGGCAAACGAGCGATTCGCCGCGACTACGCGGGCTTCGATTTCCACTTGGCGCGACTTGCGGTCAAGCTGTCGAATCAAGTTATCGATCACCGGGAATACGGCCGGGACGTCGCTGATGACCAGCGTATTTGAACGATCATCCGCTAAGATTTGGCCTCGCGCCGACAAAAATTTCTTGAGCATCGTGGCCATATCGGCGGCTTTGGCGTAGCTCAGGACGCGAGTAGTCGTAACCACCTCGGCAGCCTCGGCCTGCGCCTTCGAAAGATCACGCTGCTCTTCCGCTTCCTTCTTGATCGTCTCGCGCGTGGCGATGCGCAAAACGTTTCCATCGAGCTGCTTCTCGAGATCGTTGTTGTGAAGGACGATGTCCAACGCCTGATCCCACGGCACGTTATCGAGAACGATCGTCAGTGTGCCCTTTACGTTCGGATCCACCACCACGTTCAAGCCGCTGATTTCGTGGATGAGGCGGAAGAAATCCTGCAAATCGACGTTCTTCAGGTTGACCGAAATCGGTTCGCCAGTGTATCTCGGGTTCGACTGGTTCCCCGGCCCGGAATAATCGGCCGACCTGGCCGCAGTTGCCGCAGGATGGCTCGGCGCCGCGACCGGAGCCGCAGTTGAGCCGGCAACAGGAGCGGCAGCAACTTTAGTCGCCGTCGCAGCAGGCTGCTCGTGCGGCTTGGCTGGAACCGGTATCGGATCTGCCAGCATTAGAGAATCATGCACCAAGGTCGCGGGAAGCAAGGTCGCAGACATGGGTAGGGGCGTTGAAACTTGGGGACTAACTGGAGCTTGCTTCGGAGCAATCGCCTTGGCCACGGAAACATTTGCCGGAATCTCAGCAGGCAGAGGCTTGGCCGGCTCAGGAGAAAACGCAACAGTGACATCGCCAGCGTTTTTCGTGATCGTGTACGACGCCGCCTGGCGAAGGTCGATTACAACCCTGGAAATCTCGGGCGTGAATTGCGCAACGCGAACGTCACGCACGGGATCGAGGTTGCTTGGAATGTGCTTGACGGACGTGCGCAGGCGCGCGGATTGGAAGTCCAGCACCAGGCGATCCGGACTGTGCAGGCTCATCGTGTGATAGGTCAACGAACCGGAACCGACGATGCTGACTTCCGTTGCGTTGCCTTTCTGCGAAAGAAGCACTTGGCGGATTGACGGAGCCGGGACGGTCTCCACCTTCGCTGTCGAAGACACGGCGGATGCCGGCTTCAGAACAGGAGCGGCCGTCGCCGGGCTCGCGGCATCATCGGATCGAGACACCGACAAACTGAGCTCGTCGGCATTGGTTCGCTTCACTCGAGGCTGAAGTCCCTCGGCGAGTAGCACCTCAAGCCGAACCATGGGCTTGTCCCCGACGGAGTAGCCCACCTCACGATAACCCTTCACAAGTTCGGAAGGTATGACTCGTGCAGCCCCCCCGTCGGCAGCCGACACCCCGCTCAGGTCGAGCACATAGAGGCTCTTGCTGGCGCGATAGCTGGTGTATTGGAAAGGCCCGTTGGCTTGCGCTTCCAGCCGGACGGCCTGCTGCCCCACCGCTGCTGTCACATGCACGACGGGCGCATCGCCCGCCAGCAGCGCTCCATCCGTTATGATCAGACCGGCCGCAACAGTGACAGCGAGTCTCCACGCGCGCGACATGATCCTCATTGCTACTCTCCTGCATTCGGGTAGATTCGCTTTGTCACCAACCGCTCGACAGGCTTCCCGAACGCATCTTTTGAATTTTCCTTAAACGTCACACCATCCAAGCTGATCTTTTGCACATCACCGTCGTACAGACGGTCCCCCACACGGACGAAATAAATTCGGTTATCTGGATTCGACACAACGGCAAGCGTCCCGCTTGGCGACTCCACGGTTCCGTCAACGCGAACCGTCGCAACCACCAGGCCGCCGACGCCGGGGGGCAGGTGCTCGTTCGCGTTCCGGCCTCCGACAGAAACCTGAATCAGAGGAGCAAACGGATCGCGCCGGCTAACCATCGGTTCAACGGCTACAGATGGCGCTTGTGCAGGACGAGTAGCGACGGGCTTCGGCACTGCTGTTTTGTGCGCGACGGCCGTTGCCGCGTGCACGGGTTTGTGCGTGACAGGTGTGCGTACAGGCTTGCGCGCTTCCCGTTTGCGAATCGCCTGTGCTGTCAACGATGCTTTCGCGCGGTGCGAAGAATTCAAATTTCGCGATGGGCTTGGCTTGATCTCTGCGTGCTTGACTGGAGTGCCAGCAGGCCTCGAGGTGTTCCGCCCGGCCACTGCGCGCTTGAGTGGAGCGGCAGCGGGCCGCGCGACGTTCTGCCTGACCACGGCACGATTCACCCCAGCATGCTTCACCGCAGCGTGATTCACTGTAGGAGCAGCGGGACGGGCCATCGGCTTTCGGTTCACCGGATGGTTCTGCTGCGCGCTGGCCGGATGTGTCTGCGCCTGCTTCTGCGGCGTGTTCGCCTGAGCGCTCACAGCCGGCGCTAGACACGCCGCCAAACCCAGCACTGCCCACGTTGCAAAGCTGTTTGCAGTTTTCATCGTTTTTTACCGCCAGCCGTTTTCGGAGCTGGGGCCTGATCCTCTGCCCCTTGGGTGAAGAAAGTCGTAATCATGAAGTCGCCGTTCACTGTGCTCCCCGGCATAAGACGAAATTTCCCGTTTGACTCGCGCTTCAGGCCGGACAGCTTCAAGTCTCCGACGTTGATGATTCGAGAGAGCCTGCCTAGTTGAGAAAAGAAGTCCAGCACTCCGTAGTACGGACCATCGGCCTGAACGTCGAACGGCATTTCGGAGTAATACTGTTTCGGTTCTATGGGTTTCTCAGTTATGGCACGGACAAGTACTCCGGAACTTGCTGCGGCGCGCTGAATCATCAAGATGAACTGGTCCGCTTGCTTGTCTTCGGGAACGATCGTTTGTAGCGTGGCGAGTTGCTTTTGCAAGGCGTCCATATCCGATTCCAATTCCGCCTTGCGCTGCTTGTACAACCGCAGGCTCGCAACTTCCTGCTCCAGCGGCTTCAGCTGCGACTGTGCGGTCTGCAGGTCATTGCGAACGCCTGCAATCGGCGATCCCGGCACATAGAACCCGGCGGCCACGATGACGAAGGCCAATGCCACATACAGAACGGCCTGCAGGGGCCACGGCCAATCTTGAAAGCTGCCCATCGGCTACTCCCTCCCCCGCAGCGATGCACTGCGTAGTGCAGGCTTAGCCGCCGCCGGCGGTGATCCCGGCCCTGAAGGGGATGAACCCGACGCAATAGACGCCGTCATGTTGAACGCAAACGTCGGCGTTCCCTTCAATAGGTCGTTTTCCTTCGTTTCAGTAAACTCCACCTTGTCGAAGTACCCGGACTGTTTCAGCTGAGTAATCAAATTCGCGACAGCGTTGATCGAACCGGCCTCACCCTGTATCTGCAGTGCGTTCTGCGTACGATTGAGAGAGGTAAGCCAGAGGCTATCGACTCGAACAACCGTGTTCGCTACCATTTGGAGCAATTCCTGGCCGCCTGTCCGGTTCTTCTGTAATGTTTCGATCACATCAATGCGCTGCTGCAGCGTAGCTTTCTGCTTCTCGAACTGTTCAACCTGCGTCTTGATCTGCTCCAAGCTCGCCTTCTCGGCGCGCAAGGACGTGATCCGCGTATTAGTCTGGTCGAGCTGCTTCTTATCCTGCATGTAACTGAGCCCCAGGACGGCAATGGCGAAGCCGATCGCGACGAGCAGGAAAATCAGCTGCACCGTCGCCTCCAGCGGGACTGCCTGTTTCGTCGCTTTGGGACGTGCCTGACCGAGCAGATTTATTCGAATCATGGCGTGTCAAAACTCCTCAGCGCGAGACCCATCGCAATGGCCAGGCGCGGCGCCAGCTCACGAAGACGCGATTCATCGTGTTTGCTGGGATTGACAGAAACCTTCCGGAACGGATACATCTCTTCCACAGGCATTCCGAACTCTTCCTTGAGCAGATCGATCAGCCCGGGTACCCGGGCCGTTCCGCCCGCCACGAAAATCTTGCGGATGTTCTCGCCGCTCGCGGTGGCGCGGAAAAAGTCGAACGTCTTCTGAATTTCGAGAATCAAAATGTCGGAGACGGAACGAAGGATCGCCGTCCGTTGCTCTTCGCTGATGCCGGCCAGCGTTCCACCCATCTTCAATTTCTCGGCATCGTCGAAGCTCAAGTCCAGTTCCTTCTGCAGCGCGTCGGTGTACTGATTTCCGCCGACCGAAACGTCGCGGGTGAAAAGCGGCGTCAGGCCTC
>DASUJR010000030.1:0-8011 GCA_036279175.1 Candidatus Acidiferrales bacterium | reverse complement strand
TCAATTTGCCGGAGATGCTTTTGTTCGACCTCGTGCAGCACTTTCAGTCGTTCTCGATCCTGTGCGCTCAACTCGATTCGCTCCGGTTCCATGCCCCCTCCCGCCTGGCATGAAACCGGACATTTCTACTTTGCACAAACCGGACATTCTCACTTTGCTGCGACATTTTATATGAAAGGAGCTTGACTTTTGTTTTTTTGCTACCTATGCTCCAGCGCGTTGTGCCGAATATCTTCACAATACCACTGAAAGACGCTCTGTATGCAACATGGATGCAGCCTCGAAGGGCGGTCTAGAAAGATGGAACGGTATGCTTCGTAAGAGTGGATTGCCCGTCAGCAGTAAGATACTAGCGTTGATGCTGCTCGCGTGCCTGAGCACCATCACATATGGTCAAGCGTCGGGCGGAATCTACCCTGACGCTGTTTACTATGATGCGGAAGTTATCACGGTAAACCCGAATTTTACTATCTCCCAAGCGTTCGCCGTGCTGGGCGACAAGTTTGTGGCCATAGGATCAAACGCTGCCATGCTAGCGCTTGCTGGCCCCCACACTAAACGAGTTGACCTCCACCATCACGCTGTAATCCCCGGGCTGATCGATGATCATTATCACTATCTGAATAACGCAGGCACGGACTTCAAGGAGGTCTCATTAGTTCGGGCGACGTCGTTCGAGCAATTTCTAAGCATCATCAAACAGCGAGCAGATGAAATGCCTCCCGGCGAAGTGATGTCAACCCAATCCGGGTGGCTGCCGGACCAGTTCAATGGAAGGCTGCCAAATAAGGAAGATCTCGATAAGGCGGCTCCACGAAATCCTCTCTTCGTCCGAGGTGGTCACACGATGTATTTGAATACGGCCGCGCTCAAACTTGCCGGTATTACACGCGGCACGCCTAATCCGCCAGGGGGAGTGATCGGCAAGGATCCAAAAACCGGCGATGTAACAGGCGAGTTAATCGATAATGCGATGGGTCTGGTGTCCAAATTCCTGCCGCGCGCAACCGACCAAGATAAGTTGGATGGGCTTCGCCGCGCACAAAAACTCTTGAACTCAGTTGGTCTCACGAGTGTTCGTGATCCCGGCGTAGGTCCAAGTGACATCCGCATCTATCAGCAATTGTGGGATCGAGATGAAATGACGGTGCGCGTTAGTACCAATCTGAGTCTCCCAAGCGGTCCTCCTGCGAGTGAGATCCTGGCGAAACTTTCGGAGTGGGGGGTACACACACGATTTGGAGACACGATGCTTCGACTGGATGGTATCGGGGAATTTGGAATGGATGGGGGCTTTCAAGCAGCTCTTATGACACGGCCATACAAGGATTCGCCTGATGTTGGGCCGCACGTAGGTCCGTTCTACGGCGTCCAGCGTATACCCACTGATAAATTCACTCAAGTGATTAGAGGCCTCAACAAGTTGGGTTGGCGCGCCTGTGTGCACGCTGTCGGTGACAGGGCGGTTGACATTGTGTTGGATGCCTATGAAAAGGCAAATGAGGACTCATCGATTGTCGGAAAACGCTGGACCATCGAGCACGGGATGGTAATCAGGCCCGATCAGATGGAACGCATCAAGAAATTGGGGGTCATCGTCTCGTCCCAATTTCACACCTACATGGCGAGTCGAACAATGATCCAGGACTGGGGAGAAAAACGCGGCGCGGAGGCCAATCAAACTCGCCAGCTCCTCGATGCCGGAATTCACGTCGGCGTGGGGACGGATTGGACGCTCATGCCGCCAAACCCTTTCGAGGTTCTTTATTTTCTTGTTACCCGTAAGAATCGCTACGGTGAGCCTGCAGGACTCGATCAAAGAATTAGTCGTCGGGAAGCTTTGCGACTGGCAACTATGGGTAATGCCTATATCACATTCGAAGAGAACGTGAAGGGTTCGATAGAACCAGGGAAATTGGCAGATTTCGTCGTGCTCGATCGGGACTACCTGACCATTCCTGCCGAAGAGATTAAAGACATCCGTGTTCTTATGACGGTCGTCGGCGGAAAAGTTGTTTTTCAGAAGCGGACCTAGCCAGCAATTCCTCCATACCGATGTATGGTGAAAGGTTGCCATCATGGGAATGTTCAAAGTACTTATCAGCATAACGGTTTTCCTTTTAATGATCACGGTCGCATCGGGGCAGGCAGTCTCTGTTGCTCAAATCAGTGGGACAGTAACTGACACGTCGGGCGCGGTGATTCCAGGGGCCCAGGTGGCCGCGACAAACGTGGGTACGGGTGAGACGCGAAGCACAACGACTGATGGAAATGGCTTTTACACGATCCCCAACTTGGCCCCCGGCCAATACAATCTTGAGTTTTCAAAGACCGGCTTCGGCACGTTCCGGCAAATGGGCATAACGTTGCAAGTAAATACTAACCCCACCATCAACGCTCAATTAAAAATAGGCACAGCAACTCAGCAAGTCGAAGTCACAGCGGATGCACCCCTGGTTGAGACACACAGTACCGGCGTTGGACAGGTGGTTGAGAACCAACGTATCGTAGACCTACCCCTGAACGGTCGGCAGGCAACGCAACTGATCTCATTGGCGCCAGCATCTCTGCCTGCCCCACCCGCGGCCTTCCAATCACCGCGAAACTATCCAACTATCACGTTATCTGTCGCCGGGGGCTCTGCCGCAGGTTTGTTTTTCGTGTTGGATGGCGGGAACTATAATGACGTAGAAAATAATCTGAATTTGCCGCTGCCTTTTCCCGACGCGATTAACGAGTTTAAGGTTGAGACCAGCGCTGTTTCTGCACGATACGGATATCATGGTGCCGGCGTCGTAAATATGGTGACCATGGCAGGATCCAACAGTTTTCACGGAGATGCTTTTGATTTTGTAAGAAATTACATGTTTAACGCCCGCAACCCTTACGCCACGTCTCGAGACAGTTTGAAACGCAACCAGTTCGGAGGCACGTTGGGAGGGCCGATTCGCCGCAATAAGCTCTTCTTCTTTGGTGGTTATCAAGGCACCATTACAAGAAGTAATCCCGCGACGAGCATCATGTTCGTTCCGAGCGAGGCGATGCTGACTGGCGATTTCACGCAAGCGGCGTCCTCAGCTTGTAATGGCGGGAAGGCAGTTACATTGCTCGCCCCGTTTGTCAACAATATGATCTCCTCTTCGGCGTTTAGCGGGGTCTCGCTTGGCTATGAGAAATATCTCCCTTCCACCACGGACCCATGCGGAAAATTCCAATTTGGGCTTCCGAACAACAGCACGGAGGACCTGGGCACCGGCCGCGTGGATTATGTGGTGAGCGCGAGGCAATCATTGTTCGGGCGCTATGTTATAGGACATTACAACATCCCATATCTGAAGAATGGCGATGCTCTGCTAACCACGCAGGGCCAGCAGGTCAACCAAGGTCAATCATTTGTCCTGGGTCATACATACACGTTTAGTTCTTCGTTCATCAATTCTGTACGAGCTACGTTAAACCGTACACGGAATGATCGAATACCAGTGCCGTTCTACTCGCCGACCGATTTTGGTGTCAACATTACGGATTTAACAAATGATTATAGCGCGCTAACTGTCACCAACGCCTTCGATATAGGGTCGTCGCTGGCGAACCTAGGCCACTGGAATTCGACCTTTGTCGGGCTCGCTGACGATGTCGACCGGTTCCATGGTTCACACCACTATTCATTTGGCATCAGCTACTTCTATGCCGTCTTAAACGCATTAGGCAATCAGTATTCGAATGGTCAATTTACATTTAATGGCCAGAACACGAACTTGCCATTGGCAGATTTCTTGCTCGGCCTGCCTAGCAACTTCACGCAAGGACGAGCTCAGGTTGAGAGCGAGCGCATGCACCATATTGCGCTTTACGCCCAGGATAGCTGGAAAATAAGCCGCAAACTAACGTTCAACTACGGCCTGCGATGGGAGCCGTGGTTTCCGATGACCGAGGCGCGCGGTCACGTCGAACACTTTGATCTGGCGGCATTCGAACAAGGTGTTACGAGCAGGATATACACAAACGCCCCGCCTGGTCTTTCTTTCCCGGGCGATGCTGGATTTCCGGGCGATGCCACCACTTCGAAAAAATGGTCCAATTTTGCGCCGCGCATCGGCCTGATCTTTGACCCAATGGGTAATGGAAAGCAAGTAGTTCGCGCAGCATATGGTATCTTCTACGATCTTCCGTCAATGTATTACAACGTTCGGACGAGTTCTGCACCACCGTTCGGTAATACGACCGGCGTGAACAACCCATCTTTTGCCGACCCCTGGCTAGGATTCACCGGAGGCAATCCCTTCACGCAGGCGGTGACCTCTTCGATCACATTCCCGGTGGAAGCGGTTTACATCAATTACCCGCTCCATACCAATCCGCCATACCTCCAGCAATGGAACCTCAGCTATCAGCGACAACTTAGCGCCAACTGGGCTGTTACGGTTGGGTATCTCGGAAATAAGACGACCCATCTTTGGTTGACGCAGGAGGATGACCCCGCAGTTTATATCGCTGGCAGTTCTACCAAAGCTAATACTAACCAGCGTCGCGTGCTGTACCTTATGGATCCGACGACAGGCGTTTATTACTCGACCCTGGAACAGCTCGACGATGGCGGAAATGCTGCTTACAACGGAGCCTACATTTCAGCGGAAAAGCGGTTCAGCCAAGAATTCAGCATGTTCGCGAACTATACCTGGTCGCACTGCTTCAATGACGGCGAAGACTACGAAGCGCTTGGTGTCCTTTTGAGTTACCAAAATCCCAGCGACCGAGCTGCCGATTGGGGACCTTGTGCCTCCGATAGACGGAATGTCTTTAACGTTTCTGGTGTTTTCCATACTCCGGCGTTCACAACGAATTGGCTGCATATGATAGGGAGTGGATGGCAGCTTGCACTGATCGTTCAGGCCATGAGCGGAGACGCGCTTACAATTACAGACGGCGGGTTAGACTACGCATTTACCGGAACAAGCAATCAACGGCCCAACGTAACTGCCAATCCGACGCTAGCCGGAAATACGCGATCTCTGTCTCATTGGTTTAACACTTCTGTGTTTGTTCCAAACAGTCCCGGACAGTATGGGGACGCCGCCAAGGGAATTGTGCGCGGACCAGGCATGACCGTTGTGAACACGGCGTTGATGAGAGATTTCGCGATTCGCGAACGCCGAACGATTGAATTCCGCGTTGAAGCCTTCAATCTCCTCAATCACATTCAGCCAATGGATCCGAATACGAAGCTTGGGAGCGCCTTATTTGGGCAAGTCTCAACCGCAGGCGATCCAAGAATCATGCAGTTTGCGTTGAAGTACATTTTTTAGTCTGGAAAAGCCGTCGCAATTGGCGCTCCGATAACTGCTGAGTTCATTCAGGAGGATGATGGATGAAGAAAGCTTGCTTCGTGAGCCTTTTAGCTCTGCTGATTGCGCTGTTTCCCCTATCACCGGCTTTGACCGCCGATAACGATGTACGACGGGATGTGTTGGCGGTGGTGAGACAGTTTCAAAATGCAGGTGTACGCGGTGATGCTGCTGTATTAGAGCAGATATTTGATGCAAACGTAACGCACTTTCATCCAGGATCCCCATATCGCTTTGTCGGAAAAGATAGACTTGTCAGAGAGTTCGTGTCGGCGGCAGCCAGCCATCAAGACACGCACTTCGAGATGATCGATCCTCAGGTGCAAATGGCCGATCAGAACGTCGCGGTAGTCACGTACTACATTGATGAAAGTTGGATGCAAAAGAATGGTACTCGAATTTCAGCGGAGGAAAAGGCAACAGAGGTGTATGTGAACCATAGTGGCCGATGGTTAATGATCCACGGGCACTATTCGATAGAATGACCGGCCACCTTGAAATCATGAAAATCGCTACCCTGGACCTCAGGTCAGTCAGGCGAAAGCTCCAATTCCGGGAATCAGTGCCCTCCAACGGCCATCACGATAAACAAAGAAGCCGGACGAAATAACTAGCATGAAACGGTCCGAGCGGTCGAACTCAAACGATAGTACTTTCTGAGATGCTCGGTGCGATAGGCGCAAAGACACAGCGAGTGGACTCGACCCCGTTGCCTGCACCGATGCAGACAACATCATCTGTGGCATCCGACGCAGCGGGCAGCCGTTTCGGCTAAGACTCGCTTTGTCGCTCGTATACCCATCGTGCGTACGACCAGGAGCGTAGCTTAGGGCAGGTCAGTCATTCGCATCGAGGTTCATGAACGCTCCGGGTTCGGTTGCGTCATGCTGATTTGCGCTAGCTGAGGTTGCGTATCTTACAAGCTCACATTCGACAGAGTTTTGGATTATTCGAACGTCGCTTATCTGATTGCTGGGACGAATGAGTGCAGCCAGCACTGGCTGGCGTGGAGGAAGCGGTTGCCAGCAAACTTGATATCTGTCCTTCAAGTTGACGCTCGCACTCCCGCAACACACGATTCGTGATCGCGGGATTGCGACCTCCAGGTTGCAGCTTTAGGGAGCGTTGTCGACGTAGAAGCATGTGCAGACAGTCTGAAACAGAAACACCCTTGTTGCTCACAGCGGCCTCCTGGAACGAAGCCTGCTTATACTCCTCTGGATCCACCGTTGCCTATCCGTAAAACTACGTATCGTACGATTTCCGTACTTTTACGCATTTACAGACGTCCGGTGCCGGGGCACCATTCCACGCACATATCCGCCGGCAAATAGTGAGTGGCGGACCCTTGGGACTTGTGAAAACCAATTTACAGCCAAGAGTCGAGCGTATCTCGTTCAGGCGGCGCTTCCGTAGCCGCCTTGATTCGTTTTTCGTCCCGAGTCCGGCCGGTTTAGTCATTCTCGATGAGAAGCTCCGGGTCATCCGAGCGAACGATGCGATTGCGGAAATCGTTGGTGTGTCACGCGACAAGATTATCGGCCAGACGCCTCGTTCCCTTTTCCCCAGCATTGCTTCAATGTTCGAGTCGATTCTGCGCTGCGTTCTCGATAGTGGGCAAGCTATGGTGAATGTTCCGCTGAGCGGAGAGACTCCAAAAGCCCCGGGAGTCTTGCGATATTGGAAAGCCTCAGTGTTTCCGCTAAACCGGCGGAGGGGCAATAAAAGGGTGGGTGGTATTGTTGTAGAAACCACAGACTCAGTTTACCTGGAGCGCGTCAGAAGAAGCGAGGATCTGCTCACCGAAGCCGAGCGTCTCGCCAATGTGGGAAGCTGGACGATCGATCTCCTGACATCGGAAGTTACGTTGTCGCCCAATCTCCGCTCGATGCTCCGCCTCGATGACTTTGGGTTGACTGCGAAGGACGTTTGGAGCCTTGTTCATCCGGATGACCGCGAACGCGTGCGTAGGATCGTTGAAACGGCCATCAAAGACCGAAAAAACCACGAAGAACAAGCTCGACTCGTTTTTCCGGATGGCAGTCAAAAAGTAGTGTTGTCGCGCGGTCGACCTATATTGGACACAGCTGGTCGGGCAGTCAAAGCAATGGGCATCACGCAGGATATAACCGACCGGATAAAAGCCCAATTCGAGCTGGAGGAAAGTGAAGCGCGCTATCGGGACATAGTGGAGAACAGCCGAAGTCTGATGTGCCTGCATGACTTGGATGGTCGCCTTCTCTGGATGAACGCGCTTCCAGCAAAACTTCTCGGCTATTCTCCCGATGAGCTTATTGGTCGTCGAATTCCGGACATGCTCGGCCCGGACAGTCGGGAGGGCTTCCGGCAATACATAAAGACGATTTGCCGCGACGGCTATGCAAAAGGGTTGATGGCAGTTGTAAGTCGGTCGGGCGAACAAAGAATCTGGGAATACGCAAACACTCTGCGCGCGAACGGCGCGGCTCCGCCGCTTGTTCGTGGCATGGCGCATGACATCACGGAGCGTTGGAGGGCAGAGAAATTGATGCAGAGAAAGGAGGAACAACTCCGAAGCCTTTCGGCCCAGCTGATTGTCTCCCACGACCGTGAACACAAGAGGATTGCTCAAGCGCTTCACGAGGGGGCGGCCCAGGAAATCAGCGGTGTGCAAATGGCTCTGGCTC
>DASUJR010000029.1:0-8012 GCA_036279175.1 Candidatus Acidiferrales bacterium | reverse complement strand
AATTCTCGGCTGCCCTGGCGCTTTTTCCGTCGAGTCTGAGAAGCTGTAACGGCGGTAGATAAACGATTACTTCAGCGCTTCGACGGCGCCACGAACCGCCGCAAAGAGAGGTTTGTTGGCCGTGGCAAAACTGAGGGAATGATTATCCGCCACGTAGGATTCGGGCTGAATCCACGCGATCTGCTTCCAAAACATATCGGCGAATACTTTCATCATGTCCCCTTGGTGGAAGGCGAAGTTGTAGTTCACGAACACGCTGATATGTTGCTCTTCGTGAGGCACTTCGAACACGTTCTCTCGAAGGTGGCTCGTACCCAGCTCCACAGGGTGTTCGAAGATGTACCACTCATCCCAGCCGGCATGCGGGACCTCCTTAGCAGTTTGAATTCTCGGGCTATATGCGATATCCGAATGGTTTCGCCATCCGGCTGCCATCTCTTCCTCAGTGGGAACGAGGGCCCCGCTATCGATTGATGTTATCGCGACATACTTTCCAATCACGATCTCCGGGCAAAGGTCTAGGAGGTCAAAATCTTTGTCGGTAACCAGCCAGTCGTAAACGCCTTGCGTTCCGATTTCAAGCATGAGTGTAATTGTAGCGTTAGCTCGCGGATTTGGGTCTTGGCCGCCGTCGAAGTGACGACCGCGGACGCGGCTTGCGGCGAAACGGCGACCAGCCGAAGACAGCCATGTCGATGCGGGTGCCGTTGACCTTTACGCCTTCCGATTCGAGCAAGCGGCGCTGAAGCGAGCCATGCGGTTCCGGGATAAGCAGGCGTCCACCGGCGCCCACGACGCGATGCCACGGTATGCCGCGCCCGCTGGGAGTAGCGGCCATCGCGTAGCCGACAGCCCGCGCGCCGCCCCGCAGACGTAACTTCCGCGCCAGTTCGCCGTAGGTCGTGACTTTGCCGCGAGGAATCTTCTTGATCAGCTGATAGACGGGTTGCCAGGACATGCTTTTTCTGCTCCAGAGCAGAGAAAGACTTTACCGCACAGGGTAGGCTACCGCCATGCGAGTGCGAGTAAGGCGCGCACAAAAATCAGCGCCGTGGCGGCGGGAGTTGGTTTGTGCGGAGGTAGGCCGCCGAACCTTATGGCGAGCAAATTTTCTTATCAGCGGCAAATAAATCGTGACGGCGCGATCTCTGCGCTCTCCGTGAAAAAACTACCTGCCGCCCACTAGAAAACGTACTCAGAACGATGCATTTTGTTCCACTCCGAAAGGGAAGAAACCTTAGATTGGGCGCGGGCATCCTATTATTCGACGCCGGTCTTGGGGTGCGGTTCGAGAGTTCCATTTCACCTGCCTTCCGGCGGGCGGGTTTTCCCGATTTCTCCTAACCCTTCTCGTTCTTCCCGAGTAATAACCGATTCGATGCATCTTTGGCATGGCGCGTGCATCGTACCATTGACGGCGTAGTGGACCGACTCTACACTACGCCCGCCCGCAAAAGGAGGCGGCCGTGGCTTTCGTCCGGCGCAAGGGAAACAGCTATTTTCTGGTGCACAACGTGCGACGGCACGGTAAGGTACGGCAGCTTCATTTGGCGAGATTGGGGGAAAGGCCGCGGATTACGGACGACGTGGTGCGGCACGTTTCACGCAAGCACCCGCTGCTCGAACTCGATTGGTCGAGCCTGCGCGAGCAGGTGAACAGCCGGGTCGAGCTTTTTGACGTCCGGTCACCATTCGTCCAGAGCCTGATGCTTTCGGTACGCGACCTAAACATGGACCTGGCCGATCTGTCGCCGCCGATGTTGCTGTTGACAGACCGGTCGAATTCAAGCCAGGAATTGGTCATGCAATTGCGGTTGCTTCGATCGACGCTCGATGTGAAGTTGAACCAATTTGAAACGATCGAGCCGCGCAATTTGCATGGCGAAAGAAGATTCCGGTAAAAGGTTCATTCTTCGTTTGCCTTGGCGGGCAAGCGACGGAGTCTGAAGGAGTAAGAACGTGGGCGCGCAAGCACAATTGGATCCAACTCTCCGGAGTTTGGAATCGCGTGATTTCGAAGGGGGACTTCGTCGAAAAATTGTTGGCCAAGACGAAGCGGTGCAAGCGGTGGTTGATTTGTACCAGGTCTTCCGCGCGGGACTGAACTCGCCGGGAAGGCCGGTGGGCAACCTGCTGTTTCTTGGGCCGACCGGCGCCGGCAAGACGCGCGTGGTCGAGGCCACGGCGGAAGTTCTGTTCGGCGATCCGCACGCCGTAATCAAAGTCGACTGCGCCGAATTCCAGCACTCTCACGAGATCGCCAAGCTGATCGGCTCGCCGCCCGGATACCTCGGTCACCGCGAAACGCATCCGCTGATCACGCAGGAAGCGCTCGCGCAATATCATACGGATAAGATAAAGCTCTCGTTCCTGCTGTTCGACGAAATCGAAAAAGCGAGCGATGCGCTGTGGCAGTTGCTGCTCGGCATCCTCGACAAGGCTACGCTCACACTTGGTGACAATCGCCGCGTCGATCTGTCACAGACAATGATCTTCATGACGTCGAACCTGGGCGGCGGCGAAATTACCGAGCTCATGACCGGCGGAATGGGATTTGCGCCGACCCAGCGTCCGGAATCGAAGCCGCGCCTCGATGAGAAAGTCGAGCGGACGGCTTCAGAAGCTGCCAAGCGGAAGTTCGCGCCGGAATTCATGAACCGCATTGATAAGGTCGTGGTTTTCCATCCCTTGCGCAGCGAACAACTCGAACAGATTCTCGAAATCGAGCTCGGCATGGTGCAACAGCGCGTGCTCGAAACGGCCAAGGGACGGTTTCTTTTCCGCGTGACTCAGTCTGCTCGTGAGTTCCTGTTGCGCGAAGGGACCGACCTGAAATACGGGGCGCGTCATCTGAAGCGCGCCATCGAACGCCACATCGTCTACCCACTCGCCAGCTTGCTCGCAACCGAGCAAGTCCGTTTGGGCGACGTGATTTCCATCGATTGGGATGGCTCAAGCAACGGGCTGCAATTCCTGAAGGAAGCGGAAGGAGCTTTGGTTCCGGTCGCTTCACCTGAACCCGAGCCGCTCAGCCAGTCCGCCGTGGCAACTTCGGACGGACGCACGGTTGTCGCGCCATCAACCGCTGACGCCGTGGCGGAAGCTCCGGCAGGAAAGGCCTCACCGGCTTCGGCCCAGCGCATCGCACCGCCCGAAAAGGCCAAGACCGACAAGACCAAGTGAGTGGTCGTTGCTGATTCGTGATTCGTGATTGGTGATTAGTGGCTGGCGGCTGAAACGAATTCGCCAGCTTGGGTTGCCAAAACCGCGGGCTCAGCTCCCGCGGTTTTTGTTTTTTGAGAGGGCATTCGATAGGCTGACCCTCACGAAAGACGCGGAATGCACTCTCTGACTACGGTTTCCAGCGCAGGATGGGTTTGCGTGCGGCGGCAACTTCGTCCAGACGGCCAACGCGCGTGTTGTGCGGCGCCGTCTTGACCAATTCAGGATTCGTTTCCGCTTCCTGAGCGATCGACCGCATCGCGTCGATAAAATTGTCGCATTCGACGCGCGATTCGGATTCGGTCGGCTCGATCATCATCGCGCCCGGAACGATCAGCGGAAACGCCGTCGTGTACGGATGGAAGCCGTAGTCGATCAGCCGCTTGGCGATATCCATCGTGTTCACGCCGTTGCGCTTCTGGCGCGCGTCGCTGAACACCACTTCGTGCATCGACGGCGCGGAGTAGGGAAGATCGAAATATTCCTCGAGCTGCTTGCGAATGTAGTTCGCGTTCAGCACCGCGTCTTCTGTCGCCTGCCGAATGCCCGGCCCGTAGGCCAGAATGTACGAAAGCGCCCGCAGAAGAACGCCGAAATTCCCGCAATAAGCGCGAACCCGCCCAACGGTCTGCGGACGATTTGAATCGAGCGCGAGGCGTCCGCCGTCTTTCTCCACCAGAACGGGCACCGGCAGGAACGGTTCGAGAGCTTTCTTCACCAGCACGGGACCGGCGCCCGGACCTCCGCCTCCATGCGGCGTTGAAAATGTTTTGTGCAGGTTCAGGTGCATCACGTCGACGCCAAAATCGCCCGGCCTCGCGACGCCGGCGAGCGCGTTCATGTTCGCGCCGTCCATATAGAGCAGCGCGCCGCGCTCATGAAGGATCGACGCAATTTCCGCAATGCGCTCTTCGAACACGCCGAGCGTATTCGGGTTGGTGACCATCAGCGCGGCGACATCTTCCGTGGTGAGTTCGCGCAGATGATCGGTATCGATTTCGCCAAGCCGGTTCGACTTGATGTTCTGGACTTCGTAGCCCGCGATGACGACCGACGCGGGATTCGTGCCGTGAGCTGAATCAGGAATCAGAACCTTTTTGCGCGCGTTGCCTTTGCTGGCGAGGTAAGCACGAATCATCAGCAGGCCGGTCAGTTCGCCCTGGGCGCCGGCAGCGGGCTGAAGCGTCGCCGCGTCCATTCCAGTGATCGCGAGCAGCGCTTTCCGCAAGTCGTAAAGAATGCGCAGGCAGCCCTGCGCCACTTCGGCCGGCTGCATCGGATGAGCGCCGGCAAGGCCGTCGAGGCGCGCGACGAATTCGTTCACACGCGGGTTGTATTTCATCGTGCAGGAGCCGAGCGGATACATGCCGATATCGATCGCGTAATTCCACGTGGAAAGGCGCGTGAAGTGGCGAATCGTCTCAATTTCGCTGACTTCCGGGAATCCCTCGACGCTATCGCGAACAAACTCGCTGCCCAGCACCGCGGCGGGATCGATGGCAGGCACGTCGAGCGGCGGTAGTTCCATACCTCGCTTGCCGGGCGCCGATCGTTCGAAGATCAGCCCTTCGCTGCGGCTAACGTGAGTTGCGGCGTCTTGTATCGTCGGCGGCGCTTCCATTTCGGTCGATTTCGAACTCAAATCCGCGTGTCTCCTTATAGCGGTGTTTCCAGAACGCGTCGAACAGCCGTCGCCAGGCGCGCGATTTCCCCGCGCGGCATCGTCTCGGTGACGCAAACGAGCCCGTGTTTCGTCAATTCCGGATAGTTCACGCCGAGCGGCAGCGGGCCGATGATTTTATCGCGGATCAACGCGGCGTTAATCAGCTTCACCGAGCGCGGAAACTCCAGAACGAATTCGTTGAAGAAGGGCGCTGCGAACGCGCGGCGCACACCGGGAATTTTTGCCAATTCGGCGCAGGCGAATTGCGCCTTCGCCACATTCTGCGACGCCATCTCGCGTATGCCTTCTTTGCCCAGCAGGCACAAATGGATGGTCGCGACGAGCGCGAAGAGGGCTTCGTTAGTGCAAATGTTCGACGTCGCCTTTTCGCGGCGAATGTGCTGCTCGCGCGTTGCCAGCGTCAGGACAAAACCGCGCCGCCCATTCGAATCTGTGGTCTGGCCCGCCAGGCGTCCGGGCATTTGGCGGACGAATTTCTCGCGCGTAGCAACTACGCCAACGAACGGCCCGCCGTAGCTCGGCGAAATGCCGAACGATTGGCCTTCCATCGCCACGATGTCCGCTTCCGCAGGCGGACGAACGATGCCAAGAGAAACAGCTTCCGCGATCGTATCCACCAACAGCGCGCCTTCGCGATGAACCGTTTCCGCAAGAGCCGCGATATTTTCGAGCCCGCCGAAAAAGTTCGGTGACTGCACAACCAGCGCCGCAGCGGACGCCAGCCGATCTTTCGTCAGCGCCTTGGCGTCCACTTGGCCGGATGCCGTGTAGCCGATTTCCTCGATTTCCAGGCCGAGATTCTTCGCGTATGTCGCCAGCACCTGCCGATATTCCGGATGAACGCTGCGCGCGACCAGCACCTTGTGGCGGCCGGTCAGCCGTTCCGCCATCAGCACCGCTTCGGTCAGCGCCGTCGAGCCGTCGTACATCGACGCGTTGGCGACTTCCTGGCCGGTCAGCTGGCACATCAGCGTCTGAAACTCGAAAATTGCCGTGAGCGTGCCCTGCGAGATTTCAGCCTGGTATGGCGTATACGACGTGAGGAATTCGCCGCGCTGAACCAGCGAGTCGGTAACCACGGACCGCTGATGCTGATACACGCCAGCGCCAAGGAACGACGTGTACCCCGGCGCATTTTCCGCGGCTCGGGCCTTGAAGTACTCGATGATTTCCGGTTCCGACAGCGCGCGGTGCAGCGGAAGCGGTTCGCGCAGCCGAAAATCTTCCGGAATGCTTACGAAGAGTTCTTCGACGGAATCCAGGCCGACCGCCCCCAGCATTTCCTGGCGCTCCGACGGGCTCTTGGGCAAATAACGCATCAGGCCGATTGTTCCTGCGCTTTCTCGTCAACGTAAGTCTGATATGCCTTCGCGTCCATCAGCGAGTTCGCCTCGGCGGCATTGTCGAGCTTGATGCGAACCAGCCAGGCCGAACCATGGGGATCGCTGTTGATCTTTTCCGGGGCGTCCGTCAGCACGGAATTGATTTCGGTAATTTCGCCGGTCACGGGACTGAAAATATCGCTCACCGCCTTCACCGATTCCACCGAACCAAAGGATTCCCCCGCCTTGATTCGCGCACCAACTTTCGGCAGCTCGACGAAAACGACGTCGCCCAGCTCATGCTGCGCGTAATCCGTGATGCCGATCGTGCCCACGCCCGCGTCAACCTTGATCCATTCGTGGTCCTTCGTGTAGCGAAAATCCGCTGGATACATTTGCGCTCCTGTCTCTGCCTGCCGCGCGACGCGTGATGCTAGCGCGCCCGCCGGTAAAACGGAAGGGGGATGATGCGCGCGGGGACGGCTTGCCCGCGAATGCCGATATCGATTTGCGTCCCCACGGAGCTGTGTCCCGGTGGAACGTAAGCCATGCCGATATTCTTTTTCAGTGTGGGCGACGGCCCTCCGCTCGTCACGCGTCCGTGCCCGTTGCCCGCGATCGACAAAGGATAGCCGTCGCGCCCGATGCGTTTGTCGAGCATCTCAAACCCAACGAGCTTGCGCTGGATGCCGGTTCGCTTCTGTTCCAGCAGACGTTCGCTGCCAAGGAAGCTGCCCTTTTCCGGTTTGCAGATCCAGCCAAGTCCGGCTTCAAATGGCGTCGTCTCCAAATCGATTTCATGGCCGTACAGACACATCCCCGCTTCCATGCGCAGCGTGTTGCGCGCGCCAAGCCCGCATGGCACCAGCCCGTCGGCTTTACCTGCCTCAAGCAGATCGTTCCAAAGTTTTTCGCTGTGCTCCGGCGCGAAATAAATCTCGAAACCGTCTTCGCCCGTGTAGCCGGTGCGCGCGATCAGGCAATCAATGCCGCTTACTTTGCCAAATGTGAAGTAATAGTAGCGAATCGTTCCCAGCGGCACCTTCGTCAGGCGTTTCAGGATCTCCAGCGCGCGAGGCCCCTGAATCGCAAGTTGCGAGTAGCGGTCGCCAACGTTTTCTGCGGTCGCGCCGAATCGGTTGTGCGCGACGATATGGTCGTAGTCGCCGTCCTGATTGCCCGCATTAACGCAGAGCAGGTAATGCGCGTCGCCGATTTTGTGGACCAGCAAGTCGTCGACGAACGTGCCGCGCTCCGTCATCAATCCCGAATACTGTGCCTGGCCATTCGCGAGCTTCGATGCGTCGTTGCAGGTGACGTGCTGGACCAGATTCAGAGCAGCGTCGCCGCGAACCTCGATTTCACCCATGTGGCTGACGTCGAAAAGCCCCGCCCGCGTGCGCACCGCCTCGTGCTCAGACAGAATACCGGCGTATTCGACCGGCATGTCCCAGCCGCCGAAATTCACCATCTTGGCGCCCATGCGCCGGTGAGTGGAATTCAGCGCCGTCTTGCGGACTTCAGCGGTGGTCTGTGTGGTCACGGAGTTTCCAGGCTCTGTGGACAAGAAAATTCAAACTAGCATGCGCGTTTTCGAGTGTCAAGGAACGCGCTAGGACTGTCGCAGCAAAGTGAGAATGTCGGGTTTGTGCAAAGTAGAAATGTCCGGTTTCATGCCAGGCGGGAGGGGGCATGGAACCGGAGCGAATCGAGTTGAGCGCACAGGATCGAGAACGACTGAAAGTGCTGCACGAGGTCGAACAAAAGCATCTCCGGCAAATTGA
>DASUJR010000028.1:0-14312 GCA_036279175.1 Candidatus Acidiferrales bacterium | reverse complement strand
CGGCGTTCTGATGGACTTGATCGTCGGAATCGTCGGCTCAATCCTCGGCGGCTGGCTCTTTTCGCTCATCGGACTTGCGGCGTACGGCCTCATCGGGCGCTTGTTCACGGCCTTCATCGGAGCCGTCATTCTGCTGCTTCTCGTCCGCGCGCTCAAGCGCAAGTAGTTTCTTCGCGTCGCCAATTCTGAAGTGAGACAGGCAGGCTGTCGCCCAGGTCCTAGCGCCCGGGCAGCCACCGCGCAGACCGCTGACCTGCACAACTGGGACGGTGGTCCGTTTTCAGCAGCCGGTGGCGGCATCTGAGTGGGGTGATCGCGATGCCGCAAGCCTTGACTTCGCCAGAACGCGACACCTAGACTCAACGATCCCGCAGTGTGACAGTCTTCGTATGCCGCGGGATCGCCGACACCAAATGCCTAAAACGGGGCGAACAGTCACGGTTGGGATCAGCGGCGCGAGCGGCGCAATCTATGCGCGTCATGTTCTCCGTTCGCTTGAAGCGGATCCTCGCGTCGATCGCGTTTACCTGGTCATCAGCGATGCTGGTCTGCGTCTTGTCGCGACGGAACTCGATATCAACGTTCCCAGCGACGGCAAAAAGCTGCCCTCCTTGTTGACCGGCGCGGGGCCGAAAAAAATTGAATACCTGCAAAACAGAGACGTTGGCGCGAGCATCGCTTCCGGCAGCGCTGCAGTCGACGCCATGATCGTCGTCCCGTGTTCGGCAGGGGCCCTCGGGGCGATTGCAAGTGGCATCGCGAACGATCTACTCACGCGGGCCGCCGACGTTTGCCTGAAAGAGCGGCGGCCGTTGATTCTTTGCGTGCGCGAAACGCCGCTCAATCGCATCCACATCGAGAACATGCTGCGGGTTCACGACGCGGGCGCGACGGTGATGCCTGCCATGCCGGCCTTCTATTACCGTCCAGAGTCAATCGACGATGCGGTTGAACAGTTCGTCTGCCGCGTTCTTGCGCAGGCCGGTTTGCCGCAAGACAAGCAGTACCGCTGGAAGGGCGGCAAACCGTAGGCCTCCCTGTCATTCGACTGCTCAATGTCTTCCGCCTCGGCAGGTGCTCCGAAACACCGAAAGTATGCCTGGAAAATCGATGGGCCCCGCGCGGCCATTAGCGGCGACAAACTCACCAGACCACCCTCGGGTGCATCTTCCGAGTGCACCGTCCTTGGTGCAGCGGCTAAAACCCTGAAAAGTGTGTCCATCAATTTCGGCAGTTTTGTTGAAATCAAAAGACTTGCGACGGAAATTGGCGGCACGGCGTGTCCATCAATTCACGCTGAGAACCGTGTCTCGAATAGAGCCGCTCGCAAAGAGGGCCGACATTGAAAAATAAGCACTTAGCTTCCGGCGAGCCACATGATGGGCGCAACGGCAAAACGATGCTATTTCCAGGGAAGTTCAGTCGAACTGGACTGCACTTGATCGATTACGCGATCTTGAGTGCACGCAGGGGGCGCTGAACGGACGCCAAATGGGGGGATAACGGGAAGCGGGGACGAAGGCACTATCACCTTTCCGCTAGGGCCCTCCCTCCATCTCGATTTCCACGTTCCTGCTAATATGGGTCATGCAGTCGGTCACAATGGTCGATTATGATCCGGAGTGGCCCACGCGGTTCCGCGAGTTGCGAGACCGGATTGCGGCGGCGCTCGGTGGTCTGGCGATTACAATCGAGCATGTGGGGAGCACGTCCGTTCCAAATATGTGTGCGAAGCCTATCATCGACCTCGACGTAGTCGTTCGATCGGAAGATGTTCCGGCGGCAATTTCTGCTGTCGAGGCGCTCGGCTACCGTCACGAAGGTAATCTCGGCGTCGCTGGCCGCGAGGCCTTTCGCTGGGTCGGTGATTTTCCCGAGCATCATTTGTACGTATGTCCTGAGGGGAGCCCGGCCCTCGAACGGCACCTGCTAATCCGCGATTACCTGCGAAAACATCCAGACGTCGCACGCGAATACGCGGTGCTGAAGAAGCAGCTCGCACAGAAATATCGCGGCAATCGCACAAAATACCAGGCGGCAAAATCGGAATTCGTCGACGCGATGCTGGAGAAAGCGCGGGCGGAGTTCGGCCGATAGGCATCTCACGTGGCAACTGATACGACAAAAATCGCCGGCGAGCCACCGGCGCTACAAATCAAAGGGCGGCTTCGCACCGTGCTCGAAATGATCAAATTCGAGCACTCCGTGTTTGCGCTGCCTTTCGCACTGGTCGCCGCATTATTGGCTGCGAGCGTGGCGGGCGGCCTGCCGGCGTGGCGGCAGATCGCATGGATCATCGTTGCGATGGTCGGAGCACGGTCCGCCGCGATGACGATAAACCGCATCGCCGATGTCGAGTACGACCGCCGCAATCCACGAACCGCGAATCGCGCCCTGGCGACGGGCCAGCTTTCGGTGGGGTTCGCGTGGGCGTTTACGATGGCCGCGTCCGCCCTGTTAGTAATCGCCGCATGGCAATTGAACCGGCTCGCTCTCGAGCTCTCGCCCGTCGCGCTGGCGATTCTGTTTCTTTATTCCTATACGAAACGGTTCACGTTGCTGTCGCATTTCGTCCTGGGTTTCTGTCTGGGCATTTCACCGGCTGCAGCATGGATTGCGATTCGGGGGTCGCTCGACTGGCGCATGCTCATCCTGTGCGCAGCCGTCACGCTGTGGGTGGGCGGCTTCGACGTGCTGTACGCCTGCCAGGACGTCGAGTTCGACCAGGCCGTCGGGCTGTACTCGATTCCGAAGAGATTGGGCGTTTCGCGAGCGCTTCTCTTTGCGCGCGGTATGCACATCGTAATGGTCGGATTACTGATTTGGCTGGCAGCAAGTTTCCATCTGAATTGGCTGGCTTGGGCGGGAATTGCGGTGGTTGCAGGACTGCTGGTTTACGAGCATTCCCTGGTCAAGCACGACGACCTGAGCAAAATCAATGCTGCGTTTTTCACGGTGAATGGCTATATTAGCTTGTTGTTTCTTTTGTTCTGGGGTGCTGCCGCTGTGCTGATGCGGCGATAGTTCAGTTCGGCCGTTTTCAAATTCATGACTGATTTCAATACAACGGATGCGCGGCTGAGGTCGATCGCGGCCAAGGTACTTGCCGGAGAACGGCTTTCCGCCGAGGACGGACTCGCTCTCTACCAATCGCACGACCTGCTGGCCGTTGGATGGCTGGCGAACTATGTGCGCGAGCAGAAGCACGGCGATGCCTGCTATTACAACGTCAACCGGCACATCAATCCGACGAATATCTGCGTCGCGCACTGCCGGCTGTGCGCCTTTGGACGCTCGCCCGATGCTTCCGGTGCGTACAATTTTTCACTCGAAGAAATTTGGACGCGGGCGGCACAGGGCGTCGCGGAGGGTGCGACGGAATTCCACATCGTTGGCGGCCTACATCCGGATTTGCCATTCGAGCACTACCTGGAGCTGATTCGCGGATTGAAGCAACGATTTCCGCACGTCCACCTGAAGGCCTTTACTATGGTCGAGGTGGGCTACTATTCCCGCATTTCGAAGCTTACGATCCGTGACACGCTGCTAAAGATGAAAGAAGCGGGCGTCGATTCGCTACCGGGCGGCGGGGCGGAGATTTTCCATCCTCGCGTGCGCAAGATTATTTGCGACCACAAAGTCAGTGGCCAGATGTGGCTGCAAATCGCGCGGACAGCCCATGAAGTCGGACTGCACTCGAACGCTACCATGCTCTATGGCCACATCGAAACGGCGGAAGAGCGCGTGGACCATCTTCTGAAGCTGCGTGAACTGCAGGACGAAACGCACGGATTCGTAACGTTCATCCCCCTTGCGTTTCACCCGGCGAATACGGCCCTTTCTCACCTGCCAAAACCAACCGGGCTCGACGACCTGAAGACGATCGCTGTTTCGCGGCTGCTGCTCGATAATTTCGACCACATCAAGGCGTATTGGATCATGCTGACGCCGCGCATCGCGCAGATCGCGCTTGGTTTCGGCGCGAACGACCTTGACGGAACAGTGGTGGAAGAGAAGATTTACCACGACGCGGGCGCTACTACGCCCGAACACCTGACGCGCGCCGATCTCGAACGGCTGATTCGCGCCGCTGGCCGGGTTCCCGTGGAGCGCGATACGCTTTACAACCGTGTCGACCGGTCGAAAATGCCGTTTCCCGCAGTTGCTGCGAAAGGCTCCGCCGAAGGTTTCATTTCCGCTGCATCCTTAACGGCGAACTGAATCACCTGCACGACCGCAACGAACCCTCCGCCCGCCAGCGACCTTTAAGCCGACAGTTTCGGGTGCTGCAGGTGAAACGTCGTCGCGTCCTGATACGCGCGGGCGAACGCGAGCAGCCGCTCTTCGCCGTAAAGCTGGCCGAGAAAGGTCAAGCTGACAGGCGTGCCGGGCCCGCCATAGCCCCCTTCGATTTCGCCTTTCGCGTTTTTCTGAGCCGGCGGAGCATCCTGGCCGCGAAGCCCATTGGGAAGAATCAGCGCGGGATGGCCGGTGAGATTTGTCACTACCAGTTGATTGCTATTGGTCGGCGCCACGATCACGTCGAAACCTTCGAACGCCCTTGATACAGCTTCCATCGCAAGCAGGCGCGCGCGATTTGCCTGGATGTACTCGACCGCCGGAATGAATCGCGCGCAGCGGAAGATATCCGGCCATTGGCCTGGCCCCTGGAGAGTGAGGAGCTTGTCGCGCCCTGTCCGCGTGAGCTCGTCGAAAGCGGCGGCGGCTTCGGCGTTTAGAAGCGGAGTCATCGCATCGTACGGAAATTTGGGCAATTCGACCGGGATCAGATTCGCGCCCATCGACTGGAGCTTCGCGATCGCGGCCTGATCGAACCGGCGGTCGTATTCGGCGTGCGCGCGGTATTGTTCGAAGCGCGCTGTCGCCTCATCGAATTTCTTCTTTTCGTCGGGCGTGAGCTGCGATTCGGGCTTCGGCGGTTTCGGAGGTTCGATGGACCGTTCGAACTCCGATTTCAAGTAGCCGACGCGGAGCTTGCGCCAATCCAGATTCGCGTTCCAATTGAAGACAGCGGGCTGAACGCTGCGGTCGCCGCCGTCCGGGCCATAAATCGCGTGCAGTGCGAGAGCGGTATCCTCAACGCTGCGGCAGATGGGACCGAGCTTGTCCATGGTCCAGGAAAGCGCCATTGCACCGGTGCGCGGCACAAAGCCGAACGTTGGCCGCAGGCCGGTGCAGCCGCAACGTGTGCTAGGAGAAGAGATCGAACCGAGTGTTTCCGAGCCGATGCTGAACGCAACGCATCCGGCGGCTGTCGCAGAGGCCGGCCCTGCCGACGAGCCGCTGGAACCTTGCGCCGAATTCCACGGATTGCGCGTTTTTCCACCAAACCAGGTGTCGTCCATGGCCAGCGCGCCGAGCGAGAGCTTCGCGACGAGAACAGCACCCGCGGCATCGAGGCGCTTCACGACGGTGGCATCCTCGTCGATCGTTTGATCCTTGTACGGTCCGGCGCCCCACGTGGTCAGATAACCTTTGACGGCAAGCAAGTCCTTCGCTCCCCACGGGATGCCATGCAGAGGACCCCGATATTTTCCGGCAGCGATATCGCGATCGGCTTCTTTCGCATGATT
The DNA here is from genome assembly GCA_036279175.1 of Candidatus Acidiferrales bacterium. Taxonomy (GTDB): domain Bacteria; phylum Acidobacteriota; class Terriglobia; order Acidiferrales; family UBA7541; genus Palsa-295. Next base: position 8,718 of record DASUJR010000028.1, on the reverse strand, counting down.
GAGGGCACGTTCTTCCGTGAGGGTTATGACGAAGTGAAGCGTCGGATCGTAGCGCTTCAGCCGGTCGAGGTACATTTGCGTCAGCGAGACTGACGAGATTTTCTTTGTGCGCATCAGTTCAGCGAGCTCTCTGACCGTTGCGAAGCAGATATCTTCAAGATTGCGCGGCACGCCGCGTTTTTCGATCGCAGGCGCCGCCGAAATGTGGAGCGGTCGCTTTTCGGTTTCGAACTTCGTCGACGGCAGCACAGGGTCGAAATTGAAGGCCGGAGCCACGCTGTTCGGCATATGCAGCTGATAAATCTCGTCGTAGCCCTTAGCTTGATCTTCCAGCGAGGAAAGCATCATCTGACGGTCTTCGGCGGGGATGGGGACGTCGGCAATCGTAGCCGCGTCGTCGATCATTTGCAGGGTGATCTTCTCTTTGCCTGCCGCAAGTCCCCAAAGAACGCCTGGGAATAGTGTAGAAGTGAGCCCCAAACCTGAACATGCAGCGATAAAGCGGCGCCGATCGATCATCCGTTCACCCCAGGTCGAGAATGTCGCGCGAAGTGTAGTACAGACGCGAAGCTACCGGAAGTAGGAGTGACGGTCGCGCTCTACGGTGCAAATGCTTAAAAATATGGTGCCCAAGAGAGGACTCGAACCTCCACGACCTTGCGGCCACTAGCTCCTGAAGCTAGCGCGTCTGCCAATTCCGCCACTTGGGCAAATCAGGTGGGGCAAGACACTGAGGGTTCATATTGCCGCCCGCGCAGAGGTTTGTCAACGAGGACACCAAGGCGGCGCGGGGCTTGACCCAGCCCGCAAGCGCGCCTAGATTAAATAGAGCGGGCTATTTCCAGATCGTCGCGGGAGCAGCAGAAACAGTCACATGGCCGCCTCATGCACAATGATCGAACGCCGCCGGGCGAGTCGCGTTCGCGCCGGCATGCCGCTAACCATCGTCCGTGACGAAGGCGACGACGGCGAACCGCTGCAAGGTACCGGTTTCGCCATCGAAGTGAGCCGCTGCGGTGCGCGCCTGCACGCTCCTTTCCTGACGCCCGTTGGATCCCGCATTCGCGTGTTAAACGAGCACTCGCGCGAGTCACGAGAGTTTCGGGTGATTCGAGTCAGCGACCGCAAACGGAACGGAATGTTCGAACTCGGCGTCGAGATCCTTTATCCCATGCGGAACTTCTGGAACATCCGGTTTCCTGACGAATCCATGGGCTACGCAGATTCAGGGACCGAGAAAGATTTCCCCGCGGTTCATCGCTGATTCCCCTTTTTCGTGCGGATTCCGACCTAACTCGGCAGCAAGGCTCCCATCCCAGAGATCCTCAAGACCAAAAGAGCTGCTTGACTTACCCCTGCCCCCAAGGTGTTATAATCCCCCGCAAGTGGCCCGCGCCGGGGCCGATTCGCCCTCCGAAGCTCCTCCTCACCCCGCGGGCCGGGAGGTTCAGCATGGATACGTACGGAAACTCGCTTATCCTGCTGCTAGTCGCATGGGGAGTGGTTACCGCACTCCTGCTGGTGTTCTTGATCTACCGCAGCAGCCTATCAACGCGCGAGGAAGATCAGATATTTCTCGGCTCTGGCGCGCAAGCGATGGCAACCGATCAACGCGTGCTCGTTGCTCGAATCGAAAAACTGAGCAAGCCGATCACGGCGTTGATTGTGCTGTCGAGTGCCTTGCTCGTGGCGACCGCGGGCGTTTGGCTGTGGCAGGTATTCAAGAGCTTCTAGCCTGCGCAGTCCTGGCGAACCGTTGAACGGAATCATCGGGCCCATTCCTCCTGCTCGCCGATGATCCTGGCGGGGTCTGGGCCAGCGGTTTTGAGTCCCCGTCAGTGCGCGCGGCGCGGCGTTTGGCTTACCAAGTTGACGAACAGGCGATACGCTCCAGGCACGCCCGCAGGCAGCTCGCGGAAGAACGACAAGCCTGTGTAGATGTAAACTCCCTTGCCGATGCGCGCGTACACCAGCGAGCCTTTCGTCTCCGGCTTGCCGGGATCAGCGATGCCGAGCACCGGTTGGTACTTGGAGTCGAAGTCGCCCCAGAAATAGAGCCCCCGTTCCTGAACCCAACCCTTGAAATCTTCCTCGGTGATCTTATTCGGATGATTTAGCAGCGGATTCTGCGGCGCCAGGAACCGCACCGGCGCGGTCGGAACCGTGACGCGCGAAGTTTGATCCGGCATCGTCGCCGGGTACGGCGCAGGTTTAAGCCTGTTCCAAGCGAAGTCCCGTTCATACTGAACCAGCAGCGTGCCACCGTTCCGGACATAACTGAGCAGCCGCCCGTTGGAACGCATCACGTCAGGACGAAGCTCGTACGCGCGAATGCCGACGGTGATCGCGTCATACTGGCTCAAATTGCCGAAGGCGAGCGCCGCTTCGTCAAGCATATCCACGCGAATACCGATCTGGCGAAGGATGCCGGGCAATGGATCGTTATCGCCGGCGATGTAGCCCACGCGCAGTCCTTCGGGGACGACCAAATCCAGAACGTGCACTGTGACGTCGTCCGGCTTGCTCCAATCGCGGGTGGGAAGATTCGGAATGGCATTGAGCGACGTTCGAAACGTCTCGCCATCCAGCTTTGCGAACGGGTGCAGGACGTATGCGCCGGGCTGAAGCGTCGCGGGCGGTTGAACGGAGAAGCGGATCAACTCGTCGCCTGGAGACGAAAAATCGAGTGGCGCAACCGACTGCGCGGTCCACCCGGACGGAAGATCGATGCCGACCGAAACTTTCGCCGGTTTCGCGCCGTGATAGCGTACTCGAGTCAGCAGCGTTCGCTGCCCGGAGGCTCGCTTCACCGGAACCATGATCTCGGGCTCCTCGACGCTCAACGTGACGGCTGGGACGAGTTCGAGAGGATAGGTGAGAATGCCGGTCGTTGTGGCGCTCAGATGTTCGACGGGCTTGCTCATGACGAATTCATACCCGTCCACGTTCGTTTTGAGGGCAAGCGAAACAAGCGGCGGGGGGAACGGCAGCACCGCGTATGCGGGAGACGTCGGCAGTTTCGCGCTCCGCGGAACGGAAACATCAAATTCGTACGTTCCACCTTCGCCCTTGGTCTGCTCGGTGGTCGTCCAGCCCGGAGGCAATTGCAAGGTCGAGCTGTTAACGACTACATCGGCTGGAACGCTCAGGGCATTTTCGTCGGGTTCGCCTATTCCAAGGGTTACGTGGAAATCGTCCCCCGCGACCAGCTCATGACGGTCCGCGCTGACGTCAATCGGCAGGGCGACAACTTGGGCAAGCGCTTTGTCGATCGCGCGATGCTCGCTGCCAATTTCCCACAGAGCATCGGCCTTTTCGGCGCTGTTGCCTTGGGCGACTTGATCGCGAAGGCTTTCGATCTTCTTACCAGCTTGTGCGAGAGAAGTCGCGGCCGCGCCGCGGTCCAACTTGAGCGCGGAGCTGCGTGCGGCGTTCAAATCCTGCTCAACGGATTCTAGGGCCGGCTGCATCGCCGATTGGAGGCGTGGAAACGCGGCTGCGATTGCGGTGATTGGCTGTGCGAGCAACTTCGGATCGAACTTTCCGTCCGGCTCTTCATTGCTGTTTTCGCGGACGAGATACATCGGGCGCCGGAAGAACCGGTTGCCAAAAAATGCCGGGGTGCCTTGCGACCGGTGCTGCGCGTGGCCTTCCATGCCGATGTCGACATAGCTTTCTCCGAGAAGCGGCGAAATGTCGTTCACAGGGATTTCTACGGCGTCCGATGTATTGCCTCGCGCGCCTTCGAGCAGCAACGCAACTTTCCACGGCTTGAGTCCCTCCGCGATCTGCTGCGGAAACGCGTTCGGGTCGGCGGCTTTGGCCACGGCGTGCGGCGTCAAGATGCCGCTTGTCTGATGATTTCCGTGGCCTGAATGAACGCCGCCCCAGCCGTTGATCACCACTTGCGGCCGATAGGTGCGGATCACGCGAACCATATCTTCGACAGGCACGTCGCCCCAGATTTTCTCTGTTCGCGCCACGTCCGTGGTGAAACCAAAGTCGGGCGCTCGGCTGAAGAACTGCTTCACACCGTAGTAGCTGCCCGCCTCAAGCAATTCGTGCGTGCGCAGCAGACCCAGCTCGCCGTCCAGCTCGGAGCCGATCGCGTTTTGGCCGCCCTCGCCGCGGGTTAGCGTCATCAGCGCCACATGGGCGTGCAGCCCGCGAGCGAGATAGGTGAGAAGGCTCGACCATTCATCATCCGGATGCGCGGTAATGAAGAGAATTCGCGTTGAAACGCGGGCCTTGTCGATTGCTGCGACCTCGCTCGGCACCGAATGCGAAGGCAACGGAATGCCCGCTGCGATTGCTGCCGCCGATAAGATTCCGATCAGAACTCGGGCTGGCTTGATCCTCAAGCGACCTCCTGAAAGGGCCATTCGTGCTGATAACGTGCGCGGCCCAAATATACAACAATACCGACGGCCATGGCCCCGAGCGAAGCGAGCATCGGCGTTCGTCCGGTTGCGATGAAAATGCCGACCCAGCCGATGATCGCGATAACGAGAGGCGCGGGGAAGAACCACATGCGGAAAGGAAGCCGCTCGCGTCCCCAGTGCCGGTGTAGAAGCAAGAGCCCGACCGCCTGGCCGATGAATTGGATGAGGCAGCGCATGGCCAGGATGGCGCGGATCGTGTCGATCAGCGAAAGCAGCAAGCAGAAAACCACGGCGGCGGCTCCCAGGGCGACTAGCGACACCGTGGGGAAATGCTCGGTCGGATGCACGCGCGAAAATATCGAAAAGAAATTTCCATCGAGCGCGGCGGCATACGGAACGCGCGAGTATCCGAGCGTCGCGGCGAAAATTGACCCAAACGCGGTAATCAGGATCAATACGGTTGCGAAAGTAGCCCAGCCCGGCCCAAAGGCCCGCGCCACAAAAAGGCTGACCACTGCCTTGCTGCGTTCGGCCTCCTGCCACGGCACGACGGCCAGAATTGCTGTTTGCATTGCAAAGTAAAGCAGCGCGATACCTACAATCGAGAGGAAAATGGCGCGAGGAATGTTGCGCTCAGGCCTCTTCATTTCGCCACCGAGATTGCAGACGTTGTAGTAACCGAGATACGAGTACACCGTTTGCACGGTGCCGTGCCCCAAAGCCGCCGCGAAAATCCAGGAGAAACTCCACGCGCCAGCTGGAAATGAGAAATAGCTCGCGTGGAAATGGGTCGCCCCGCCAAAAATCAGCCAGAGAATCGTGCCGACCACAACGACGCAGAGCGCAATTGAGATCTTCCCTACGACGGTGATTCGGCGGTAGAGCAGAATCACCGCAATAACCACCACGCTCGCGGCAATCGCCTTTTCCGTGGGAGACGTGAGCAGCGCACCTGTCGCGGTCGTTACATGCGCGCGGTGACTCAAATAGGTCGAGTAACTTGCGAAACCAAGTGCGCCCGATGCGATGCTGAGCGGCCCTTGGAACAGGGTTTGCCAGATGTAGAGGAACGACATCAGCCGTCCCCAGCGGCGCGGCCCGTACGCTTCACGGAGGAAAACATAGCTCCCGCCGGCGTAGGGAAGCGCCGCGCCCAGTTCGGCCCAAACGCAACCGTCGAAGAGCGCGAGGATCGCACCCGTCAGCCACGCGATCAGCGATTGCGGCCCGCCCATCGCCTGCACGACAAAAGGAATGACGACGAAGGGCCCGATGCCAACCATAAACGTCACGTTCAATGAGGTTGCTTCGAGCAGCCCGAGGCCGCGTTCGAGTTTTTCGGGTTGGGCCGTTATCCCAGTCACAGAAGACGCAAAGCATAGCAAGAAAGCCGCTTCGCACCTAAGCGCTGGCGTTCTGTGGTAATGGCTTGGACCCGCTTGCTAAGATGAACGCCCATGAATGCGCTGGGCGTCGCCATCACAGCCGCTACGGCTGCGCTTTTGGTCTTCGGTTACTCTCGCGCGCTGAAACGCCGCCCTTTTGCCGCATACGGTTGGCTCGGGTTCGTGGCGCTCGCGTGCGCCGAATGGATGGTGTTCTACCGCATCGAGCCGGTCTGGACATATTTCACGCCGATCGCATGGAGCGCTTACATCCTGATTGCCGACGCTGCGGTGCTCGCGTTGACCGGGCGATCACGCTTAAAGGACGCGCCGCTCACCCTTGCGCGGATGGCTGCGCTCTCCATTCCGCTCTGGCTGATTTTCGAAGCCTACAACTTGCGACTACGCAATTGGACTTACGTCGGCGTCCCACATGGCTGGGCGGCAATCGTCTTTGGCTACGGCTGGTCGTTTGCGACCATCTGGCCCGCAGTCTTCGAAACTTCGGATCTCGTGCAGGCGCTCCTGCCTCCCTTGCCGGGCAAAGCCGTCGCATTTCCACGGTTGATGAGCAATGTTCTCATCGTCATTGGTGCGGCTTTTCTGATTCTCCCTCTCGTTTTGCCATTGCACGTGGCGGACCGGCTGTTCGCTTTGGTCTGGGTCGGGTTCGTTTTCTTGCTCGATCCGCTGAATCGTCGCTTATCGCTGCCGTCTTTCGTCGGCGACTTTTCAGAAGGATATCGGCGGCGCTTCTATGGATTTCTGATCTCCGGCTGGATATGCGGCTGGTTTTGGGAGTTTTGGAACTATTGGGCAGGGGCAAAGTGGCATTACACCTTTCCCATGTTCCAGGACATCAAGATTTTCGAGATGCCTGCGCCCGGATTCCTCGGCTTTCTTCCATTTGCGCTCGAGTGTTTCACCATGTACGTTACAGTGGCGGGATTGATCGGCTGGATAAAGCGCGCGAAATGAACTCTGCTTGCAAGATCGCGGGAAGAGTATTTGTCGCATTGCTGGCGATCGTGACGGCTGGGGCCCTGTCGGCGGGAACCACCCGCGCAGCGGGTCTGAATGTTCCGGCGGATGCGCAGAAGGCGCTTGATGCGATCTACTCCGGCGACGCACAGCAAGGAGCGGCTTTGGCTCGTGCGTTCGAGCAATCTGAGCCGCAAAACCCGCTCGGATATCTGATCGAAGACGAAGCTCTCTGGTGGCAACGCTACTGCGAGGCATGCGAAGTCAGGTGGGGCATCGTCGAAGCCTGGAAGCACGACAAGCGATCATCCGACGAAGCGTATCTCGCGCAGGCAGACAAAGCGATTGCGCTCGCACAAGCGCGGCTTGCGAGAAACGATTCCGCTGACATGCATTTCTACGCCGGGATGGCGTACGCGTTGAAGGTGCGCATGCATGGCTTGCGAGGGGAGAACCACGCCGCGGCGAAGGCCGGCGTCGCTGCTCGTTCAGAGATGATCGAGGCGCTCAAGCTCGATCCGCAGATGGCCGACGCCACGGCCGCGATGGGAATTTACAACTATTATGTCGATACGCTTTCGCCCATGCTCAAGTTTTTGCGCTTCTTGAGCGGCATTCCGGGAGGCGACAAGGAAGAAGGCGTCCGGCAAATGGAAGTCGGGATGGCGGATGGCAAGCTGCTGGCGATCGACGTTCGCTTCATCCTGGCTGCTGCATTACGCCGTTACGATCGCAAGTACGAGAAGGCGATCTCGGTTGCGCAGCCGCTTGTGACGCAATATCCACACAATCCAACCTTTCTGCTTCTGATGGGCAACCTGAACATGGAACTGGGGCGCGACGTGAATGCTCGGCAGTATTTTCAGGCCGTCGAACAACTCTCGCCCGACTCCGCCTGCATCGCGCGTTCGCAGGAACTCGCGCATTCGTACGGTAGGGCTGCACGTTAGACCGGCGGCTGCTCGCTATCGGTCAGGCTCGCGAACTTTCAGCACGCGATCCACTTTTACGTTGCGCAACTGCTGCACAATTCCGCTTGGCCAACGGATCTCGATCAACTTCGCCGCCGTTTCCTTACCGAACCCGAAGCGCACAAGCGGCTCGCTCGACGACGCGTAGCCTACGCTGGTTGTGCAATGGTTGTAGAGCTTCCGCCCGCTGGGCAATGTGACCGCGACTTTCGCGCCTATTCCATCGCGGTTGTTGCGCGTGCCTTGAAGCTTCAAAGCGAGCCAGTGTCCCGCATTTGGACTGATGTTACGGAAGAGCCGCGCTGGCCCATCGACGTTCGATACAACAGCATCCACGCGACCGTCGTTATCGAAATCGGCGAATGCAATGCCGCGATAGTGTCCCGGAATCTGAAAGTCGGGTCCTGCGATCTTTGAATCGTCTACGAAGCGACCGTCGCCTTCATTCCGAAACACGGAATTCGGCAACGCCGTCTCGGTTCCCAACTCGCGCTCGAGCCCTGGAAAGTGCGAGTTTGCCGTGAGGAGGTCCTTGTCGCCGTCGTTATCGAAATCGTACAAACCGGCGCCCCAACCCGTCAGGCCGCGTGTTTCGAGCGCCAGCCCGGAGCTGGTTGTATCGTCTTCGAACGCAGGAGCTTTGCCGGTGTTGCGGAACAGCTGATACGTGTCGTTGACCATGTCTGTGAACACGAGGTCCGGCAGCCCATCGTTGTTGTAGTCGCGGAAATCGGCGCCCATGCTCGCGACTGGACGCCCGTTGTCATTCAGGGCCACGCCGGCGAGCATCGCGACGTCCTCGAATTTGTCGTGGCCAAGATTGTGAAAGAGGAAATTGGGCACCGTGTCGTTCGCCACGAAAATATCCTGGAGGCCGTCATTGTCGTAATCCGCGATCGACACGCCCATCCCTCTTCCGATATAGGCGCCAATGCCCGACGAGTCCGTAATATCGGTGAACGTGCCGTTGTGATTGTTGCGGAAGATCTGATCCGGCGT